>NZ_MUGR01000002.1:346-172375 GCF_002217195.1 Flavobacterium aquidurense | reverse complement strand
GCAACGGTTACAGTTGAAGACAAAGTAAAACCAATAGTGGTTACGCAGAATATCACAATTCAGCTTGATGCTTCAGGAAATGCTGTTATAACTGCAACAGAAATCGATAATGGTTCAACAGATAATTGTGGTATTGCTACAATAACTTTAGATAAGAAAGATTTTGATTGTACCAATATTGGAGCAAACACCGTAACGCTTACTGTTACGGATGTCAACGGAAATTCAGATTCAAAAACGGCAACGGTTACAGTTGAAGACAAAGTAAAACCAATAGTAGTTACGCAGAATATCACAATTCAGCTTGATGCTTCAGGAAATGCTGTTATAACTGAGGCAGAAATCGATAATGGTTCAACTGATAATTGTGGTATTGCTACAATAACTTTAGATAAGAAAGATTTTGGTTGTACTAATATTGGAGCAAATACGGTAACACTTACAGTTACGGATGTCAACGGAAATTCAGCTTCGAACACAGCAACAGTAACTGTCGAGGATAAAATAAACCCAATAGTAGTAACACAAAATATTATCATTGAACTTGATGCTACAGGAAATGCAGTTTTAACCGCAGCACAAATCAACAATGGTTCAACTGATAATTGTGAGATTGCTACAATGACTTTGGATAAAACCACTTTCGATTGTTCGAATATTGGTGATAATAATTTAACACTTAACCTAATAGATAAAAGTGGAAATTCAGCGTTCGGAACTGCTGTTGTAACTGTCAAAGATTTGACCGCCCCAACTGTTGTATCAAAAAATATAACAGTCCAACTCGATGCAACAGGGAATGCAGCAATAATTCCGGCGCTGATTAATAATGGTTCAACAGATAATTGTGCGATCGCTACAATGACTTTAGACAAAACTACTTTCGACTGTTCTAACATTGGTGATAATACTGTAATTCTTACTGTTACGGATGTCAACGGAAATTCAGCTTCAAAAACAGCAACAGTTACAGTAGAGGATATAGTAAAACCAATTGTGGTAACACAAAATACAACCGTTCAACTCGATGCCGCAGGAAGTGCTGTTATAACTGCGGCAAAGATTAATAATGGCTCTACGGA
Source organism: Flavobacterium aquidurense (assembly GCF_002217195.1). NCBI lineage: Bacteria > Pseudomonadati > Bacteroidota > Flavobacteriia > Flavobacteriales > Flavobacteriaceae > Flavobacterium > Flavobacterium aquidurense. The sequence continues at coordinate 171,293 of NZ_MUGR01000002.1, read as the reverse complement.
TAATTGCAGTATCGCTACAATGACTATAGATAAAACCAATTTTAATTGTTCGAATATTGGACCTAATATAGTAACTCTTACCGTTACAGATAGCAACGGAAATGTGGCTTCAAAGACCGCAATAGTTACTGTCGAGGATAGAATAAATCCGGTAGTTGTAACACAAAATATTACTATCCAGCTCACTCTTTCAGGTGATTCAGTAATTACTGCAGCGCAGATCAACAATGGCTCAAGTGATAATTGTGTTATTGATAAGATGACTTTGGATAAAACTACTTTTAATTGCAGTAACCTTGGAGATAATACTGTAACACTCACAGTAAAGGATAAGAGTGGAAACCAGGCGTCGGCAACAGCAATTGTTACAGTTCTTCCGCTGTCACCTCCGGTTTTCACCAGTTTAATGCAAGATTTTTGTGCCATCGAAAATCCTACTGTAGCGACAATAGGAGTAAACAGTACAAACGTAAAATGGTTTATTAATGCTTCATCTTCACAGCCTCTTTCTTCGAGCGCTGCTTTAACCAGTGGAACATATTATGCCGCGATTTATAACGGTACTTGTTACAGTGATCGTGTGGCAGTTACTATAAATGTGAAAGATGCTTTAGTCCCAACAGGAAATGCAGTACAATACATCTGTCGAGAAAAAGAAGCAACAATTACGGATCTTATTACCAATGAAGAACAGATTCTATGGTACGAAAGCGCTTCAGGAGGTTTACCATTAAGTGCTGCCACAGTCCTTGAAGATCATCATAATTATTATGCTTCTTATGTAGGAGATGAATGCGAGAGTTCTAAAAGATTGCAGGTTGAGGTCGTTTTTCGCTATTGTGATGTTAAAGTATATAACGGAATATCAGCAAATGGTGACGGAAAAAATGATTATTTCGCCATAGAAGGAGTTACGGCTTTTCCGGACAATAAACTCGAAATTTTTAATAGCTGGGGCAGTTTGGTATTCGAAGCCACACGTTATGGAGATGATGACAATTTATTTAGGGGATTTGCAAATAAAGGATTAGGCAGCGGCAAAGGTTTGCTTCCTTTTGGAACATATTACTATGTATTTAGTTTCACCAATCACGATAATAAGCGCATCACTAAAAAAGGCTTTTTGCACTTAAATCCCTAATCACAAACCGAATATTACAAATGAAATTCAATACTATAGTAGTCTTACTGTTTACATTTACACTTTTTTCTGCCAGGGCACAGCAAGATGCACAATTTTCAGATTATAAACTCAATATGTCTAGTTTTAATCCCGCTTTTGCCGGTTTTTTTGATGGAAGTGTGTTGTTAATTCACCGCTCACAATTCACTGGTTTTGAAGGTGCTCCGGAAACTCAGAATCTTAATATAAACATTCCGATTTCTATGAATATGGGAGCAGGATTTAATGTAATAAACCAAAAGCTGGGAGTAACGCAGGACCTGATTGTAACAGGCGATTATTCGTATACCATTTATACAAATGAATTAAACATGCTGACCTTTGGACTTAAAGCAGGTTTTAATATGCTGAATCTTGATTACAATCGTCTCGATCTCAATAACCCCGATGATGTTAGTTTTCAAAACAATATAGAGAATCAGATTACCCCAAGAATTGGTGTTGGTTTTTTATTCAATACCCCCAGTTGGTTTATCGGATTGTCTACTCCTAATTTTATTAAAGAGAGTTATAATCCCACAATAAAAAGCGCGTCAATAACAACAATGCCTCAGATTTATTTTACGACCGGATACCAGACACGCCTCAACGATGAGCTATTATTTAAACCTTCGATCCTGGCAAAAGCAGCTCAGAATGCACCATTTGCAATAGACTTTGCCTTTAATTTTGAGTATATGGAAAAGTTCCGTTTTGGAGTTTCCTACCGATGGGATTCGGCCATTACAGCAATGATGGGAATCAATATTCTAAAGGATTTCCAGGCAGGCTACGCTTATGATTATAATCTGAACGGATTGGGCAAATATGCGCCTTCTTCACATCAGTTTTACTTAAAATATATTTTTAAACAGTCTAAAAATATGCGCAGAGAATGTAGTTGCAGTTTTACCGATCCTGCTAATAATATTGGCTTTTAGTTTTTACGTACTGAATTATATTAAAAGTCAGGTCAAAATAACAGTTAAACTTTGAATCATTTTCCCTTGTTTTTTTAACGTATAAAAAGCTTTATTTATAATAGATTAACTTTTGTCTTCAGTATGGTTTTAGTAAATTTATAGTATCAAATTATAAATATATTCTTATGAAAGCAGTACGATATTATGGACACAAAGATGTTAGGATTATAACTGACTTAGAAAAACCTAAACCTTCAGGAGATGAAGTATTATTAAAGATTGGCGGAGCAGGAGTATGCCATTCTGATTTGCATATAATTGATGAAGGCACTATTACTGGTACAACATTTACTTTAGGACATGAAAATGCCGGATGGATCGAAGAAATCGGGCAAGATGTAAAAGGATTTAAAAAAGGAGATGCTGTCTTGGTTTACGGACCATGGGGATGCGGACATTGCAAACCATGCCAACATTCAAACGAAAATTATTGTGATCACCAGTCAGAACAAGCTTATGGCGGTGGATTAGGATTAAACGGCGGAATGGCAGATTATATGTTAGTACCTTCATCACGATTATTAGTGCCTATTCATGATTTAGATCCTGTCATTGCCGCTCCGTTAACAGATGCAGCATTAACACCCTATTCGGCCATAAAACGCTCGCTGCATAAATTAATGCCCGATGAATACGTAGTAGTTATTGGAGTTGGAGGATTAGGGCATGTGGCGTTGCAAATTTTATCTGAAATGTGCGGATCAACCATTATTGCCTGCGACATAACTCCAGAAAGACTGGAATTTGCAAAACAACTTGGAGCTGCTTATGCTATAAATTCTACGGATAAAGATGCTGGCGAACAAATCAAAAAAATTACCGGAATAAAAAAGGCAAAGGTAGTTTTGGACTTTGTTGGCGCAACAGCTACAATAGATCTGGGGACTAAAATAATTGGCTTAGACGGAGACTTAACTATTGTAGGTTTAGGAGGAGGAAAATTCGAATATAATATGAACGGATTGCCTTTCGGTGTGAGCATGACAAATCCGTATTGGGGATCAAGAACAGAACTAATGGAAGTAATTGGACTGGCGATACAAAAGAAAATTCATATCGAAATCGAAAAATATAATTTAGATGAGGCACTTGAAGTCTATGATAAGTTACGTCAGGGAAAAATAAAAGGACGTGCAGTTTTAGTACCTTAATTCTATAATTGCAATAGCTGATTTACTATAAGCAAAAAAGCGCTGAATCCTTAAATTCAGCGCTTTTTATATATAATAATTCGAATTAGTAAAACATTTTAATTTTCCGGGATTTAATTTTTTGGAGATTTTTTATTGCCTTCGATATTAGGAAGTAAACTAGTCAAAACTCCAATCAAAGGAAGGAATGCACATACTTTAAAAACATATTCGATACTGGTAGTATCTGCCAGTTTTCCTAAAATAGCAGAACCTAATCCGCCCATACCAAATGCCAGTCCAAAGAAAAGGCCCGCTATCAAACCTACTTTTCCAGGTACAAGTTCAGTTGCATACACCAAAATTGCCGAGAATGCCGATGAGATAATCAAACCGATGATTACCGATAAAATTCCGGTCCAGAAAAGAGAAACGTAGGGCAATAACAAAGTAAAAGGTGCAACTCCCAATATCGAAATCCAGATAATATATTTTCTTCCAAAACGGTCTCCTAATGGTCCGCCAAATAAAGTTCCGGCAGCAACTGCTCCCATAAATGCAAAAAGATACACTTGAGATTCCTGTACAGACAAATGAAATTTATCGATCAGATAAAAAGTATAATAACTGGTCATACTTGCCATATAAAAGTATTTTGAAAAGATCAGTACCAATAAAATACCCAATGAAAAGATGACTTTCTTTTTTGAAAGCGAGTGATGAATCTCTTCTTTGACAACAGATTTATTTAATGCCTTAAGATTTAGATGTTCCTGATACCATTTGGCAATACCTGAAAGAACCACAATCCCTACAACCGCTGCAAGGCAAAACCAGATAATATTAAATTGTCCGTAAGGCACCACTATTATCGCGGCAAGCAAAGGACCAATAGCACTTCCTGCGTTTCCGCCCAATTGAAAAATAGATTGAGCCAAACCTCTTTTACCGCCTGATGCCATGTGTGCCACCCTTGAAGCTTCGGGATGAAATATAGACGATCCGATACCAATTAAACTAACGGCAAGCAGAATATTGTTAAAACTCGAAGCCATAGCCACGGCTGCTAAACCAAGCAATGTAAAAACCATTGAAACGGCCAGCGAATACGGACGAGGCCTTCTGTCTGTATAAAAACCAACAAAAGGCTGCAGGATTGATGCTGTAAGTTGATAGGTCAGGGTAATTAGTCCTATTTCTGTAAACGTTAAATGAAATTTATCTTTTATAACAGGATATACAGCAGGAACGACAGCCTGCAAGAGATCATTGATAAAATGAGTAAAACTAATGGTAAATAAAATGGAGAATACAGTTTGCTGGGCCAACTGTTTTGAATGGGAAATGGTGTTTGTTGTCATAATTTAAAAATCAGATCATCTGATGAATTTAGAAAAAAATTAGTAATGGGTATGTCCTACGATTTCGGCGACAATGTTCCAGGTTTTTTTTGGATTTTTTGCAATAATGCTTTTTAATAATTGTTCGTGTATAGCATAAGTTTCTTTGAATATTTCAGTATCCGGATAGAGACTAAGAAACTCTTTTTTGAGATGTTTCGAAATAGATTTGTATAGATCAGCGAGGATCTCATTTTTTGATGCTTCTGCAATAGCAATGTGAAATTGTATATCCGCTTCGACACAGTCTTCAAGTAAGCCTTCATTTGCAGCTTTCATTCTGGCTGCAAGATGTTGTTTCATTGCGATTATATCGTCTTCAGATCTGTTAATAGCCGCCTTTTCGGCAATTTTCAATTCTAATAATTGTCTTACTTCATCTAAATCTTTTAGACTTGCACGTTGTAAGCGCTGGTCCATTGGTTCACGTGTACTTGTAACTTCCTGCACAAATGTACCAACTCCTTGTTGAATGCGTAGTAATCCTGAGTTAGCAAGTATCTTCATAGCCTCCCTGATAGAAGAGCGGCCAACACCAAAACTTTTCATGAGCTCTGCTTCAATAGGCAACTTCTCATTGAGCTTATAGTGACCCAAAGAGATTTGCTCCTGCAATTTAGAGGCAACTTCTTCCGCTAAAGATTTTTTATTGATTAATGCCATAATTGAGTTATCATATCATCTGATGATTGCAAAAGTATAAAAAAATTTTAAATAACAGCAAAGAACTTATTTTTTTACCGCAAAGCACGCTAAGAATTACTCAAAGTTCGCAAAGTTTACAAAGCTTAACCGAAGATTGAGAGATTACAAATTTGCGATAATTTGTGAAATTTGTGGTTAAAAAAAATAACCAGCAATATAAACTTGGCGCTCTTTGTAGTTAAATAAAAGATTTACAGTTAATTATGTAAAATGTCCCATAAATTATATAACAATTTTTATTTTATATTTAAGATTTTTGATCTATTCTAATATAAAATCCCAAAACTATGAGAAATATTAACCAGATTGCTATAGTCTCGAGTATGCTGATAACCTTATTAAGCTGCTCAAGTGATAAAGAAACAAATATAGATCCCGGCACAATTACCAATCCAGTTGAAGGTAGTCCTGCCAATACAGCGTATAAACCTGCATTTGAAGGGCAAACAAGAATCAGCGGTATTCAGACCAATACTCCTTATGAGGGAGTTGTTATTGCCACAACACTTACAAGCCCATGGGGAATAAAAAGTCTTCCTGATGGAAGGTTATTGATTACAGAAAAAACAGGAACGATGCGTATTGCTACAACAGCCGGAGTTTTGAGCACTCCAATTACAGGCATTCCTGCTGTTAATGCTGGTGGACAAGGAGGTTTATTGGGTTTAGCTATTGATCCTGAATTTCCTGTAAACCGAATGATTTATTGGGTTTATGCCGAAGCAACAACAGGCGGAAACAACACAGCTGTCGCAAAAGGAAAACTTTCCGCAGACGAAAAAACGATAGAAGGCGCAACGGTTATTTACAGAGCAAAACCTGCGAATGCAAGCACGCTTCACTATGGCGGACGTATTCTTTTTGACAAAGCCGGTTTTCTTGTAGTAAGTACCGGAGAACGTTCTGTATTAGAAACTAGACCATTGGCACAATCTGTAGCATCAGGTTTAGGAAAAGTGGTTAGAATTACAAAAGAAGGACAGCCGGCAACCGGAAATCCGACTTTTACCGGAACGGGAGCTTTACCTGAATTGTATACTATTGGTCATAGAAATCCGCAAGGTCTGGCACTTAATCCAATTACGGGCGAAATATGGCTGGCAGAACATGGACCAAGAGGTGGAGATGAAATTAACAGACTTAAAGCAGGTGCCAATTACGGATGGCCAACTATTACATACGGTATCGAATATAGCGGAGAAAAAGTAGGAGCGGGAATTCAGCAGCAAGATGGTTTAGAGCAGCCGGTTTACTATTGGGATCCGGTAGTTTCACCAAGCGGAATGACCTTCTACACGGGTAATCGCGTTCCGGAATGGCAAAATAACCTTTTCATTGGCGCTTTAAGCGGAATGCATATCGTTCGCCTTGCGATAAAAGACAATAAAGTAATTGGCGAAGAAAGACTTCTTGCTTCAGAAAATCAACGTTTCAGAGATGTTACGCAAGGAAATGACGGAGCTCTATACGCTGTTACTGACGGTGGAAGACTTTACAAAATTGATAAAAAATAAGTTTCAATTTTTAAATATATATTCTTTTAGGAGAATACTGATAATGGCGCTATATGGCGCCACTATTTGTTATGCAAAAAGGAGTTCCTTATATTTGGTGTGGATTAAAAGTAAAAACAATTGAATACAAAAATTACCACATATTCACTAAAGCATCATAAAAGTTTGTTTACCGATGCCAATAATGATAGAGAGTATTTTTATATTCAGGCAAAAGACCATCCTTATATCAGTGAACCTTATCGCGCAGAAAGTTTTGCGATAGAATTTCTTCGAAAAGGTAGTATTGTAATGCAAACCAAACTAAAGAAAACAGTAATTTACGCTCCTGCAATAGTAACATTAGGGCCTTCGGTTATTAGAAGTTTTACAAAAGACAGCGACGAAATTTTAATCGATATTATCTTTTTCAAACCTCAATTTTTTTTGCACAATCAGGCTAATATTTTTTTTCTCTCACAATATGAATTTTTCGAAAATAGCGAAATGCATGTTTTTAATCTTGAGAAAAAAAACAATATGAAGTTTAAACAAATCTTTAATTTGTTACGAGAATCGATCGAACACAATTCAGATAACCAGCCTTCTATTCTAAGAGCTTATCTTTATATTCTGATTTACGAACTTGACGTTATAAAGCAAACAACTACAAGTGATTCAGCTCAAAATCCTTTATTTGAAAAGTTCAAAGAAATCCTTTCCAAAGATTTTTTAAGCCAAAGATCAGTACAGTATTATGCAGATGCTTTGAATGTATCCCGTAAATATCTATCAGAGGTAATTAAAAATAATAGTGGAAAAACTACCAGCGATTGGATTGATGATGTTGTAATTCTTGAAGCTAAAGTATTACTTCAAAATAAAGACCTTACAATCAATCAAATCAGTGATATTTTAAGCTTCCCGAATCAATCCGGTTTTGGAAGATTTTTTAAGAAGTGCGAAGGATTTTCACCTTTAGAATATCGTAGAAGAAATAGCTAAGTTATTATATATCAAGTCATATTTTAATCATAGACCAAGGTTTCAACCTTAAGATCGTATGATAAATGGATAATAACGCAAGATAAACACATTGTGGTAAAATATAACGTGTTAAGCATTGCGTTCCAACGGTTTCAACCGTTGGCTATGTTTACAAACTTTGACAAAGGTGATTACTATGTGATTAATTCAAAGTTGAGCTATGTCTGTATGTGTTTAAAAAGGCGTCCAATAAATTTCCGCCTTTTCGAACAAAACACAAGACTTTTGGCTCTTTCCTGATCCATCAAATCATCGCAACTTTGTACTATGATAATTGAAAATTTATTATCAAAACTTAATAATATAAAATATGTCTAAAGTCGCAAAATTCGTAGTAATCATAAATGATAATGTGGTTTGGATGGAAGAAAAAGCACTAAAATTCTATTCCCATTTATTTGGTTCTGCTAAAGAAACAGGGGAGAAGTATGCAGCAGAAAATCTTTCAAGTCAGAAATTATTCAAAATACAGAATGATTTTTCAATCGAAGTATTGATGGCTTATGAAGGAGAAAATCCTTTGTCTTTTATGAAGCTGAATTCCTCCCGATTAACCAATCAAAATTTGGGCGCCAACAAAGCAATTGGCGTGTATCATATCATTTATTTTAATCCCGAAGATTTAATCGCACTTTTTAAGCGTGCCCAAGAAGTAGCTTTGCAAAGGAAACACGATTTGATTTGGGTAAAAGCTTTTGAGATAGATACTGTTTTAATAGAAACTTTGAAATCTTTGAATTATCAGGAATTCAATTTTGAAAACGATAGTACAATCGACACAGATCAAAAACAGCTTTACTTTAAGAAATCAGTTTAGTTTTATCTTAATAACCTCATCATTTGCAATGGCATACACAATGTCATTTTGTTGAGGTTTTAAAATGTGTTTTCCTGTAAATTCGCCAAAAGCAGCCAGGATCATTTGATTTTCTTTCTGAAAAAAGCAAGGCAGTTTTAAAGATTGCGCACCAGATCCACGCAGCATAATTCCAGGGTGAATATGTCCTGAAAAGTTAAAGAACCCTTCTTTAATTGTGGGATGATGTGTTAATAAAAAGCTGTCAATTTCCAGAGATTCCAGAACATCAATATCAAGTTGATTATAGTGTTTTTTATCTATAATGTCATGATTTCCTGAAATGAGGATAATAGTATTGGTACAGCATTCTACCCATTTTTCGAATAAATCCCATTCTTTATTTTTAGAACTATGAAATAAATCTCCCAGAAAAATAATCTTTTCAGGTTTAAAATTTTCCACAATTTCGGTCAAACGTTTAAAATTTTCAGAAACTACATTATTTGGAATTGCTACGCCATGTTTTCTAAAATGTGATACTTTACCCAAATGCACATCAGAGATCAGAAGCAATTTTCTGGTTTTCCAAAATAAAGCCCCGCTTGGATGCAAAATAAATGTCTGATTTTGTATTGTAATCGTCATAAATATTTACTTCATATACGAAGCAGTCATTTTTTTAATTCGTTCTGCTAATGTTTCGCTGGATAATTTTTCGCGTAATCGATCTGTAATTAAAGGAAAACTAAAAGGTGTAGGTTTCAAACACGGTTTCCAAATAATTTCCTGATTGTTTATTCGTTCCAAAGCCATAATCAAACGGCCTTCTTCCAGCTGATGTTCAAAGGTTTCGCGATATGCTTGCTGAAACAATAAATTATCAGGCTCATAATCCCTGAAAACTTCAAAGAGCAATTGAGAACCGCTTTGCAAATGTTTTGTTTTGACCATTTTCCCCGGAAAACCTGTAAAAACCAAACCTGCAATTACGGCAATATCCCTGAATTTGCGTCTTGCCATTTCGGTTGCATTCAGACTTTTTTGCAAATCATGATGCACATATTCTGTTGAAAATAAATTATTATCCAGAACATTCTGCATATCAATTTCCTGATCAGAAAGTAATTCGAATCCGTAATCATTGTATGCCAGTGAAAAACTGATAGGCAAAAGTAAACTAATTCTATAAGCCAATAAACTTGCCAGCGCTTCATGCACAAATCGACCTTCAAAAGGATAAAAAATAGCATGATAACCTTCTCTGGTTTTAAAAGTTTCAATCAAAAACTGATCGTCTCCGGGAACGATAGATTCTTTTCGTTGTCTAGCAAATAAAGGTTGTAATGCTTTGAGTTCCGGTGATAAATCATCTGTATTGGCACGGTATAATTCATGACGAAGCAATTCGCTCATTTGTGCCGAAAGCGCCATTCGTCCGCCCATCCAGCTCACAACTTTCGATTTCTTTTTAGGATTTGCTTTTCGAACCAGAACCTGCATATTTCTAATTCGGAACAACTCGAGCTGTTTTCCAGCGAAGATAAAAGTATCGCCCGGTTTTAATTTCGATACAAACCATTCTTCGATAGTACCAATATAACCGCCACTCATAAATTTTACATTTACAACAGCATCGCCTACAATAGTTCCAATCTGCATACGGTGATGCATAGCAATTAATCTACTGTTGATTTTAAAACGTCCGTCTTCTTCGATTTCTACTTTTTTATATTCGTCGTAAGCTTGCAGACTTTGACTTCCGTTAGAGATAAAATTCAGTATCCAATTCCAATTTTCTTCCGTGATGGCTTGATAGCAAAATGTTCCTTTAACTTCTTTGAAAATTTCGTCAGGAAGAAATCCATCCGAAACTGCCAAAGTATTGAGGTATTGTACTAAAACGTCCCAACTGTTTAAATACGGAACTCGATCTTCGATAACATTATTTTCAACCGCTTTTTTTAAGGCCGAAGCTTCGATTAATTCAATTGCATGTGTCGCCAGAAAATAAATCACACTTTCTTTTCCCGGTTGGTGTCCGCTTCGTCCGGCTCTTTGCAAAAAGCGTGCAACACCTTTAGGACCGCCAACCTGAATAATAGTTTCTACAGGGGCAAAATCAACCCCAAGATCTAGACTAGAGGTACAAACCACAACTTTTAGTTCTTCATCTCTAATGGCTTGTTCTACCCAAAGTCGCGTTTCGCGATTTATGCTCCCATGGTGCATCGCCATTTCTCCGGCAAACTCAGGATATTTTTCAAGCAATCGCTGAAACCAGATTTCGCAGGCCGAACGAACATTCGTAAATATCAAAGTCGTTTTACTGGCTTTTATAATTTTAGCCACTTCATCAATAAGATGCAAACCCATATGTCCGCGCCACGGATACGTTTCCATTTTATCAGGAATAATCGAAATAACTTTTATCTTTTTATGAATCTGAGCCTTTATCAAAACCGAATTATTATAGGCTTCAGAATCAACTCCCAAAAGAACTTCCTGTGCCTGCTGCAAATTTCCAATCGTAGCTGAAATTCCCCAAATGCGCATTTTTGGAGCAATAGTTTTTAGTCGCGATAAAGCCAATTCAGTTTGAACACCTCGTTTTGTACCTAATAATTCGTGCCATTCATCAATAACGATTGCCGTACAATTGCCAAATATTTTATCATAGCCTTTTGTTGCCAAAAGCAATTGCAAACTTTCCGGAGTAGTAACCAATAAATCCGGCATTTTTCCTTTTTGCTTGACTCTTTCGCTTGCTGATGTATCTCCAGACCGAATGCCGACAGTCATTTGGGTTTCTAAATCATTAACCACGCGTTCGGCAGCTTGTTTTATTTCAACCGAAAGTGAACGTAAAGGCGTAATCCAAATTGCTTTAAGTCCGGGTTTGTGTTTGGTTTTATAATCGGGATTATTTTTTATATAATTGAGAACAATAGGTAACCAGAGCGCATATGTTTTTCCGCTGCCTGTAGGAGCATTCAGTAAACCATTTTTTCCTTGCAAAAAAGCAGTCCAGGCCTGAGTCTGAAACGGAAACGGTTTCCATCCCTGATTCTCAAACCAGTCATTTGCTACGGAAAAAAGTTGCTCTCTGTTCATTATTTTTTTACCATTAAGATATTAAGGTTCATTAAGTTTTGCTTTTTTAAAGAAAACTAAGTAATCTTTTTTTTTAATAAGTCCCAGAGGGACATCATATTTAGCTACTAATTAAAAATTAATATATCGCTCCTCTGGAGCTCTTTTTCGCTCATATTCATAATTTCTATAAATATTACACTCCTCAGGAGCTTTAAAAACAAGAAATAAAAAATCCGCGCTGATCCGTATTTTTGCTTGCAAATCCGTATGATCCGAGTGCCATCTCGCAATCCATAACTATAAAATCATACTCTTCAAATCCTCAATAGAATTAGCTTCATCAATTTTCTTATCATGTCGCCATCTTATAATCCTCGGGAATCTTGTCGCAATACCGCTTTTATGCCTTTTTGAAAGCGCAATTCCTTCAAAACCAATTTCGAAAACCAATTGTGGCGTTACACTTCGAACGGGACCAAATCGTTCTAAAGTATTTTTCTTAATCCAATCATCAACCATTCTAAATTCAGCATCGGTTAAACCAGAATACGCTTTCGCAAAAGTTACGAGTTCACGTTCGTTATTTTCGTTATTCTGCCAAAGGGCAAAAGTATAATCGGTAAATAAATTTGAACGTCGTCCGTGACCGCGCATGGCGTAGGTGAGGACGGCATCAATGACCAAAGGTTCAATTTTCCATTTCCACCAATCTCCTTTTTTTCTTCCTACCAGATAAGGCGAATCTTTTCGTTTGATCATCAAACCCTCGCTTTTCATTTCGCGGGAACGTAATCTTTCCTCCGTCAATTCTTCCCAGGTTGAAAATTTCGCCCTTTCGGAAAGCTGCAGCGGAATATCATGGTGTTTAATATCTTCATACAACTGTTCCAATACTATACGTCTTTCTTCAAAAGGAAGATTTCGAATATCCTGACCTTTCCATTCTAATAAATCGTAGGCTTTTATAATGACAGGTGACTTTTTAAGGATCGCAGCCGAAACGGTTTTTCGCCCGATTCGGGTTTGCAGATCATTAAAAGTTCCAATTTCGTTTTCTATAAAGGGAAGAATTTCCCCGTCGATTACAGTTCCGTCAGGAATGATTCCAATGAAAGAAGCAAATTCAGGATATTTATCGGTTACCAATTCTTCACCACGGCTCCAGATAAAAATTTCATTATCACGAATGATGGTTTGCGATCTGATTCCGTCCCATTTATGTTCAGCGCTCCAATCTTCGGGATTTCCTAAATTTGTAGGTTCACCTTCAATAGGATATGCCAGATAAAACGGAAAAGGTTTTGATAAATAATCGCTGTTTTGTTCGTCTAAAATTAATTCCTGAAAAGTAATGGTGTTCGGATTCCAATCGCCCATTAATTTATGTGCCAATGAATCTTCATCAATATTTTCAGCTTTAGAAAGAGCGCGCGTCATTAATTTCTGGCTTACACCGATTCGGAAACTTCCGGTAATTAATTTGGTAAAAACAAAACGTTCGTAGTAATTAAGGGCCAGCCAGTTTTCGTGCAGATATTCTTTTTTTTCGACATCTGTTTTCTTTTTCAGAGCAATAATTTCCTGAAGATATTCGGTTAAACTTTTATCAGAATGTTCTTTTGTAGTCGGGATTACCAATGCAATAGTTTCGGCAAGATCGCCCACAATATGATAACTTTCCTCAAATAACCAAAGCGGAATATTGGCCAGTTCATTAGCCCACAATCGCAATAAAGTAGTATTTACAGGTCGGGGAGGACGACGGTGCGAAAGAATCGCAATAGTCCAGACTTTGTCTTCATTACTGGCGTTAATAAAATAATTGGTCAAAGCATCTACTTTTACCGAAGTTTTATTAGAACTGTCAAGCGCTTTTATAAGTTCGGCAAAGTTTTTCATGTTTTTGGCATTAAAAGTTATTTGTTAGATGTTAAAAGTTGATCATTATTGAACTTAATTTTTTTTAAACACATAGAGACATAGCTTTTAATAATCTAAATTAGGCGTTTCACTAATTTGAAATTCACATAGTAATTTGCGTATAAGCTATGTGAAAGAAATGTGTTTCTCTAAACAGATAAGAGTATAGATTAAAGAAAAAGACCAAACAGAAAATCTATACTCTATTCTCTTTGTTCTATTCTCTCTTCCTCAACATCTCTCTTACTATCCATTTCCCCCAATTCCCCTTCATATTGCGTGTGAGCTGTTCGGGCATCGTAACCAATTTCCTGAAGGTATTTCGAGAATATATCCGAATATCCGTGCGTGCAAATCACCTTTTCGGCGCCTGTTGCTTTGATGCTTTCCAGTAAACCCGTCCAGTCACAATGATCGCTTAAAGCAAAACCTCTATCTACGGCGCGACGACGTCTTGCACCGCGAAAAGCCATCCAGCCACTCGCAGAACCTGTAACAAAAGGTGTCATTTTACGAATCCACGTACTCCCGTGTGAGCTTGGCGGAGCAAGGACAATGCTGCCCAGTAAATCTTCTTTTTTTGTTGCTGGTGTAACTCTTGTTGTGAGCGGAAAATCGACTAACGGCCGCAAAACTTCAGTCATATTTTCGATGGCTCCATGCGTGTATATTTTTCCAATATTAGGATCTAAATGTTTTAACAGCCGTTGTGCTTTGCCTAACGAGTATCCAAAGAGAACAGACGTTTTTCCTTCAGCACGATTTTCTGCCCACCAATTGTTGATGTCGGTCATGACTTCGGCTTGAGGAGCCCATTTAAAAGCAGGTAAACCAAAAGTACATTCGGTGATGAAAGAATTGCATTTTACTACTTCATAAGGAACAGAAACGCCATCATCTTCGGTTTTATAATCTCCTGTAAAAACCCAGACTTCACCTTTGTATTCAACACGTATTTGCGCAGAACCAATCACGTGTCCGGCAGGATGAAGGGAAAATTGTACACCATTTACCGTAAAACTTTCGTTCCAGTCTTTTCCGGTAACATGGATATCGCCCAAACGGTGTTTCATAATGGGTACATTGTCATAATGCGTAATGTAATTTTGATGTCCCCAACGCGCATGATCTGCATGTCCGTGTGTAATGATGGCATTGGTAACCGGACGCCAAGGATCAAGATATACATCGGCCTGCTGGCAATATATACCTTTGTCGTTGAAAGCTAATAATGGAACTTTCATAACCTGATTAAGCTATTTGAGTAATTCTGGCACTTTTATATACTGGATGTGCACTCATAAAATAAGATACTTCCTCTTTCATTTTCTCAAAAGATTGTCCGTAGAAATACAAGCCTGTTGTCGAATTTCCTTTCCAATATCGGTCAGCAGATTGTAATATATTGGTTCGTTTTGAAATTTCTGACTGAACGAAATGCGCTTTTTCGTCAAGATTCTCTCCATCAAAATAAATCGCGATTCCCTCATTTTTTCCAAACGGAATTTCCTGATGGGTATTTTCTATAATAATTTTTGAACCTTTTGGAGCGCCGCAAATTTCAACAAAATTTATAATTTCGTTTAAAACTATTGTACTAATCTCTTTTTTATAAAATTTGACATGGATGTCACAAAAGATAATTTCTCCGGGCTCTTCTTTAAGTATTCCTCCACCGGAAATTTCACCATAATTATGATCAGATAAGAAATCATGTAGAGGCAACATATAAAGATTTCTTCGGTCTAAAGGAGAAACTTTATCATTAATCTGAATTACAATATCGTACGGATTTTGAACAGATTCATCACTTTCAAATAAATTAGATATAAATTGTAGTAACATAGTAATTAGAGTATTAGTGATAAAATGGATACCCAAAGTTACTGACTGAGCAGACTTTAGAATTTATACTTTTCCCCAAAAATGTTACATGATTTCTAATTTTAGGTATTAAAAGATAGCCCAACACGTCAATCTGGGAAACCTATTATGATCGTATTGTGAAAATATATTAGTATAAATCTTACATTATAAAGATTGAACCCTTTAGTTATATCAAAGGAAATTATAGAATGTTTAAATACCTTAATTATAGTATACTGTCTAAGGTGCTCACCAATTCCTTAAAATTATTAGGTTTGGTAAAAATTTGAACTGATTCAAATTCTTTGGTTAAATTTTGAAGTACTTCATGTGAATGAGAAGAATAAACGACTACCTGAATTTTACTAAGTTCAGGAACTTTTCGTAATTCATGTATAAATTCGGCACCATTTAAATAAGGCATTTGCATATCCAGAAATATAAAATCAGGCAATACGGTGGCCGCTTTTAGGTTGTTAAGCGCTTCCAGAGCGTTATTGGAAATCGTGGTGATAATATTTTTGTTCAATGAGGCAATTGCTGCAACAAAAAGTTCGCAGTCGTCGTCGTCGTCGTCTACCAATAAAATTACTGTATTTTTCATTCCATGAAATTATTTTAAAAACCGAACAGTGTAGTTATATAATTTTGTTCAGATGTTATATAATTACACCTATTGTAAATTGAACTTACATCAAAGAAAATCAATCCTCAATCAAAGAAATCTCAAAAGTAGTTTTGCCTTCTTCGCTTTTATAATTAATATAGCCGCCATGAGATTCTATAATGTTTTTAGACAGCGTTAATCCAATTCCTGCACCTTCTTGTCTTGTGGTAAAAAAAGGTAAGAATATTTTGTTTTCGATTTCCTTCTCAATTCCGTTTCCGTTATCGGTAATTTTAATATAAATCCGGTTTTCTTTGGCTTCTGCCGAAATTAGAATCTGCTTTTCAAAAGTATCTTTCAGGGCATGCATAGCATTTGTCAGCAGATTGATTACTACCTGTTCTATTTGCTGTGCATCGATATTGATCGATCTTTTAAAGGTAATAGCATTTAGAACTTCAATGTTTTTCTCTCTGAATAACGGATTCATGATTTGAAGGCAATTCTCCATCAAAAGCTGTAATTCGACCTTGTCTTTTTTAGGAGAAGGCAGCATTGCCAGTTTTCGATAGCCTTCAACAAACTTCTGCAAATGGTCACTTCGTCTCAACATGGTTTCGACGCTATTTTTTACATCTTCTAAATCTTCATCTGACAAGGAATCCTGTTCAACCAGATCTTGTAAATTCTGGCAAATAGAACGAATAGGTGTGATCGAGTTCAAAAGTTCATGTGAAATCACTTTCATCAAATTTACCCAGGCTTCTTTTTCCTTTTTCTCCACTACATTCTGAATAGAGTCCAATAAAACAATAAAATAACCCATTTCGAAAATCTCGGTTCTCGAAGCCTGCAAAACAAAGGTTTGCTTATTTTGTTGGTTTACACTAATTTCTATTGCTGTTTTTATTTCCTGAAAATCATCCTGTTCGATAATCTCGCACAATGCAGGCAATTGGTGTTTCAGGTACTTCCATTTGGATACTTTAGGAACATTAAAATGGCTTGAAAAGTAATCATTCATTAAAAAGATATTCCAGTCCGTATCCTGTTTTTTCAAAATGATAATTCCGGTTTCGATGTTGTTCAGAATAGAACGGTAGATAATATCTTTTGAAACCTGTTCGTTTTGTTTGTTCTTTAATGTATCGTACAGATGAAATAAATCCTTATAATTGGTATTGAATTTATGTTTAGAGAAATCAGAACTAAAATCATTCTGCAATATCGAACCTATGGTTTTATTGTACAGCAAAACAAAATTCCTAACATAAAAATACATTTCCCTTATCAGCAGAAATACAACGAAGAGTGCAAATACTCCGGTAAAAAGCAATTCTTCTTTGAAGAAGAAAATAGAGAGCTCAATTCCTGCAACAATCAGAATTAATCTTAAAAAAAGAAGTTTATAAGTTTTGATGGATTGAAACATATTAATTGATGCTAATATTATATTTTTCTAAACGACGGTAAAGCGATCCGCGTGATAATCCAAGTTCTTCGGCCGTTTTGCTGATATTATTATTGTTTTTAAGCAATGCTTTTTCTACCGTAGCTTTTTCTACAGAGGAAAGCTGGATATCATCTAATGATTCTTCGTAAGCTGTAATAGTCTCTAAATCTAAATCAGCACTTGTAATTTTATTGTTTTCACAAAGAATTACCGCACGTTCGATCTTGTTCTCCATTTCGCGAATGTTCCCGTTCCAAGCATGTTTTTGGATTTGTTCCGTCACTTTTTTATCAAAAGTAATTTCATCTCTTCCGTATTTTTCAATCATTTTTTCCAAAAGATATTCAGCCAGCGGAATTTTATCTTCGTTGCGTTCTCTCAAAGGCGGCAGCAGAATTTCCATTGTATTGATACGGTAATATAAATCTTCTCTGAAGTTTTTGTCAGCAACTTCTAATTTCAGGTTTAAATTGGTTGCCGTAATAATACGGACATTCAACGGTCTTGCTTTTGTTTCTCCCAATCTGGTCACGGTTTTGGTCTGAATAACCTGTAACAACTTAGATTGCAAGTGCAAGGGAACATTCCCGATTTCATCTAAAAATATCGTACCGTTTTGTGCCATTTCAAAACGTCCCGGAGTATCGATTTTGGCGTCGGTAAAAGCACCTTTAGCATAACCAAACAATTCGCTTTCGAAAATATTCGAGTTCAAAGCACCCAAATCAACCGCAACAAAAGGGCCACTTTTCCTTTCGGACTGGCTGTATATATAATGTGCCAAAACAAACTTTCCGGTTCCATTTTCGCCAAGAATCAAAACATTGGCATCTGTTTTGGCTACTTTGTTAGCCAGAGAATAGGCTTTCTTGATGATTTCAGAGGTACCAATAAAAAAGTCGTTTTCGATTTGAATACGCTGCTCTTTCTTTTGTTCTTTGCGGGATTTTTCAACGGCTTGTTTTACAGATTCCAGCAGTTTTTTATTTTCCCACGGTTTCAGTATATAATCAAATGCGCCATTTTTTAGGCCCTCAACCGCTGTTTCAACTTTACCAAAAGCGGTCATTAAAATAACAACCGTTTTAGGAGAAAGCGTTTTTATTTCCTTCAATAAGTACAAACCTTCTCTGCCGTCTTCAAAACCTATTCTGTAATTCATATCGAGTAAAACGACATCAATGCTTTTTTTAGACAATAATTCGACAATATTTTTAGGATTATTAAGCGTATAAATCTCTTCAAAATACTTTTTAAGGAACACTTTCGACGCAAAAAGGATGTCTTCCTGATCGTCTATGATTAAAATTGAGGCATTTGTCTTTTTCATTTTTTGTTCGGTTTTGGACGAAAGCTGTCCAATTATGGACACTTTTTAATTTCTTAAATAAATAAAAATTTAAAAATAAGCGAGTTACAGTTTTTAAATTTTTGGCATGAAAATCACAATAAGATTAGTAAATCATCAATTTCAAGAATCATTATTGCTGGTAAATGTAACAAAAATAGATATTTATAGATTATGTTGCCAATTATCTTAATTTAGGATCTGTTTTTTTACTTCAGTAATACAATTCTTAGAAAGAAAAACAAACATCAAAAACAAATCATTATGATCAGCATTACAAAGCTTTCAAAAATTTTTAGAACTGAAGAAGTAGAAACAAAAGCATTAAGCGAAATTTCACTAACCATTAACCAGGGCGATTTTCTATCGATTATGGGACCTTCCGGAAGTGGAAAATCGACTTTACTAAATATCATAGGATTATTAGATAGTGCTTCAGGGGGAAGTTACGAATTATTGGGACAGGAAATGGTTGGGCTCAAAGAGAAATCAAAATCAAAAGCCAGAAAAGAAAATATTGGCTTCATATTTCAGAATTTTAATTTAATTGATGAATTATCAGTTTATGATAATATCGAATTGCCTTTGATTTATAATGATGTTCCTTCTTCTGAAAGAAAGAAAAAAGTGCAGGACATTGCCAAAATATTGGGTATTTCGCATCGTTTGAAACATTATCCACAGCAGCTTTCAGGAGGACAGCAGCAACGTGTTGCCGTTGCCAGAGCACTGATCAATGCGCCTACGATTATTCTTGCTGACGAACCTACAGGAAATCTGGACAGCAAAAACGGTAATGAAGTAATGGAGTTACTAACGGATCTTCATGCCGGTGGAGCGACAATCCTAATGGTGACACACTCTGATTATGACGCTTCGTTTTCGCAAAAAACAATTTTAATGAAGGACGGAATGATTCTTTCAGAGAAAATGAACCATAGAAATGTAGATGTTTTAGTTACTAATTCAACAAACTAAATCATGCTAAAAAACTGGATCAACATATTTATTTACCACATCAAAAACAATAAGCTTTTTACGGCTTTGAATGTTTTGGGGCTGAGCATTGGAATTGCGGGATTAATTTTTGCCATTTTGTATTGGAACGACGAACAGAGTTATGACCAATGGAACCCTAGTAAAGACAATATATTTTTAGTCGCCAATCAAATGGATGCGACTACCTATTGGGCTTCAAGTTCAGCACCAATAGGGTCGGCTATAAAAGAAGTAAGTTATGAAGTAGTATCTTATTGTTATTTAAATGGTTACTATAATAATGATATTATTCGCTTCAATAATAAAAAAGTGCAGTCTGACAGGATAATGGCAGCGCAGAAAAACTTCTTTGATTATTTCCCTTATCAATTCATTGAAGGAAGTGTAAAGAACGCATTGCCAGATCTAAACAGTATTTGCCTTTCTCAGGATTTGGCCGTTCAGCTTTTTGGAAACCAGCCTGCTCTGGGCAAACAAATCGTGCTGCAGGGTAAAAACCTAATCGTACGAGGCGTTTATAAACTTGATAAAAAATCAATTTGTAATCCTTCTTGCGTGGTTAATTTTATAGATGCAAGAATAAATGAGACCATTCAGCAATGGGGTAATTTTCAATTTGTTCTGCTATTAAAATTAAAAAATCCTAATGGAAAGCAAGAAGTGATTCAAAATCTTGAAAAAATATATTTTGAAAACATGACCGCTCGTTTTGCAAAAGATCAGGGCATTAAACCAGAAGAATTTATTAAGAAATATGGACAGGTAAAGCCAGGTTTAGAGTCATTGTCATCTATTCGATTACATACCAAAACCGGTGGAGTGATAGAAGCAAACGGTAATCTTCAATTTTTACTTATCATGGTTGGATTGTCTGTTTTAATTCTAATTCTATCCATTGTAAATTATGTTAACTCAGCTACGGCAAATGCAGTAAAGAGAGCAAAAGAAGTTGGAGTTCGCAAAATTATAGGAGCTTCTAAATTTTCTATTATTCAACAATTTATTTTTGAAACTGCTATCATTTCATTGTTCTCCATTTTAATAGCACTTGTAATTGTTGAGATTTCTTTACCGTACTATAATGCTTTTTTAGATAAATCACTCGTATTGCAAAGCAGTCAGTTCTTTTTGCAGCTTGTTGCTATATTTTTGATCACTGTACTATTGGCAGGAATCTTTCCGGCAGTTTATGTTGCTAATTTTGAATCACTAAAAGTATTAAAAGGAAACTTTGGAAGAAGTAAAAGCGGTATCTGGCTTAGAAACGGCATGCTGGTATTTCAATTTGCTGTAGCTGCTTTCTTTATTGTTGGATCTTATATTGTGTATGAGCAAATAGAGCTTATGAATTCAAAAGATTTAGGTTTTAGCGGAAAACAAATTCTCAATATCTCCTACAGAAATATTTACGGCGAAGCAATAACTGATAAAAATCAATTTGCCAAATACAATAGTATTAAAAACCAATTGCAGCATGTAAGAGGAGTACAGCAAGTTGCAGGAGGTGGTTTTGTTTTTGGAAACGGGGTAAAATCTGTAATATCCTATCACTATAAGGATAGAAATATTGATGGGAACAATGTACCAATAGATTTTGGACTGTTGGAAATGATGAAAATAAAAATCGTAAAAGGACGGTATTTAAGTTCAAAATTTGCGCAGGATACCGTTACTTCGATGTTAATTAATGAAACTGCACTAAAATTATTAAATGAAAAAGATCCGATCGGAAAAAAACTGAACTGGAACGGGCAAGATGCAATTATTGTTGGGGTTGTAAAAGATTTTAATATAGGAAATCCGGGTGATGCAATACCGCCAATGTCTTTTTTCCATTTTAAAACCGTGCCTTGGTTTTCAGGGCTTTTGAATAATATTTACATTACGGCTGATCCTGAAACCATGCAGCAAACCATAGCTGATATAGAAAATCTCTGGACAAAAAAAGTAGATACAGAATATCCGTTTTCGTATGATTTTGTGGATAAAGAATATAAAAAGTCTTACAGCAGTTATGTAAAGCAAAAGAACCTCTTTTCTTTATTGAATATTATTGTAATTACGATTGCACTTTTCGGCTTATTTGCTTTAGCTTCTTACTCTATCGAAAGACGTATGAAGGAAATTGCCATTCGAAAAACACTGGGTGCCGAAACGAATGTTTTATTAAAAGAACTTTGTAAACAATATATCTTTTTCAGCATCATTGGATTTTTAATAGCGCTGTTTCCTGCCTATTTTTTACTGAATAAGTGGTTAGAGAATTTTGCTTACAGAATTACAATTTCTGTTTATCCGTTTTTAGTTGGATTTATAGCGTTACTTTCTTTAACCTTATTAGTGGTGTTAACCAGAGCTTACCAGGCAACAAAAGTGGATATTTTAAAATACCTTAAATACGAATAAAATGCTAAAAAACTGGATCAACATATTTATTTACCACATCAAAAACAATAAGCTTTTTACGGCTTTGAATGTTTTGGGTCTGAGTATTGGAATCGCAGGTTTAATTTTTGCCATTTTATATTGGAACGAAGAACACTCATACGATCAGTGGAATCCGGAGAAAGATAAAATTTATACTATTCTTAATGATCTTGGCGGTGGTAATGTCTGGGCAGTAAACTCTGCTGTATCTGGTCCTATGTTAAAATTAGCAACTACAGATTTAAAGGAATATTGTTATTTCACCACTGATTATGCTAAAGAAACGATACAATATAATGGCAAGATCGAAGTAGTAGATAAGATTTTTTCAGCACAAGGTAATTTCTTTTCTTTTTTTCCTTTTGAATTTGTTCACGGTAGCGGAAAAAGCGCACTTCATGATAGCAACAGTATAGCGCTTTCTGAAGTAACAGCCTCGCGCTTGTTTGAGAATGAAAATCCTATGGGAAAACAGGTAAGATATGCCGAGAGGTATTTTGTTGTTCGGGGTATATACCGACTAAACGAAAAATCTTCGGTAATGCCTGCCGCAGTTACTACTATAATTGAGGATGAACTGGAAAAAAGTAAAGAAAGCTGGGGTTTTAATTACGGATTAATGCTAAAGTTAAAAAGACAAAGTGATACAACAGCCGTTATTAAAAAACTAAACGAAATCTATGTTGAAAATAATTATAAAAAACAGGCCAAAGAAGAAGGAATAACCTATGAAGCGTATTTAAAACAATATGGCAAACCCACAAAAGCCTTATTTCTTCCTTTTCCGGGATCGAGGCTTGTTCAGGGAAATTTTCCCTTTCCGGAAGGAAATATCAATGTTCAGTTTTTACGAATATTAATGGGTTTATCCATACTTATATTAATATTGTCGATTGTAAATTATATTAATTTGGCGACTGCAAACGCTGTAAAAAGAGCCAAAGAAGTGGGAGTACGAAAAATAGTGGGTGCGACAAAAGGGCAAATTATTACGCAATTTGTATTTGAAACCACACTAATTACCCTTTTTTCACTCTTACTGGCATTGGTAATTGTAGAACTTTCATTGCCTTTTTATAATTCATTTTTGAGTAAAAATCTCGTTCTCGAAAGTTCGCAGTTTTATGAGCAATTAATCTTCATTTTTATTATTGTTATTTTAGTTTCTGGAGTTTTACCAGCGATATATGTTTCAAATTTTGAACCTCTGAAAGTTTTGAAAGGAAATTTTTCACGCAGCAAAAACGGAATCTGGCTTAGAAACGCAATGTTGGTTTTGCAATTTGCCATTGCGACTTTTTTTATCATTGGTTCCTTTATAGTATATCAACAGGTAGATTATATGGCAAATAAAGATTTAGGTTTTAATGGAGCTCAGGTAATGGATATCTCTTTTAAACCCAAAAAAGGCAAAAAACAATTTGAAAGATATAAAACAATCAGACAAGAACTCTTAAAAATAAAGGGAGTTGAGGCGGTTTCCGCAGGAGTATTTTCTTTTGGAACCAACGTTAATTCATGGTCGGGTATGCATTATAAAGACAATAAAGAAGTCATAACACAACAAATGGCTATTGATTTTGGAATTCTGGATGTTTTAGGAATAAAGGTAATTAAAGGGCGAGATTTATCAAGCGAATTTGCCTCAGACACAATTACAAATGTTTTACTGAATGAAGCTGCCGCTAAAACCTTGGCCGAAAAAGATCCAGTAAACAAGGAAATTGTTTGGGGAGGCAGAAAATTAAAAGTTGTTGGTATTGTAAAAGACTTCAATTATTTTGGACTTGAAAATAGAATTTCTCCGATGATTTTTTTACACATCACAGCTTTCGATTACATACAAAAAGATTTGCATAATATTTCGGTTAAAATTGCTCCGCAAGATATGACTGAAACGATTGCTGCTCTCAATAAATTTTGGAGAACAAAAGTCGATGCAGAATATCCATTTGAATACAATTTCGTAGATAAAAACTTTGCCCGAACGTATAAAGAATATCAAAATCAAAGTAAATTATTTTCTCTTTTAAACGCAATTGTAGTTCTAATTGCCGTTTTCGGATTGTTTGCTTTGGCTTCATTCTCTATGGAAAGAAGATTAAGAGAAATCGCGATCAGGAAAACATTAGGTGCAGATACCAATGTTTTATTGAAAGATTTATCGAAACAATATGTGATCTTTTGTGTAATTGGTTTCGCAATCGGAATAATTCCCGCTTATCTTTTATTGCAAAAATGGCTTGAGGATTTTGCCTTTAGAATTGATATTCCTGCAATTCCTTTTCTACTTGCACTATTTTTATTAATGTTTTTGACATTGACAATCGTTTTGGCAAAAGCATATCAGGTAACTAAAATTGATGTTTTGCAATACCTGAAATACGAATAATAGAGAAGAAGTCTTTATTGAATCTAATCACTAACTAAAACTATGATACTAAATTATATCAACATATTTATTTACCAACTTAAGCACAATAAACTGTTTTCATTTCTTAATATTCTTGGTTTATCAATAGGAATTTCGGGATTAGTTTTTGCTTTACTTTATTGGAACGACGAACAGAGTTACAATGACTGGAATCCTGGAAAAGAGAATGTTTATCAGGTTTTGGTTCAACTAAGCGATATGCCCACATGGTCAGATTGTGCTTTATTCCTGAAACCGGCTTTAGACGAAGATCCAAATATAGAATCTACACTTTATGCTGATTCTGATTACTGGTATCAAAAGGATAAAATTATTTACAAAGGAAAAAAGGAATTTGTAGATAAAATTATCAATGTCGAACAAAATTTCTTTTCTTTTTTTCCTTTCAAAATTAGTCAAGGCGATGCAATTTCGGCTATAAAAGATGATTCCAGCATTGCTATTTCAGATCTTACAGCTAAAAGGATTTTTGGAAATGAAAGCCCCATTGGAAAACAAATAAAATGCTTTGACCAGCTGTTTTCTGTACGGGCCGTGTACCATATTCCCGGAAACTCTTCGATTGCGCCAAATGCCATCATTAATAAAATGAAGAAACTTACAACTTCCGGAATGACAAATCCTTTTATTTTAAAGTTATTGTTAAAAGTAAAAGACCCGTCAAAAGTTGATCTTACAAGACAGAAACTCGAAAGAATTTATAACCACGATTTTATTAGGCAACTTGCCAAAGAGGCAGGTTTTACACCCGAAGTTATGGCTAAAAAAGTAGGTTATTTTAAGGTTATTCTTGAACCTTTAGCTAAAGCCAGATTACATTCGGTAACAGATGGTTATCCTGAAACGAGAGGGAATTATCAGTTTTTATTGATCATGATGGGGTTGTCTCTTTTGATTCTCATTTTGTCGATTGTTAATTACATCAATCTGGCAACTGCTAATGCCGTAAAGCGGGCGAAAGAAGTTGGAGTACGCAAAATTTCGGGCGCATCTAAAGGCGATATTATTAGTCAGTTTCTTTTTGAAACGGTTTTAACCACGAGTTTCTCTATTTTACTGGCCTTAGTAATTGTAGAGTTGACTTTGCCGTATTACAATAACTTTTTAAGCAAAAACATTGAACTTCTTGCCAGTCAGTTTTACATACAATTGATATTGATTTTTATCATTACAATTTTGACTGCAGGATTATTTCCGGCCATTTATATATCCAATTTCGAAACTTTTAAAGTTTTGAAAGGAAATTTCGAAAGAAGCAAAAACGGTATCTGGCTGCGCAACGGAATGCTTATTTTTCAGTTTGCCATTGCTGCTTTTTTTATCATTGGCTCAAATATCGTATACCAGCAAATTAAATTTTTACAGCATAAAGATCTAGGATTTAAAGGCGATGAGGTAATTTCGGTTTCTTTAAATTTTCCTTCGGTTGATTACCAGGGAGAAAATGCAGCCCAAAATATTTACAACAAATACAATATCATAAAACAGCAGCTTAGCAAAATTAAAGGCGTCGAACAAATTTCCACGGGTCTTATTACGTTTGATGGTTCAGACAATTCTATATCAGCGGTTTTATACAATGATGAACTTTTTAAACAACGCATTATCCCTTTAGATTTTGGCATGTTTGAAATGTTAAATATCAAAATAATTAAGGGAAGAAATTTTGATAGAAAACTGTCTTCAGACACTATAAATTCAGTGATCATAAATGAAAGCGCATTAAAATTAATGAATCTTAAAGATCCTCTTGGCAAGGAACTTTTGATTCGGGAACAGAAATTAAAAATAATTGGTATTGTTCAGGATTTCAGTTTATTAAGCCCTGAATTAAAAGTGCCGCCAATGGCTTTTTACAATATCAAAATGTTTGGTATGACACATAATATTAACAAAGTTTATGCAAAATTAAAACGGGATGATATGGAAACTACGATTGCCAATATCGAAAAATTATGGTCGAAAGTCGATACCGAATATCCGTTTCAATATGATTTCGTAGATAAACAATATGCGAGAACTTATGAAGCTTATACAAAGCAAAAAAATTTGTTTTCACTGCTCAATATCGTTGTTATTTTAATTGCTCTTTTTGGATTATTTGCACTTGCATCTTATTCCATACAAAGACGCATGAAAGAAATTGCAATTAGAAAAACCCTGGGAGCAGATACGAATGTTTTACTGAGAGAATTATCGAAACAATATATTTGGTATTGCATAATAGGATTTTTAATCGCCATTTTTCCAGTCTATTATTTGCTCAATAAATGGCTGGAGAACTTTGCTTACAGAATAGAATTGTCCCAGATCCCGTTTATTTTTGGCTTTTTAATTTTATTAATTCTAACTTTAATAATTGTGTTGTCCCGTGCTTATGCAGCAACAAAAACAGATGTTTTAAAATATTTGAAATATGAATAATTTCCTAAAAAAATACAGAAGTTATTTATTACAGAGTTGTTAATTTATTTTAGTTTAAAGTTTTTCTACTCGATATTAGGACTAACTACAGAGTGGATATTTTATTTTTGCAATAGAGGATACTATCCAGACTAAAACAATAATAGATTTAATAAGAAATGATGGAAAGAATTTTTGAACCTGTTGATCCCGAAAATTGGGAGCGACAACCTTATTTTGATTATTTTAATAATATAATAAAATGCAAATACACAATCAATGCAAATGTTGACATTACAGAATTACTAACACGATCAAAAGAAGAGGGGGTAAAGTTTTTTCCGTCATTTCTGTACGTAATTATGCGAGCTGTAAATCAGAATAAGGAGTTTAGGATGAGTTACAACAGTCAAAATCAATTAGGGTATTGGAATTACGTTCTTCCTTCATATACGATTTTTCATGACGATGATAAAACTTTTTCTGATGCTTGGAGCGAGTATCATGAAGATTTTAAGCTTTTCTACCAAACAATAACGAGTGATATAAAGCAATATAAAGATGTTAAAGGTATAAAAGCACGCTTAGATCGTCCTGCAAATTTTTGTTCAATTTCGGTTTTGCCTTGGTTAAGTTTTACTAATTTTTCTCAGGATACCTATCAGGAATCTAATTTGATGTTTCCATTAATTCGTTTTGGTAAATATTTCGAGCAAGATAACAAAACATTAATTCCGGTTGCAGTATTTGTAAATCATGCAGTTGCTGACGGATATCATACCAGTAAACTTATTAATGATATGCAGGATTTTGCAAAAAATGTAAAAGATTGGATGCTTTAATTTCCAAATAATAAAACCTCCAAAACAAATGATTTTGGAGGTTTTAGTCTTAAATGAAATTTTTAATTAACCATGAGCAGCTATAGAAACGTCAGCCCATTCTTCCCAAGTAGCTAACTTTTGTTGGTAAACTTGTTTTGCAAGTGGCAAAGCTACTTTTCCTAAGAATAGGCGTAAAGGAGGATTTTCAGCTTCAACTAATTTAACAATTGCAGGTACCGTAGCGCTTGTTTTTCCGAAAGTGTCAGGATCATGTCCTTCTGCTATTGCTTTTCTAAGTCCATCATAAGCATCAATACTTTTACTATTAAATCCGTTCCCCCAGATATCAGTAACATAACCGTTTGGTTCGACCAAAGTAACATTGATTCCAAATTGTTTTACCTCCTGAGCCAGTGTTTCAGTAAGAC
Source organism: Flavobacterium aquidurense (assembly GCF_002217195.1). Lineage (NCBI taxonomy): Bacteria > Pseudomonadati > Bacteroidota > Flavobacteriia > Flavobacteriales > Flavobacteriaceae > Flavobacterium > Flavobacterium aquidurense. The sequence goes on along the minus strand of NZ_MUGR01000002.1, from coordinate 142,772 downwards.
CTTCTACGGCGAATTTCGATGCATTATAAAGACCTATATTAGGTAAAGTTGCTATTCCCAGAACAGACGAAACTTGTATAATATGACCGCTTTTTTGATTTCTCATAATAGGCAAAACCGCCTGAGTCAGCCAAAGCGTACCAAAGAAATTCGTTTCAAATTGCGCTCTTGCTTCTGTTTCGCTGGCTTCTTCAACAGCTCCGTTTAAGGCATAACCTGCGTTATTAATCAGGATATCGATTGTACCAAAATGTTGTTTTACTTTTTCTACAACTGCAAATGAATCTTCGCGTTTGTTTACGTCTAATGTTAAAGGCAAAATAGCGTCTCCGTATTGTGCTTTTAAGTCGGCCAGGGTATCAATATTTCTGGCTGTTGCAGCTACCTTGTATCCTTTTGCTAAAAATGCTTCTGTCCAGGCTTTTCCAAATCCTTTTGAAGCTCCTGAAATTAAAATTGTTTTTGACATGTTTTCTTAATTTTTAATTGTGAATGGTTGATTGTGAATTGATATTTGTTTAATTGTTAGTTTTTTTAAATTGATATTGAATTTTATCATTATAATTGTCATTGATATTTATTTTATTATATGACTGATCGGTCATTTTTTTAGTAAAAAAAATCAGAGTGTGTTTTCCTCTATAATTTTTTTCAGGGTTTTGATGATCACTTTCATCTTATCATTACTGCCGGACACTCTCGAAATGAGGTGACCACCTTCCATCATGGCAAACATAACGATGGCAAACTCCTCAGCATTCCACTCCGGATTAAACTCACCGTTGGCAATTCCTTTATTGACACTACTTGCCAATACTTGTTGATTAGAGTTACAGCCTTTGTTTATTTTCTCTTTTACAACAGGATTGGTATCATCTGCTTCTGTCCCAAAATTTAATAAAGGGCAGCCTCCCGCAAGAGGCGGATTTACCGCATTACTAAAGAAATCTATATAAGTAAAAAGTTCTTCTTTAGCCGTTTTACTTTTACTGATGGCTAACATAAGTTTATCACCTAATACCTTCATATTATGATCAACGGCCGCGCAGGCTAGGACATCTTTATTCTCAAAATGAACATACATACTTCCCTTAGACAATTTGGTCGCTTCCATAATATCACTCATAGCAGTTGCAGCAATCCCTTTTGTGTTGAATATTGGGGCTGCTTTCTCTATGATGAACTGTCTGGTTTCTTCTCCCTTTGTCATGGTAATTTTTCTTTACGGGTACAAATATATGACCGATTGGTCATGTTTGCAAATGTTTTTAATTTTTTGTGATAAGTTTAATATTTAAGATCTTGTTTTCTATGAGGTAATCGGACTATCAATAGATAGTTTTTTTGTTCAAGCAGATTTAAAAAACGATTCAGGCAGATCATATTTAATTGATCTTTTTTGGGCAGATTTTACAATTTTAAGACCTGTTTCAATTCAATAAAATCATTTTACATCTGCTTCAATCATTTTAAAATCTGCGTGAAAAAACGTTGTTGCTTAGTTTTCCGGAGTCATCGGGATTACACGAATATTTCGCAACAATAAATAAAAAAATGTTATAAATGTTTTAATATATGTATTTAACTACGTAGTTTTGTAAAATAAATTGTTACAATATGAAACCACTAATTATTCCCATAGAAAATAAATACGCAGATAAGGTTATCGATTTAGTTCTAAGCATCCAGCAAAAGGAATTCAATGTTCCCATTACGATCGAAGACCAACCGGATTTGTTAAATATAAAAAACTTCTATTATACGGATGGCGGTCATTTCTGGGGCGCTTTTATCAAGGAGGAATTAGTAGGCACAATTGCTCTGGTGAAATTCAATGATTCTCAGGCTGCAATTAGAAAAATGTTTGTAAAGAAAGAATATCGCGGCAAAGAATTTTCGATTGCCCAAAAATTATTAGACACTTTACTGGATTATTGTACAGCAAATCAAATTGATGATTTATATTTGGGAACAATATCAATACTAGAAGCCGCTTTACGTTTTTACGAAAGAAATCATTTTGTACGTATGGACAAAGCATCGCTTCCGGTTGGATTTCCGATAATGAGTGCTGACAATGTATTTTGCCATTTAAAACTAAAAGAGTAAGGATGAATATTATAGATCAATCAGGAATTCTGGCCCTTTCGACACGATTGCAACGCCTGAGCGAACAATTGCGAAAAGACGGCGCCTTGTTTTATAAATCGTACGGAATCGATTTTGAACCCAAATGGTTTCCGGTAATTTATACCTTACATCACAAAGAAGTATTAAGCGTTGTCGAAATTGCAAACGAAATTGGTTACACACATCCGTCAACTATTAGTCTGCTAAAAGAACTCGAAAAACAAAAGTTAATCCGGTCAAAAAAAGACAAAGTTGACGAACGTAAAAGATTGATATTACTGACGCCAAAAGGACAGGAATTAATTGTAAAAATGAAACCGGTCTGGGATCTGATGGCCAGTGTTCTCAGAGAAATTACCGACAATCAGAACAATTTACTTCAGGCTATTAACGAAGCCGAAAACAAAATCATGCACCAAAGCTTTTTGCAAAGAGCATTACAATTAAAAAGTGAAGAGTAGTTTTTTTTGAAAGATTCTAAGTTTTGGACTTATTGTAAACCTGAGAGGAGCTGAAGTATTTTGAAACCTGAAGGTAAATTAAGAATTTTGATTGTATTGTCTATGATTTAAAATTTTCAACTTTAAACTAATCATCGACTTTGTTAATCTGAATTTAAAAAACCTGGAATCTATTTTAATAAAGAGCTGTTTGCTGTTTTACTCTCCAATCTTTTTATTTTTTAAAGAAATGAATAAAAAGGATTTCCGTTTCAATCAGGGCCAGGCACTCGTTTTGATAAGAGACAGAGAAGATCAAAAAAAAACTCAGTATCTTAGCCTTTGAGCAACTTTCAAAAAAAACTTTACATCTTTTTTATGAACTCCAAAGAAACCCTCCAACAACATATTGGCAAAACAGCTTCATTGACAGACGAGCAATTCGATTATTTCTTTTCGTATTTTAAGCCACAATCTTTCAAAAAAGGACAAACCGTTATTAGTGCCGGAGACAAAGTTGATTGCGAGTATTTTGTAATTTCAGGCTGTCTAAAAGCTTTTTTTATCAATGATGAGATCAAAATGTACATTCTGCAATTTGCCATGCCTACGTGGTGGACATCAGATTATGATGCTTTATACAACCAAACCACTGCAACGATAGATATTGATTGTATTACAGATGTCGAAGTTTTGTGTCTTTCCAACAGCGATCGCGAAAAGCTTTGCAAAGAGTTCCATCAAATAGAACATTTCTTCAGATGGAGAACCAACAAAGGATATATCGCTTCTCAAAAACGCCTGTTATCTTTAATGAATAATAATACCAAAAAACGTTACGACGAACTTTTGGCATTATATCCACAGCTTTACAACTTAGTTCCCAAACATCTAATCGCTGCTTATCTGGGTGTTTCAAGAGAAACCCTTAGCCGACTGAATTCATAAAGTTTTTTTACTACAAATTAGAAGAATTATCATTTCACGCAGATTTAAAAAAGATTTAGTAGATAAGCGCAAAGTAGTTTATTTATAGATAATTATAAAAATTAAATCTGATCAATTTGCGAGAAATAAAAACGTTATGTCTTGGCGCGATTAAAAACTAAGCATATAAAAGATCCGCACCCATGTGCTTAATTTTTTTTTTAAATCTGCGTAAAATAAAATCTGCTTCTGCAAATCACCAATCTTTGTAGCGCTACCTCAGCAGATCCTTCGTTCCTCGGGATGACAAAATGAGAATAAATATCTGCGTAAAGCAAAGTAACTTTGCACCTCTGTAACTCTGAAATTTTTACCCTGAAAAAAAAGGATTGTGATCTACATCACGTAACCAATTTCTATCCCCACCGTTCCTTTGTACTGTACTTTTAAATACAATAAAAATGGAAACAACAAATTTTAAAATCGTAAGTTCAAAAAGCCAAATCGATTGGACTGGTAGAAAAGTTACCGGTGCGCATAATGGTACAATTGGTATCAAAGAAGGTCATTTTATTTTGAATGACGGAAAAATAAATGGCGGAAATATTGTCATCAATACCGCCTTAATAAAAATTCTGGACGTTACAGATCCCGATACAAATGCACAATTTGCAGGACATCTGGCTTCGGATGATTTTTTCTCAATTGAAAAATTTCCGACCGCAGCATTTGATATTCTTTTTGTTAAAGAAATTTCAAATGGTAAATATTATCTTGAAGGGAATCTTACTATAAAGGACATAACACATCTTACAGGTTTTGAAACCGAAGTAGAAAGTACTAACAATGCACTTTCACTTACAGGTAAATTGATTATTGATCGTACCCAATACGATATTAAATTCCGTTCAGGAAACTTCTTCAAAGATTTAGGCGATACATTAATCTACAACGACTTTGATTTAGATTTTATTATCACAGCCGAAGTAGCTAAAAACTAAAGCCATGCCTTACGTAAAAATCGAATTGACCCGCGAAGGTGTTACCCGCGAGCAAAAACAGGAATTAATCAGTGGAATCACCAACCTGATTACCGATGTATTGAACAAAGATCCGCATTTGACCCACGTTGTGATTCAGGAAATCGAACTCGACAATTGGGGTTACGCAGGAGATCAGGTATCTGTATTAAGAGAAAAAGGCATAACAGCCGATAAAAAATAAATATCATGAAAAAACAAACTGTAATAGTTACCGGAGCAGCTTCCGGAATCGGAAAAGGAATCGCCAAATACTTTTTGGACAGAGGCGATAACGTTGTCATCAATTCACTAACACCATCAGCATTAGAAAATGCTTACAACGAATTTGGAGCAGGAGACAATCTGGCCATGTTTGCCGGAGATGTGAGCAAGAAACAAACCGGAGAACAATTGGTAAAAATTGCTTTAGAAAAATTTGGTTCGGTAGATGTACTGATCAATAATGCGGGAATCTTCGAAAGCAAACCATTTTTGGAAGTTGATGAAGCTTATCTGGATAAATTTTTGACTACCAACCTAAAAGGAACTTATTTCACAACACAATCTGTTATTCCGCAAATGTTGAAACAGCAAGATGGAGTGGTAATCAATATAGGAACTCCTTTGGTCAACCACGGATTGGGCGGATGGCCGGCTTCTGCTCCGGTATCAAGTAAAGGCGCTATTCATGCCTTGACTATTCAGTTAGCAGCAGAATTTGGCAAACAAAATATTCGTATCAATACCGTTGCACCAGGCGTTATTCGTACGCCAATGCACGGAGACAAATCAGATCAAAGTGCAGGACTGCATCTTTTAAACAGAGTAGGAGAAGTCGATGACGTAGCCGAAATGGTGTATAGCGTTGCCAAAAGCAGTTTTATTACCGGTTCAGTCATCAATGTTGATGGCGGTAAGGGAGCTGGACACAACCTATAATTAAATGAGAACTATTTTATTAATTGCTTTTATGCTCTGTACTTTGCAGGGCATAAAAGCTCAAAATAACATTAAAATGAAAAACGAGGACGACGTGTCAGCAATTGCTGATGCATTAGAAAATTATTATTTTAAAGGAATTTACGAAGGAGACGAAAGACGTTTAGGGAGTATCTTTCATGAAAGCGCTTTACTTTTTGGAGATATAAAAGGTCAGCCTTATTTTAAAACGGTAGATCTTTATTTAAGTGGCGTAAAAAGCAGACAAAGTCCCAAAGATTCCGGAAAACCTTTCAAAGGAGAAATTTTAAAGATTAATGTAGTAAATTCAATAGCAGCAGCCGAAATTAATGTTAAAATGTATGACTTTAATTATCGGGATTTTTTATCTTTCCATAAGATTAACGGAAAATGGCTTATCGTCAGTAAATTGCTGACCGATACAAGCGAATAACTTTAAACAAGATAGCAATGTGGTACAATACAAAAGCTACAGCATTATTAGGGATTGATTATCCTGTAATGCAGGGACCATTTGGCGGTAATTTATCAACAATAGAACTGACTGCCGCGGTATCAAACGCGGGTGGACTTGGCGGGTACGGCGCTTATACAATGTCTCCTCAGAAAATCTTTGAGGTAGACCAACAACTAAAAGCAGCCACCAATAAACCGTATAATATCAATCTCTGGGTTTCTGATCATGACATTCCACAATCCGGTTTATTAGATGAGCAATACGATAAAACAGCAGCATTGTTTCAACCTTATTTTGATGAAGTTGGGATTTCGTTACCGGAAAAACCGGCTCCGTTTCAATCCAGGTTTGAAAATCAGTTAGACGTGATTTTGAATATTAAACCCAAAGTATTCAGTTTTATGTTTGGAACACTTTCTGCCGATGTTTTAGAACAATGTAAAAGATCGGGAATCGTAACCGTTGGCGCGGCAACAACTTTAGACGAAGCTATTTTTCTCGAAAATAATGGCGTAGATATGATTATTGCCTCAGGTTTTGAAGCAGGCGGACATAGACCTTCGTTTTTGGCTTCTGCTGAATCATCGCTAACAGGAACTTTTGTATTATTACAACTCATTCGTGAAAAAGTAAAAACGCCGATTATCGCTGCCGGAGGAATCGCGAACGGAAAAGGTGTCGCTGCAGCATTGGCATTAGGAGCAAGTGCCGCGCAGATAGGAACAGCTTTTTTAGCCTGCGATGAATCAAACGCATTACCCATTCATAGAGAAATGTTATTCTCTGATGCAGCAAAATATACCACTTTATCGCGTGCTTACACCGGACGTTTAGGTCGTGGATTAACCAGCAGACTAGCCAAAGATATTTCAGGTAAAGAAAAAGATGTTCTGCCGTTTCCGTTACAGACAACATTAATATCACCCTTACGAAAAGCAGCCCTTGACCAGCAAAAATGGGACATGATCTTATTTTGGGGCGGACAAATCGCACCAATTTTAAAACATACCAAAGCCAAAGAATTGATGCACGCTCTTATTGAAGAAACGAACGCTTATTTTGATGACCTTAGAGGATAATCTAATTCAGTAGTAAGTAACAAAGCCTGATTGTATCGATCAGGCTTTGTTTATGCATTACTTTTTTGGACTCTTTTTTTCTTTTTTCCCAACCAGATTAATAATCCTGTGATAGGCAGCGTCAACGCAAAAAGTGATACTGAAAATGCAATTATTTTGGTGGGTAATCCATAAATGCTTCCGGTATGAATAGGGTAGTTCAAACGTTTTATTTTATCTCCGTTCGAAAAAGATTCATAAGGTCTTGCCTCAATTTCTTCGGCTGTATATTTATCAAAATAAGCAGCGCTGGATTGATTTGGAATTGTTTTTTCTGTATTTTCTTTTAACACTAAAATACTATTAATGGTATCAACTGGCATCCTGATCTGAATATTTCCTGTATATGGAAAAATACTGTCCGCTTTATTATATATACTTTGATAAAAGGCAGTATTGTTTAGTTTAGGATCTGTTTTTGTTGGGTTTTTTACTTTTGCTGAAGGTCTTTTTGTTGTGCCGTCAGCCAGAAAATAAACCCCATCCTGAAACCAGGTAAAAGCAAAAGACAATCCGGTTAGGGAAATAACCAGTAAAATTAGAAAACTATAGAACCCGAAAGTCGAGTGAAAATCCCAATTGACTCTTTTGAAAGAAGCACCCCATTTTACTGTTAATCTTTGTTTTAGATTTTTGATCTTTTTTGGCCACCATAAAATGATCCCTGAAATAAGCATAATAACAAAAATCAAACAGGAAGTCCCCATGATAATTTGTCCTGTATCTCCCAATAATAATTGACGGTGTATTTTTAAAACAAAAACAAAAAACCTCTTTTCCTGTGGAGTTGTTGCCAGCACTTTCCCGGTGTAAGGATCGATAGAAAAAAACTGTGCTTTTTTATCGGAATCTTTGGCTAAGATTTGCATGGTGCGTAAAGGATCGTTGAAAGTATAAATACGGGTTATCTTTTTTATTCCGTATTGTTGCTGCAAAATGTCCGTGCAAAAATCAATTGTCTTTTTTGAATTTCCTATAGTTGAAACAGTATAATATTCAGGATTTATGGCTTTGTCAATTTCTTTTTCAAAAACCAAAAGACTTCCCGTTAATGCAGCGATAAAAACAATTAAACCCGAACCTAGTCCAAGCCATAAGTGCACAAAACCAACAGTCTTTTTAAATCCTTTTTTCATAGTATCCTATATTCTAAAATTCAGGCACAAATTTATACTTATTTAGACTAAATCTATAGCCTCTTTAAGAAAAATAATTATCATTTATCAGTGCCTTAAAGCCTTACTACTTTGCGCCATGCAAATAAGAAGAACGGTAGAAAAAGAAGATTATCGACTACTTTTTGTTACTAATAGTATTAAATAAGAGTTGTTTATATAATGAAAACGATGTTTTGTATGTTGCTAAGTCATTGATTTTTAATTGCTTGTTTGTAATCTTAATATTAATTTGACAGAATAGATAGAAATAATACTTGTTAAACGATTATTAATTTTTATTTTTGCGCTGTTTTTATTAATTCTAAATAAAAATAAAACCTAACCAAATTAGAAAACCAATGAACTATTTTAATCTAAGAACATCTAAGTTTTTATTTATTATTAGCTTTTTATTTACTGTCTGTGCGGCTGTTGCACAACAAAACCATGGGAAAATTAAAGGAAAAATAACGACTTCTGACGGAAAGCCGGCGTCTGAAGTAAATATTGTTTTAAAAAACTCTAAATATTCTACCAGCACCAATGAGGACGGTAATTTTGAACTGAACCGTATACGAAGCAATTCTTATACGCTGCAAATATCCTTGACAGGTTACGAAACTGTAGAACAGCAAGTTGTAGTTGCAGATAATGAAACAGCAACCCTGAATGTACAATTAAAGGTTTCGAACAAAGAATTGCAGGAAGTTGTGATCAATAACAGAAAAAGTCTGCTGTCTAAGAAAACACAATATGTTGCACGAATGCCTCTTAAAAATATAGAAAATCCGCAGGTTTATAATGTGATCCACAAAGAACTTCTTCAGGAGCAAATTGTAATTGATCCTGCCGGGGCTGTTAGAAATGCACCCGGAGTTGTACCGCTTAATTATCCCTCAGGTGGATTTGCCGTTATTTTTAGAGGTTTTACGGTGGGAATTAATTCGCGAAACGGAATGGAAACTCTTTCAGGAAGATCAAGTGTTGGTATTGCAAATGTTGAAAGAATAGAGGTGTTAAAAGGACCTTCGGGAACTTTGTTTGGTTCATCTGCCTCTTCGTTTGGTGGTGTTGTGAATCTGGTGACCAAAAAACCTTTTGAAGCATCGGCTACTGAAATATCCTATACAGCAGGAAGTTTTGGTGTAAACCGACTTACGGTTGACATCAATACACCATTAACGAAAGATAAAAATGTGCTTTTCAGATTGAATGCTGCTGTCAATAATGAAAAAAGTTTCCTGGATTATGGTTTTAATAAAACGCTTTCTTTTACGCCAAGTATTATTTTTAAAGCAAGCGAAAAACTTACTTTTAGCGTTGATGCAGAGTTGTTTAAAGTTAACAATACAAGACCGTTATACCCAACGGTTGCTACCACATCAGGAATAACGAACCCGGGCGATATACAATTGAATTATAAAAAATCATTGGTTCACGATGATGCTGATGCAAAATCATCTTCATCAAAAGCATTTGTTCAGGCCGAATATCAAATATCGGATCGCTGGAAGTCAACTACTTTGTTTTCTTATGTAAGTGAAGATTTAGACTATAGTTATCAGGTTTTGCCAACCTGGACTTCGCCTACAACTGCTACTATACGTGCAACGCTTTTTGGACCAATTTCGAGTAATTATACCAATATTCAGCAGAATTTTAATGGTGAATTTTCGACAGGAATCTTAAAACATAAAATATTGGCCGGTGTAAATTATAGGTACTATACAGATACATTTTCGTCTACACCAACTCCTGCGGCCCCGTTTAGAACAATTGATGTAACAACTAATTTTAATCCGGTTAGAAGAAGCGAGATTGATAAAGTATTGCTGGTACCGGTCATAAGAGCCGGACGTGATGAATATACTTTTAGCGGGTATGCCTCTTATGTATTAAGTGTTGCAGACAGGTTATACGCAATGGCGAGTTTACGTTTGGATAATTTTGATCGAAAAGAAAGCGGAACCGTACCGGGATATAGTCAAAACTCATTGTCACCAAAATTAGGAATAGTTTACCAGATTGTTAAGGATCAGGTTTCTGTATTTGGAAATTACATGAACGGATTTCAGAATTTAGCGCCCGTTACACAACCTGCTGGTGAGCAGCTTATATTAGATCCTTTATATGCAAATCAGTATGAGGGAGGTATAAAAGCTGAAATGTTTAATAAAAAATTAAGCGCTACAGTGAGTTATTACAAAATCACAAATGATAACGCTGTAATACGACAAACGGATCTGACGTACCAACAAGATGGAAAACAGGTCAGTAAAGGAGTTGAATTTGAATTTCTTGCCAATCCGTTTCCGGGTTTAGACATTACAGCAGGATATGCATATAATGATAATCGCATTGTAAAAACAAGTGCGGCCAATAAAGCTATCGAAGGCAATAAGGCACAAGATGCCCCTGAAGATGTAGTCAACTTTTGGGCTTCATATAAATTTCAAAGTGTTTTAAAAGGTCTTGGTATTGGTGTTGGTGCGAATTATGTAGACAAAAGTTATATGGCGACCACAAATACTTTTTATATTCCGTCATACACGATTTACAATCAAACGATATTCTACGAGCAATCAAACTGGAGAGTGGGAGTTAAGATAAATAATCTTTCCAATAAAAAATACTGGAGCTCATGGGGAGCGCCTCAGCCTCCCGCAAATTTCTTAGTGAATCTAACATTCAAATTTTAGAGAATAACTTTAGAAAACAACCATGTACTCCGGTACCTTGTTATAGTTTCTAAAAGTAAAAATATTTTTTGTTTTTTTATTTGAGGGTTTCTGACAATCTTTTTTGTCAGGAACCTTTTTTTATTGAAGCTATTGGCATCCATAAAAAAATCCCTCAACATTAAATATGGAGGGATTTGATTTTTATTGCCTAATTGTTTTATTGAAAGTGATCGGGATTATTTAGTCACTTTTTTGAATCTCATCATCGGGATATCCTTCATGATTAAATTCAGTTTACCTTCTTTATCAATAGAATAGCTATCAATATCTTTAATAGTTTTTGTAAAAACCTGCTCTCCGCCACCTTCACAATACATTAAAGTAGCCGGGCCCTGTTCTCCAAAAGTAAGTGATTTTCCTTTTAGCGTAAACGGTGCGCTGTAGCCATTGCAACCTGCATTTCCGGATACTTGTTTAGTCGCTTCATCAAATTTAATAAATGGTTTTTTATCCGGAAATAAACCTTCAAAAGCAATACGCGGACCGGTAATATACTCCAGTTCCCAAGTTGTATTATAAAGATCGGCCGTTTTTGAAGTGTCTTTCATTGAAGTACAAGAATTAAAAGATAATGCTAAAATAGCAACGAATACCAATACGTAATTTTTCATAAAATAAGATTTTAAAACATAAATTTAAAGATTTTAATCAAAATTCAGGCCATAAATCTGACTTATTTTTAGTTTTAAATTTTGTAATAATTAAAAACAAAGAAAATATCGGCTTAGATTATTAAGGCATAATATGTTATTGTACTTTTGGTTTGCTCGTACACATAGAGAAATAAAGTTTCAATTTCTCAACACATGTAAATGTTTTTGCATTTTCTATAGCTGAATTTTGCCTCATCATTAAAAATAGAAAAGATGAAAACATTATTTACCACAGTGTTACTTTTAGGACTAACACTACCCGTTTGTGCACAGGAAATTATTCATAAAAAAGTCCTGAGCAAAAAAATGAACAAGGAAATCGAAACAGTTATTATTACTCCCGAACTTGTAAAAGGCAAAACGTATAAAACCGTTTATATACTTCATGGCTACAGCGGAAACGCCAACAGGACTTATAAACAGGATATTCCGGATCTTATTGGTAAAGCTCAAAAATACAACACGATTTATGTATTGCCTGATGGTAATTTTAATAGTTGGTATGTAGACAGCCCTGTAGATAAATCGTCGCAATATCAGACCTTTATCGGGAAGGAACTGGTAGACTTTATTGACGCAAATTACCCCACAATACAAAACAGAAAATCCAGGGGAATTCTGGGTTGGAGTATGGGAGGATATGGCGCACTAAATATTGGGATTTTTTATCAAAGCACTTTTGGTATCGCCGGCAGTTCCTGTGGCGCATTGGATTTTAATCGTTTTGGAGAGAACTTTCATAATTATCAGGTAGATAAAGTTTTGGGAGATTTTAAAAGCCTGCCGAAGCAATACTTCACATTTGAGAAAACGAAACAAATGGCAAAAGCAAATCAGTTTTATATTTTAGATTGTGGCACAGAGGATAGTCAGATGATTGATATGAATCGTGATTTTCATGAGCTTTTGACCAGTGAAAAAATAGAACATCTCTATATTGAATCTCCCGGCAGTCATGATCCAAAGTATTGGAATAAATCTTTGGCCAACCAACTGGCTTTGTTCGAAAATTATTTTAATGCTGAAAAATAAGAAATAGACTTTTGGGAAAAATCAAAAACCTTATGAAAGAGAAAATTTACCGCAAAGATCGCTAAGTTTTTTTTGCTTTACGCTTTTATAAAAAAAGAAAAGTCCGCAATCCCGATAGTTATCGGGATTGTATTGATTTGGCTTTGCTAACTTTTGCATTTTGACGTATCGCAATTATATTTTATGTTTTTCCACGGCATTTAGCGTTGATTCAATTTTTATTAAATTTGTACAGTATCTTTGATATAAGCTTAAAAAAGAACTATTGAAAAAGAAATTGAATATAGAACTTCATACAAAAGAATTAGATAGTCTAGGTCTCCAAATTAGGGAAATAGTGGCTAATAACGTAGATTTTACTGGTCATTTGACTAAAGCACACAGAGACGATCATTATGTTTTTTATATTCAGCAAGAAGGACTGATCGAACTCATGATTGATTTTAAAAACTATCAGATAAAGGATCAGGCGCTTTTTTTTATTGCTCCGGGTCAGGTACATTATTATACAAAACAAGTGGATTCAAAAGGTTTTTTTATCTTTTTAAATCCTTCTTACCTGCAAAACATCTATCGAAGAATTTTTGATACCTATCAGAATATTTCTCAGGTTGTACCCATTCAGAGTATTGTTTTATTTAAAACTACAGAATTAATTTTTAACCAGGTGTCTGAAGCTGCTGGGGATATTCAAAAAAATATTATCCGTTCCCTTATTGATAGTTTGATGGGAATGGTGGTTTTGGAATTTTCTAAAAACGAAAATTATCTCAAAAACGGTATCGATAGAAAAACGGAACTTACTTTTCAGTTTAGGCAATTGGTACAAAAACATTTCTTAACATTAAAAAGACCCAAAGACTACGCTGCTTTGTTGCATATTTCAGTTCCTTATTTAAACGAAATGGTCAAGGAACAAACAGGATGCGCCTCAAGTTACTGGATACAGCATGAAATTTTACTCGAAGCCAAACGATTGCTTTTTTACACGCAATTGAATACTAAGCAAATTGCTTTTTCATTGCAATATGAAGATCATACTTATTTTTCCAGATTTTTTAAAAGAAATGAAGGTATCACTCCTTTAGAATTTAGAAAGAATTACTGCGATTTGTCCAATCAAAACTCTTAGTTAGCCATTTTCGTTTTCTTATAAAGCCCATTCCTTTGTACTCGTAATTTTTAAACAAAAAAAACATGAGTAGAATTTTAGAAAAGGGACAGACAATTGACTTTTACAAAGCGACTATACCCATCATTGTATCGGTATTTGCTATTTACCTCACGATAGGACTGACGTTAGGAATCGTGCCGGCATTTGTACAAAATGATTTAAAATTTAATAGTTTGATTGTAGGGGTTGTAATTGGCTTACAACCGTTAACCACTCTTTTAACCCGCGCTTATTTCGGGAAAATGACAGATACCAGGGGAGCTAAAAGATCTAAATTTGGCGGGATACTTTTGGTAATGGCCGCCGGAATAATTTATGTGCTTGCAGTGTCATTTGCTTCATATCCTTTGATGGCATTATTACTTCTTTTACTGGCAAGAATCGTTCACGGCATTGCAGAAAGTTTGCTGGTAATTGGCGCTTTAACATGGGGAATAGGTTTAGTCGGACATGAAAAATCCGGCAAAGTAATGACCTGGAACGGAATCGCAATGTATGGTGGAATCGCCGTAGGAGCTCCTTTAAGCATCGGGATAACTAGAGATTTTGACATTACTTATGCCTTGGGGATTATTGCAATTTTGCCCATTGCCAGCTGGATTGCGACTATTAAATTGCCTGCCATTCCGGTTGACAAGAAGCACGTCAGAACACCATTTTATAAAGTAGTAGGAACGATCGCAAAGCAGGGATTGACACTGGCTTTTTCTTCGATGGCATTTGGCTGCATTGCCTCTTTTATCGCTTTATTTTTTACAGAAAAAAACTGGGGAGATGCTTCTTTGGCCTTTATAATTTTTGGAGGATCTTATATCCTGACCAGAGTCTTTTTTGCTTCTTATCCTGATAAATACGGAGGATATAAAGTGGCGGTAGTTTCTTTAGTTATTGAAGTTATTGGACAGTTTCTTATTTATACTTCTTATACCAAAGAAATGGCTTTAATAGGTTGTGCCCTGACTGGAATTGGTTTCTCGCTTGTATTTCCTTCATTAGGAGTACTCGCAATCAAAAAAGTAAAACCTCAAATGCGGGGAACGGCCTTAGGTGCCTATGCCGCATTTTTTGATCTCTCTCTGGGATTGGCAGGACCTACAGCAGGATTAATAGCAGGCTGGTTCAGTTATCAGGATATCTATTTATTTGGGAGTATCAGCTGTTTACTGGCTTTAGGAACGCTGTTGTTGAAACGAGATTAATAAAAAAAATTATGGAAAATTATCAAAAAAAGGTCATCCGTTCTGTGTTTACGGTAAAGAAAAAGTCTTTTATAACACCACATTATATCCGTGTAATTTTTGACGTTACAAACGAGCAATTAGATTTGCTTGCCAATGTAAAACCGGGATCTAATAACAAAATCTATATTCCGCCTAAAGGCATGAATGTTATTTATTTTGCGAATAAAGAGAGTAATGTTTTATCGGAACTTTTGCCTGTCATGAGAACGTACACCACCAGAAGTATCGATTTTGAGAAAAGAGAATTATGCATTGATTTTGTAGCACATGGCGATAATGGCCCTGCTTCTGCCTGGGCACAAAAAGCCGAAGCAGGAGATATTCTCGGGATCGCGATGAAAGGTAATGCGAAAGATTTGGTTCTGCAGGCTGATGAATATCTTTTAATAGGGGATTCGACCGCGCTTCCGGTCATTGGAAATATTTTGGAACAGCTTCCAAAAGGTGTAAATGTAAAAGCTGTATTAGAAGTATACGGAAAAAAGGATAAAATTGATTTCGTTTCTCAGGCCACTGTAAGTGTAGATTGGGTATATAATAAAAACCCTGAAAAAGGAAGTGAGCTTTCAAAATGGATAAAGAAAATCTCGCTTCCTGAGATAAAAACAAAAAGATTTGCCTTTATAGCAGCAGAATACAATACGGTAAAAGCTTTAAGAAGTTATTTTAAAGAAGAAATAGGCTGGGAGAGAAGCCAATATAATGCGTCATCTTATTGGAAAGCAGGAAAAACCGAAACAGAATCTAACACAGAACGCAGGGAAGAAAAACTGGATTAAATTTATTTTGCATTAAGTGAAATATTAAAATAGGCCGAAGAAATTTTTCTTTTGCCTGTTTTTTTTATGATATAAGCAGAAAGTATATTTTGCTATCTTTATAAAATAATTTTATAATCATGACAATACAGCAATTAAAATATATTGTAGCATTAGATGAAGAACGTCATTTTGCACGAGCTGCCGAAGTTTGCATGGTTACACAGCCCGGACTTACGATTCAGTTAAAAAATCTCGAAGAAGAAATAGGTATTAAAATTTTCGATCGAAATAAAGTTCCGTTAACGCCAACCACACTAGGAACAGAAATCATTAATAAAGCAAAGAAAATACTTCGCGAAGCCGATGAAATCAGGGATTTTGTGGTAAACGAAAAAAATTTATTAGAAGGAGAAATTAGAGTAGGAGTAATTTCGACTTTATCGCCTTATTTGATTCCGTTGTTTATAAAGGCGATGAAAGAAGCAACTCCCAAAGTGCACTTTATTATAAGAGAAGCTAATACGGGACAATTGATGAAAGAATTGGAAACCGGTTCATTAGATGTGGTTTTGATGGCAACGCCAACCGGAAACCCCAATTTAATAGAACATCCTATTTTTAAAGAGCCTTTTGTAGCCTATTTAAACGAGCATCACCCAATGGCGAATAATGAGTTTTATGAACTTCAGCAGGGTGATAAAACAGAATTATTATTGCTTCATAGTGAGTTTTGCTACAACGCACAATTGCTGGATATCTGCGGAATCAAATCACCTGGAAAATTAAAAGAGCAGTTTACGTATGATATTAGTTCAATCGAAACCTTAAAAAATCTGGTTCGTGCTCAATTAGGATTTGCCATTATACCGGAACTTTCTATTTTGAACGAAAATAATTCAGGACTTTTTAAACCTTTTAAAGAACCTAAACCGGTAAGAGAAATTAGTTTGGTGGTTTCTGATTCCTTTTCGAAAAAACTATTGCTCGAAAAAATGAACGAAGCGATCTGGAATTGCCTTCCGGACTCCTTAAAAAAAGATTTTGCGTATCGAAAAATACGCTGGAATGATTCGCCTTATTTTGCCAAATCGGTTAGTGATTATATAAAATCACATTCTAAAGTTTAAAAAATTGGGATTTCTTAATCTTTATAAACTCCAAATAAAAAAAAAACAAATTCCAACTTGAAGGCAAGCCAATTGGAATTTGGAATTTTAAAAAATTGCAATTTAATTTTAATTTATTTTTTAGAAGCCGCAATAATAACTTTCGCTACAGCCTCTGGTTGCGAAATAAACACCACATGGCTTCCTTTTATTTCTGTAATTTTTGTATTGGAACGTTTGTACATGGCACGTTCTATTTCAGGAGATATACTTTTGTCTTCAGTTGCTACAATTCCGTAAGAAGGTTTATTTCTCCAGGCTGCTTTTGTAATAGGAGTTCCAAATCCTTTTGCGTAGAATGCGCCTTGAGAAGCATACATAAAATCAGCGTCTTCCTTGCTGATATCTCCAGCAAAACCGGCATGAAATTTAGCTTTATCATAATAAACCACTCCTTTATCATCTGGGCTTAAAACACCATTTTCAGGAGCTGGAGGAGCAGTCATTAACCATTGCACAGAAGTTTCTTCGTTATCAGGCTGTAAAGCTGCTACATAAACCAAAGCCGCTACTTTAGGATGATTTCCGGCTTCTGTAATTACAGTACCACCCCAGGAATGTCCTACCAAATTGTTGGTCCGTCTTGTTTGTCTAGGGCTAAATTAGTTACTCTCACATCATCTTCAAGAGAGCTTAAAGGGTTTTGGACGATGGTAACGTTATATCCTTTTTTAGTTAATACCTGATATAAACCTTTCCAGCCAGAACCATCAGCGAATGCACCGTGTACTAATACAACGTTTTTAATTTGCGCAGCTGTAGTTTGTGCATTAGAATTTGCTGTTGTAAATAAGAAACTAAAAATAAGTACTGCGAACATGAAATAACGATTCAATTGTTCTTTTAATGCTATTGTTTTCATAATTGTATGTTTTTAAATTGTTGTTGTGTGTTTTGCTATTAAGTTGTTGTTTTGTTGTGTCAGGCTGAGCGAAGTCGAAGCCCCCCGCTCAGGTTGACATAAAGTATTTAGTTTAATGTTACTGATAAAGTAATTTCAGTATTTAATAATTTTGAGATAGGACAAATTTCTTTTGCTTTTTGTGCTGCTTTCTGAAAATCTTCTTCTGTAATTGCTGGAACTTTTCCGTTAAGGATTAATTGGATCAAAGTAATTGTTCCGTCTTCAAAAGTTACTTTTGCTTCTGTACTTAAATCTTCCGGAATAAATCCTGCTTCAGAAAGTAAAAAGCTAAGTTGCATGGTAAAACAGCCAGAATGTGCCGCTGCTATTAATTCTTCAGGATTGGTTCCTACACCTTCTTCAAAACGGGTTTTAAAAGATAATTGGGCATTATCTAAAGTGGTGCTTTGAGTGCTAATAGTACCTTTTCCTTCCATTCCTGTACCTTTCCAGTTTGCGTTTGCTCTTCTTGTAAATTTCATGATCTTAATTTTTATAGTTATTTATTTAATGATTCAAATCGTTTGTTTGATTTTGATGAGACAAATGTATAGCGACTATGTTTATTAATCAAATTAATAATTTTTGACACTTATAAAATTAATTAATAATGATAAAATTTTTTGAAATTTGTGTGCAACTAATCTTGAGCTCAAGGCCTGAAATCATTGCTTTTTGGGATATTTATAAAGAAGCAGAGAATAAATAATACAAATCAAAAAAGGACATTAAATATTTAAATGTTTTACACTTAAGTATTTAATGTCCCTTAAAAATTAAATAATATCAGATTTGTCTACAAGAGTATAAGTCTGATGTACATTAATAGTTTGATCTAAATTACAAACTTGCTGTATTGAGTAACGCAAGATCTTCATGATCCAGATGAATTGTAGTTGCATTTATTAATTCTGTAAGCTGTGCAGGATTTGTTGCACTTACAATTGGCGCCGTTATTTCCGGTTGATGCATTACCCATGCCAATGCAATTGTTCCCGGAACAGAATGATGTTTTGAGGCTACAGTATCAAGTGCTTTAAGAATTTTAAATCCTTTCTCGTCTAAATATTTCTCTACGAATGCACTTCGTTTACTGTCTTTTAAATCGTTTTTATCACGGTACTTTCCGGTTAAGAAACCACTTGCCAAAGAAAAATAACTAATAACACTTAAATTATTTTTTACCGTGACAGGTTTTATATTATCCTCAAAATCATGACGATCGTATAAATTATATTCCGGCTGAAAGGTTTGATAAGCCGGGAGGTTATTGGCTTTGCTTACTTCAAGAGATTCCTGCAAACGTTCAGGTGTAAAGTTTGAGGCGCCAATTATTCTTACTTTTCCCGCTTTGATAAGACTGTCGTAAGCTTCCAGAGTTTCTTGTATAGGAGTAGAAAGATCATCATAATGGGATTGGTACAAATCGATATAATCGGTTTGCAGTCGTTTTAGCGAATCTTCAGCTGCCTGAATAATATACTTTTTGCTTAATCCTTTTTTTGTTTCAGAGAATTCAGCACCCACTTTTGTAGCCAGAATAATTTTGTCCCTTTTTCCGGATTCTTTAAGCCATTTTCCAATAGCCAACTCAGACTCTCCACCTTCGTGACCTTGTACCCATTTTGAGTAAACATCCGCAGTATCTAAGGTATTAAATCCGGCATCTGTAAATTGATCTAATAAACTAGATGTCATTTTTTGGTCTGTCGTCCAGCCAAATACATTTGTTCCAAATACCAATGGAGCAATCTCGATGGCAGAATTGCCTAATGTTTTATTTTGTATCATATCTATCAAATTTTTATCAAATGTAATTATTTAATGAACTTTTGTATTTGTAAATAGTAAAAAATGTAAATTTGTTCATTATATATGAACTTATGAATCAGTCGGTCAAAAAAACGTTTCAAATTTTAGAATACATTGCTTCAAGCGGTAATTTCGTCAGGCTTAATGATGTTGCCACAGCCTTAGATTTAAAGAAAAATTCTGTCCACAGTTTTTTAGATAGCCTGAAACAACTTGGTTATCTGGAGCAGGACGATGTAAGTCCGCGATACCGAATAACCTCAAAACTGGAGTGTTTGTATGCTCCTTTATTATCGGTTAATGAACTCAAGAAGGAATTACGGCCTATTCTGGAAAAAATAACCAATCTGACTAATGAGTCTTCGTATCTAGCGGTTCAAATGGGATCTTATTACAGACACGAACTCAAATGCGAGCCAAACAGGGCGGTAAAAATTACGCTGAATACAGGAAAGGAGTACGAAATGACAACTACAGCGATAGGCAAATCATTTCTTGCTTATTCACAACATTTGCAGTCTGGTCTAAGCAAACAATACAATCCGGAAGCTGTAGCTGCTATTGAAACTGAGATTGCAACAATACTAAAAACGGGTTATGCATTGGATGTTCAGGCTTATGATCCTGATCTAAATTGTGTCGCGATGCCAATATTTTACAAAAATAAACCAATAGCGGTTCTTTGTGTTTCAGGTCCTTCGTTTCGGTTTAAAGAACCGCAATTCATAGAATCTTTGCAGATAATGGAATCCCTGATTAAAGAACATGGGAAATACGATAGTAAACTGAATATTAGTTAAAAAGAGCGCAACATAAATCCTTCTTATTTTTGATCAAGAATGACCACTTTTTCAAAACGTCCATGATGGCTAACAGAAACATCCTGAAGTATATTCAATGTAGAATTGAACAGATAAGGTATTGCGTTATCATCTTTTAGAATGTCTTTTTTTTCGATCTCCATTACATTTTTCAGTTGATCCGGACACGTAACGGCAATAGTGTGCAAGCTATCCTGAGTAATCGTTGTTTTTGTATAATAGACATTTCCCTGACAAATCACTTTTCCTGTGCAGTAAGCAGTATTTTTTGCGCTAATAGTGCTGGCCAGTTTTTTAGGAATGTACTCTCTTATTTTTGTTTGTCTGTTATAGATTTTATAGGCCGCCTCTTTCATACTCCATAACAGCCAGAATAGCATTTCCGGTTCAGGATCCTGTGTTATGAGTAACTGTTCGTCGGTGGTGAAGATTTTCTCCGTAAGTCCCTTGCGCTGCCAGTTGCTTTCCCGGCGTGATTGCAAAATATCGACAACATCATTGCCTATCATTTTGCAGCAAGTTTTGTTTCGATAATTTCTACTGCAGTTTTTACATCCAGCATGCGTTCCATATCAGTATTGTCAATAACGACATCAAATGCTTCTTCGATATCCAGTACAATATCTACCAGATTGGCTGAATTGATACTAAGATCGTTAATAAAATCGGTGCTTTCGGTAAGGTTATCATAAGCTTCTGTATTTGTCGTGTAAGGCTTGATAATGACTTTTAATTTTGCTATAAGTTCTTCTTTGTTCATAGGTTTAGTTTTGAAATTTTTTAAAGATTATACAGGCGTTTACATCCCCAAAACCAAAACTAGCTTTGGCAATGATATTCAGGTTGGTGTTTATGGTCTTAGAAGGCACTTTTGAAGCATCTATAAGGGCGGTGACTTCAGGATTCAGATCTTCGCAATTCAGGTTGCCAAATAAAAAACCTTCATGAAGCTGCAAAACTGCAGCAACACTCTCGATACTTCCGGCAGCACTAAGGCAATGGCCTGTCATACTTTTTAAAGAGTTAATAAACGGAAAATCATGGCCTTTTCGATTTAAGGCTTTCGTCCAGTTTTCTATTTCCAGACTGTCTTTTGTTGTGGCGGTAAGATGGCCGTTTATGGCATCAATATCATGTGCTGAAATACCGGCATTGTGGAGCGCATTTGTGATGCATCGCTGAACAGCAGTGCTGTTAGGGGCAGTCATGCTGCCGCTGCCGCGTTGTCCGCCGGAATTGACATTGCCGCCTATTATTTCGGCATAAATGGTTGCCCCGCGATCTAAGGCACTTTCTAAATCTTCAATAACTAATGCCCCGGCACCGCTTCCGGGTACAAATCCTGCCGCAGAAGCGCTCATTGGGCGAGAACCCTGCTCAGGATTATCGTTATAATTAGAACTGCACACACGAAGCGCATCAAATCCGGCCCAAATATAAGGACCGCTGTCTCCGGTACTTCCTGCCAGTATGCGCTTTGCCTGTCCGGATTCTATACGGTCGTACGCCATCATAATAGCTTCAGTTCCCGTTGCACAAGCAGACGAATTGGTTGTTACCTGATTTCCAAGTCCCAGTTTACCGCCCAGATAAGCGCTAATGCCACTGTTCATGGTTTGCGCCACGACAGTACTGCCAAGTCTGCGTACTTGTAGTTCGTCTATTTTATAAATGCTTTCGCGAAACTTATCAATTCCGGATGTTCCGGATCCAAAAATTGTTCCGCTGTCCCAATCAGGATTTTCGTTGATTTCTATTGGTAATCCCGCATTCTTCCAGGCTTCGATACCTGCAATAACACCATATAAAATCCCAGTACTATTAAAGCCTCTTAACTCAAGTTCTGTAAAATATGCCAATTTTAGTTCCTCTGAGATCTGTGGCTGACCTGCGATCTGACAGGAGAATTGCAATTGCTGCAACTGAGCATCATGCCGAATTCCCGAAATGCCATTTTTTAAAGAGTGGGTAAACGCAGGAATTCCAACCCCGTTTGGAGCCGCTACACCAAGTCCTGTTATGACAACTCTTTTGCTCATAATTTTGTCGTGATCATACCGGATAAAATGCCTTTGCAGACTTCTTGTCCGGCTTCGTTTTTCATTACCACATCGCATTTAAGCTTACCAAACCTGAAGAATAGTTTTTGCGATGTAACGGTTACTTTCTCATTAGGATAAACAGCTTTTAGAAATTGCATGTCTGCTGAAGTAAAAGCCACTACAGTATCTTTGTTAAACTTTTCCTTTAATAAAAAAATGCCAAGACAAACCATCCCAATCTGCGCCATAGTCTCGGTTAAGATAACTCCTGGAGTTACTGGATTATCTTTAAAATGACCTTTATAAAAATCAAGATCTTCTTTGTAAGTATAGGTTCCTGTTATTCCGTTTTCATCGACTTGCAATAACTCATCTACAAACAGAAAAGGTTTACTGTAAGGCAATTGTGCGATAATGTTGTTTAATTCCATATTTTATATTTTTTAATAATTACCATTGTAGTAAAACCCGTTGTGCCGAAAATCCCGGTCCAAAACTAAGCATCAGTCCTTTTTCTCCTGACTGTGGTTTTTCGTCCATAATACTTTCTAAAACGTACAAAACCGTCGCACTCGACATATTGCCATACTCTTTAAGTACTTCTTTAGTATGAGTGATGTTTTTGCCTAAACCTGAGAACAGTGACTCGACAGTAGTTACTATTTTTTTTCCTCCTGGATGAAAGATCATGTGGTCGATATCCTGAATTTCTAAATTGTTTTTTTGCAGGAACGGGTGAATGATATCACCAAAATGCGATGCGATTGTATCGGGAACTTCAATGTCTAATACCATTTGCAAACCTGTATTGGTAAGCTTAAATCCCATCATGTGTTCAGCATCATAAAAGTGGTACATTTCCTCGTCGATTATTTCGGGTCCATCATCATCTGCATGCGAAGACAGAAGGCAGCAAGCAGCTCCGTCACCAAAAATAGCGGCGCTGACAATATTAGGCATCGAAAAATCATTGAGCTGAAATGTTGCCGTTGGCGATTCTACTGCGATAATCGCGGCACGCTTACCGGGATTAGCTTGAAGGAAATTTTTAGCATAGATGATGCCTGATATTCCCGCTGCACAACCCATTTCGGTTACAGGAAGCCGGACGATGTCCTGTCTTAATTTCATTTTATTGATCAGATAAGCATCTAAAGACGGAATCATAATTCCGGTACAGCTTACCGTAATAATATAGTCAAGACTTTGGGGATCCCAGTTTGCTTTGGCAAGTGCTTTATTGAGTACCTGTTCGCCTAAAATAATAACCTCACGGCTGTAAATATCATTTTTATCTTCAAACGAAGTTGCTGTAAATACTTCCGCTGGATCCATTATAGAATAGCGTTTGTCTACGGCCGCACCTTCAAAAATTTTCTTTACTTTTTTTATAAAACGCTCGTCCTGTCCCTGCAGCCATCCGTCCAGTAATGGAAGAATATCTGCCGTTGTACGCGAATATTTGGGAAGTTGCTTTGCAACTGTATTAATTTTTACACTCATTTTTTAGCAATTATCCATTGGTAACGAAAAGCCCATTTCCAGTTTATGGTATAGTTTTTTAAATTCAGTTTTTTAGAGAAGTCCTCCAGTTCCTTTTTCTTGAATCCTCTCAAAATAGAGATAAGTCCATCTTCGCGGGACATTTTATTCAAATTAAAAACCGTACATATTTTTTCAAAAAGGCGGTATGCTAATTTACTACGATGCAGATCATTGATAATTACGCCAATTCTGGCATTGTTATTAAAGGTAGTAATTATATCTAATATTTGTTCGTTAGAAAAATGGTGCAGGGTTAAGGTACATAAAACGATATCATAATGTAATGCATTAAAATCATCATTAAAAATATCGACACACTGATATTCGATATTAGGAAATTCATTCGATAATGATTTTGCATAATTTATGGTATAAGCATTGGCATCTATACCTATAAGCTTGAAATTAAGCTTGTTTTTTTGTCCGTATTGCGCGAGCATGCGCAACATGTCGCCATTACCGCACCCTATATCAGCAATTACTATTGGTTGATTTGTATCGGTTTTTCTTAATAATATTTTCAGTCCATGAAGCGTGAGTTTGTTACCGCCTAAGAGCCTGTTAATACTCGCAATTTTATCCAATGCATCGCGTAACTCTTTTCCCTGAAGAAAAAAATCATCCATGATCTCGATTTCCTGTGTTCTGTATTTTGTGTTTACGACCATTTAATTGATTGCTATAGGTTTGCCGTGGGTTTGTTTGATTATCGCAGGCAGTAACATCGGAAGTGCTGCTGTTATGGCGACAAGGGCATTTGTGATGGTTTTTTTTCGTAATATTTTTGCCAAAATCCTTCCCATAAACAAACGTTTGCCAAAATGTCGTTGCCATTGTTGCTGATAGCTTTTTTCTAATATTTCTCTGGATGGTATTGTACCCGAGTAATAATCGAGCACCAGTTCTGATGCTATTTTTGCACTGTGAATTGCCATTGCCATTCCGTTACCGCATAAGGGGTGAATAAGTCCTGCAGTATCGCCCATCATCAGTATATGATTTTCGATGGCTTGTTTTTGATCAAAAGAGATTTGGCTTATTGTTAGCGGTTTATCAAAAAGAAGCGTGCTGTTCTCTAAAATGGTTTTTAGCTGTTTGTTTTTATAAAGTACATTACGCTGGTATTCTTCAATATTTTTATATTGTTTGAAAGTTGTATAATCTGCGAGATAACAAATGTTTATGATGTCGTTTTCTACTTTGGAAACGCCGCAATAACCGCCGTTGAAATTATGCAGTGCAACAACATCATTCTCAAATTTTCCGTTATAATGCGCTTTAACCGCTAGCCAGGGTGACTTTTTATTAAAAAACTCACGTGATAATACTTGATCGATATTAGATCGTTTTCCAAAAGCACCCAATACTATTTTTGAGAATAAAATTTGCTGCGGTGTTGTTATTGTAAACAGGTCATTATCGAAAGAAACATCAGTAACCATTTCCTTAATGACGATACAGCCGTTTGTTATTGCTTTTTGATATAAAAAATTATCCAGTTGATACCTGCTGATACCAAAACCACCCAACGGAAGATTTGCGGAAGCAACCTTTCCTTTAGAAGTACTGAACTCAAATTTAGTAATATGTGTAGGATGTAATTTAGAGATATCAATATCAAGCCATTTAAGATAAGGCAGGATTTCGTTCGAAATATATTCGCCACACACTTTGTGACGCGGATAAGATGATTTTTCTATTAATGTTACTTTTAATCCTTTCTCAGACAGATGTAAGGCACCTGCCAAACCAGCAAGACCGCCGCCAATAATCACAACATCTGAATTTGTTTTCATACTAAGCAATTTAGCTATTATATCTCAAATAGTGCGTATATATTGTTAAAATTACTTCGATTTATTAGTAAAGAAATAGGTTCGCAACACAATTGTTTACTACAAAGATCATAAAGAGTGTTCCTTTTAAATTACATAATTTTAAGTGTTACTTATAGAATTACAGTATGAAAATAAAAAAACGGGAAGCATGAACTTTCCCGTTTTTAATAGTGTTATTATAAATGTGCCGTCCAGACCAGACCGCTTATATCGGTTAGCGTTAGCGTATAATGCTCATTGTGAAGGTCTGATTTATCAACTATCGGAATTTTGATGGTTGCTTTTGCTCCAAGTGGAATGATAAGACTATGCGCGCCGGGTTTAATCTTTGCTACATAGTGATTTTTGATAATTTGCGGAGACAATTTAGACAAATCACTTCCATTCAATTGCAGAAGGTATTTTCCGGAAACATCCTGAAGAGAAATCCCAATCAGGAACGAACCATAAACATCAACTCCTTCTACACGAAAAACATCAAAACTCATTTGGTTATTCTCCATTTTTAAGTTGCTGATTTCAAGTTTAGGTTTTACGGATTTATTATGCAGAGTTCCAAAAACTCCTCCGTGAAAATATTGATTGGTAAATAAAGTCATACCTATAATAAAAGTAACTACAACCAAAAGAATTCTTTTGTACGGAAGCAAGTTTAATTCTCCTGAACCCAATATTTTAAACCATTTTGTTTGAGTAAAACGAAAGTTTTTCTGCATGAGATAAGCATCTAGAGAAAGATAACTGCTTCCCGTTAGAAACAGTGTAAATCCGGAAGCCAGTCCTAAAATTCCAATTTGCCATTCGTCTAAACATGTTGTTCCGATCCAGCCCGAAGCCAGTAAAATACCAAATGCCAATAAGAAAATCCCAACGCTCATAAGACGGGTAAAAAGTCCCAGGATCATTGCCAGACCAACAATTCCTTCAATGATAGTAAAAGCCACCATGTTGATCCATAAGGCATCAGGATGTGTAACTAAGTATTCGATAAGGGGTTTTATTCCCAATGCATTAGGTAAAAAATGATTGAATTTTTCTCCGATATAACCGGCTTCTTCCGGAATTAATTTGTTTTCGAGAATAAGTCGCCTCCAAAAGGCCGAAAAATAAGTCCAGCCCACTACCAGACGCAAGGCTAAAGCAGCTATAGAAGCGGCATTAAAAGTTTTTTGATGTTGCATTTTATAAAATTTTAAAAATAATAAATTGTTTTAAGCAAGATGTGAAACAACTCGCGGGGCAATTTTTAGATTTTTAAAGACTATAAATAAAGCAGGATAATTAATAGAACTCTTCTCGAATTCGAAAGCAGGGTGAATTTGTAATTTAGCAGTAACTGAATTTTTCTGTACCTGAAAATGAAACATTGCTAATCCCGGAACTATTGGCACCTGAGGGATTGAAAAAGATTTCTTGAAACTCGTATTCTTATGAAGAATATTAGCAGTACAAGATCCCTGAACAGGCAGGGAAGTCAGGCTTTTTTGAGAAATTTCTACAACTCCTATTCCGGCAAAATGCAGTACAGATTTTTTGACGTGACAATTAGAAAAAGCGTACACCAAAGCCACAACCAGCAAAAGCTGTTTAAGATAACTAAAAAGAGTGGCCGGGTTTTTTAATTTCATTTCATAAAAATAGTATTTAAAAAACACTTTTGCCTCTTTTTACAAAACGTTAACAACATTAATTTCGGTTATGTATCAATTAAATTAGAAAAAACAGATCCGTATATTTGGATTTATGAGGTGGTTTATAAATCGTTTTATATGGTATAAAATGCTAATCGCCTTTGTTTTGAGCGCGTGTGTTTTTGTTGTGTTTAAGATATTTATCGTATTAGGAGAAGATATCATTTCCGGTATTTTACGCTAGTACTGTAATAATGATTATATTTATTGTAAGATAAGTTTACCAATAGACGATATGAATAGTCTTTAAGGTAAAATGCGCTGCTTAGAGTAATCGGACCGAAGATTCAGTAATGAATTTATCTTCAAGTTATAGTACAAGCGAGCAGCAATAATTAATTAAAAACTTTATCGTTATGAAATTTTTAAAATCTTACGTATTTGTATTTTGTATTTTGTTTTCATGGGCACACAGTAATGCGCAGGATTTAAAACCTGGATTTGATAAGGCAGAATACAGAGAATTGATTTATATCGCTACTCAGTCGACTGAATCTCCGGAAAAAGCAAAAACAATTCCCCAGCCGGAACATTCAAAATTAGTCTACAGAAGCAAACCGATTGGTTTAGACAATCTTTGGGAATTATGGCTCAAAGACCGAAATACAGCTGTATTATGTACCAGAGGAACTACTGAAAAAAGCGAAAGCTGGCTTGCAAATCTTTATGCGGCAATGACTCCGGCGAAAGGCGAACTGAAAATCTCCAGCACAGACACTTTTCGATACGAATTATCAACCAATAAAAATGCCGCGGTTCATACAGGTTATCTTTTAAGTACTGCATTTATTTCTAAAGAAATGGTGCCAAAAATTGATTCCTGTTACAAAGCAGGAATCAAAAATTTCCTGATTATGGGACATAGTCAGGGCGGAGGTATAAGTTATTTACTAACGGCTCATTTTTATAATTTGCAAAATAGGGGAGTTTTGCCGGCTGATATCCGTTTTAAGACCTATTGCAGTGCAGCCCCTAAACCCGGAAATTTATATTTTGCTTATGATTACGAAAATCAAACCCAAAATGGCTGGGCGTATAATGTGGTGAGCGCTGTAGACTGGGTACCTCAAACGCCTTTTTCAGTCGAAATGCCGGATGATTTACCTGTTGTTAGTCCAATTGCAATGCTTGAGGAAACAATAAAAAAGCAAACCTTCTTTAAGAGAATGTTCCTCAATATGGTGTATGGCAAGTTAACGAATCCATCGCTTAAGACGGTTAAGACGTATCAAAAATTGTTAGGTCAGCAAATGGCAAAAAGGGTACAAAAAATTCTGCCGGAGTTTGTAGCGCCTAAATTTTACAATAGCAATAATTATGTTCGCACAGGCAATACAATTGTCCTTTATCCCAATGATAATGATGAGAATTATTATAAAAAATTTCCCAATGAGAGTAAAGATTTAATGATTCATCACTCTTTTCCGCCCTATTTGTATCTTCTGGATCAGCTTAAATAAGTTAATAAAAAACAGTATAATGGTATTTCAATTATGCTGTTTTTTTTGTGTTTTATTTTTTTAGAAAATTACAATATACCACATTGATTAAAAGGCATGATGATTTCATAATTAAAAGTTAAGATTACTGTTTTTTGAGATTATCTCTTTTTTGTTAAAAAATTTTAGAATAAAATTTCTGTTCTTTGTGCAGTAAATTTTATAAAAAAAAGTAACAAAGTCTAAGTTTTAGCGACCAATTCAAAGCACATCAATATTAGATTATTTAAGAAGAATCATCGTATTTACGTTTATGGACAACAGGAAGTTTATTTTAAGTTTGAAAAAAGGTAATGAGGCTTCTTTCAAAGAAGTGTATCTCAATTACTATGACAAACTGATAAACATTGCCAAACGTTTTGATTTTACTGTTCTGACTCCGCAGGACTTTGTTCAGGAAACTTTTCTAAGATTATATAATAAAAGGGAATTACTTAACGAAGACGTTTTATTCGATAAACAATTGTTTACCATCTGCAAGAATATCATTCTCAATCACGTCAACAGAGAGAATAAGATAATTCAGCTTGATCCGGAGTTTGAAAAAATGGAATCTGAAGATACAGAAACCATAATTTTTGAAGAAAGAAGAGAAAAGTTATATCATTTTATCAATTTGCTTCCCGAGCAGCAACAAAAAATATTTACTTTACATAAACTGGAAAGCCTTAGTTACAAGGAGATTGCAGCAATTACAGACCTTTCTGAAAAAACAATTGCCAATCATATTTACCTTGCCAGTAAATTTATTAGAAAAAAAATCGAAGATCATTAGGAACTTTTGTGTTCTCGTTTGTTATCTCTATAAACGCAAACATAAAATGTATATTGAATCTTATAAAACGGATGTGAAAACAAATGAAGACGCAAAATTTATTGTAGTGCTTCTGCAGTTTATTATTTCTGATTGTATAATGAATTTTGATCAGGAGAATCACGATCTTATTCTAAGGATCAAAACCAACAGGGATATAAAAGAAATGGTTTATGGTGTTTTTAATAAGCAGGGATTTTGCTGTCAAAAAATATAAAGCTTCAAAGACATGGATGAAAAGAAAGTAGAAGAAGAATTGAAAAAAGTGTGGAATGAAACTCCCGTTTCACATTCTGATCGTGAAAAAGAGATTTCCTGGGAACAGTTTCAGGCCAAGGCATTTTCTTCAAAAAAGAAGAAATCTAAGGCTTGGATTTATTATGCCGCGGCAGCAGCAGTTTTAATTTTTGCCGGTACCGGACTCTATTTTAATGGTAATCCTTTAAAGCATGATGTACAATTAGCTCAAACCACTATCGAAAATACGAGCTCAATACTAAAAGTGGTTGCATTGCCTGATAGTTCAAGAGTCGAATTGAGCCCGAATTCTAAAATTACCTATGCAAATAATTTTACGGTGAACAGAAAAGTGAACATTATGGGTGAAGCTTATTTTAAAGTAAAAAAGGACAAGCAGCATCCTTTTCAGGTATTTTGCAATGAGACCACTACTACAGTTTTAGGAACCTCTTTTACGGTTAAAGGTTATGCACAAAAAGAAGTAACCGTTGAACTTTATGAAGGAAGTGTTCAGATGAATGTAAAAAATCAGGACAAAAAATGGATCCTGAAACCCGGAGAAAAATTTACATACGGAAATCTAACGGCATCGGTAGCGGAATTTGAAAGGTTTACGGATTTTGAGAATGAAAAACTGATCGCTGTCAGCGCTTACATTGAGTCGAATTATGGTTATAAAGTAAATATGCCGCAAGAATATTATGAGCAGCGAATCACGGTAAGAATAAATAAAAAAGAAGATTTAAAAACAATTGTCCAACTAATATCAGAAATGTATAACCTAAACTTTGAAGTAAATGAAGATTTAAAACAGATTACTTTTCAATAGAAAAGAAAAGGATGCACTAGCCGCGAAACTAAACATCCTTCCTTATAGTCAGGGTAGTAAAAAACTATCCCATTTAATAATATTCAAAAATACAAAATTTCATGAAGCATATAATTTCAGCATGCTTTTTTTTATTCAGTTTGTCTGTGTTCTCCCAGAGCATTACAGTAACGGTAGATCAAACAGTAACATTAAAAGAATTTTTTAAGCAAATTGAGAATCAAACCGACTTTAAATTTGCTTTTACAGATCAGATTAATACAGAACAAAAATACTTTACAAAAAAGCATACCTACAAAAATATCAAAATAGAAGATCTTGTAAGCGACCTGAATACAAATGCATCGATTCAATTTTCGATAGTAGGGAATAATATTTTTGTGAAGAAAAAAACTTCTAAGACCACTACAGCTAAAAAAAAAAACAAGTTAACCGGTCAGGTTTTTGACGATAGTAATGAACCTATTATTGGCGCCAATGTTTATGTCAAAGAAGTACAAACTGGTGTTATAACGGATAAAAACGGAATGTTTTCTATAGAACTCGATAACGGAACTTATACTGTTGCGATTAGTTATATAGGGCTAGCCAACAAGGAAAGAAAAGTTGAAATTACTGATGATGCAAGGATGAAATTTACCATGGATTCCGACAGTGAGCAATTAGAGCAGGTGATTATCACCACAAGCAAGGCAGTGGATGTAAAGAATACTCAGATGAGTGTGAACAAGCTTTCGATGGCCGAGATTAAAAGACTCCCGACCGCTATGGGCGAACCGGATCCTTTAAAATCATTATTGACTTTGCCCGGAGTTACAAATGCCGGAGAAGCTTCATCGGGATTTAATGTGCGTGGAGGCGCGGCTGATCAGAATTTGATTCTTTTAGATGGTGCTCCGGTATACGGTGACTCGCACATGTTTGGTTTCTTTTCTATTTTTAATGCTGATATTGTTAGCGGATTAGATTTATACAAAGGAGGGATTCCGTCTAAATTTGGAGGGCGCGTTTCTTCTGTTCTTGATGTAAGTCAGCAAACAGGAGATCTCAATGAGTATAAAGTAAATGGAGGTATTGGTCTTATCTCAAGCCGGCTTTTGGTACAAGGTCCAATAAAAAAAGATGTTGGTTCCTTTATTGTGGCAGGACGTGCTTCTTATGCGCATTTATTTCTAAAAGCTACCGACATTAAGAGTTCTGTCATGTTTTATGATCTCAATGCTAAGTTCAATTATCGCCTGGGAGCCAATAATACAATTTCGTTTTCGGGTTATATGGGAAATGATTTGTTTGATATTAATAATTTCTTTGCCAGTACCTACGGTAATACTATGGGAACGTTCAGCTGGAAACATAAATTTTCGGATAATTTGAATACCAGCCTTTCTGTTTTTTACAGTGATTATAAATTTAATCTGCAAATACCATTTCAAAAATTTGAATGGGACAGTAAAATTACCAACTATGGGCTTAAATACAACTGGAATCACACCCTATCAGACAATTTTAAACTGAACTACGGTATTGATGGTTTGTATTATGATTTTAATCCGGGAACTGTAAAGCCTTACGGTATTGATTCGCAGTTTAATTACAATCAGTTAGATAAAAAATATGCTTTAGAAACTTCTGCTTATCTTGATGTCGAAAATCAGGTTACAGAAAAACTGAATCTTCGTTACGGACTTCGTTACAGTACCTTTCTTCGTTTAGGTGGAGAGAGTATCAGTACCTACGAAAACGGACAAGCAGTAGTATACAATCCGTTATATCATATTTACGAAGAAGCAACGCCAACGGGAAGTACTTATTACGGAAAGGGAAAAACCATCAGTAAGTTTGATAATTTTGAACCGCGATTGGCATTGTCATACGCTTTCAATGATGAAACTTCAGTAAAGGCCAGCTACAACAGAATGGCGCAATACATTCATATGTTGTCTAATACCCGTGCTCCGTTGCCTATGACGATCTGGACACCAAGCGGACCTTTTACAAAACCACAAATGCTGGATCAGTATGCTGTAGGATATTTCAAAAATTTTAAGGAACGCGAATATTCTTTTGAGGGAGAGTTATTTTATAAAAAGATTAAGAACCGTATTGATTATATTGATGGTGCCAATTTATTGGGTAATAATAATATCGAGCAGGACATCCTGAACGGAGAAGCGAGATCCTATGGTATGGAACTATTATTCAGAAAAAATACGGGCCGCTTTACAGGATGGGTTTCGTATACTTTGTCTAAAGCGGAACAAAGAACACCCGGCAGAACAGCTGAAGAACCGGGTATTGCCAATGGCAATTGGTATTTGTCAGGATACGATAAATTGCATAATCTGAATATTACTGCAAATTATGAATTCAATCCTAAATGGTCTTTTAATGCTAATTTCAGCTTGCAATCAGGTCAGCCGGTAACGTATCCAAATGGTTATTATGAATTTGGAGGAAGAAATGTGCCTAACTATACTTTGAGAAATGCGGACAGACTTCCTGCATACCATCACTTGGATATTGGTGCAACTTATACTCCTAAACCAGATAAAAAGAAAGGATGGCAAAGCTATTGGGTATTTAGTATTTATAATCTTTATAACAGGCAAAATGCCGCATCAATGATGTTTTCTCAAAACGATAATACGGGAGCCAATGAATCCAGACAGCTGTCTATTTACGGATTAGTACCTGGCGTTTCTTATAATTTTAAATTTTAATAGTATGTTACGATTAAAAAAATACAGCTTAAAAAGTAAAACAGTTACTTTATTTAGTCTTCTTTTCGTTTTACTCTTTTTGTCCTGCGACAAGGTGGTTGAACTTGATTTAGAAACAGGAGATCCTAAAATCGTGATCGATGCCGAGATAATCTGGGAAAAAGGAACAAGCGGCAGTGAACAGTCTATAAAAATAACCAGAATGGCACCTTATTACAGCCCAACGACGCCGAAGGTTTCTGGAGCACAGGTAAGGGTAGAAAATAGTAATGGAGATATTTTTACATTTAATGAAGTTGAACCGGGGTTATATAAGTGTACTAATTTTGTACCCGTAATTGATATGGAATACAAATTATTAGTACAAGTCGACGGACAAAGTTTAACTGCTACTGAAAAACTAATTGGCGTACCGAAAATTGAAAGAATAGACCAGGAATTCATGGCTGATGTAACAGGCGAAGACCTTATTGTGGTCACATTTTATTATAAAGACCCGGCTGATCAGGCCAATTATTATCTTACGGATTATAAAACGGATCTTTTGCCTTATCCGGAATACACCTCCACAAGTGATGAATTTGTTAATGGAAATGAAATAAATGAAAAATTTACTGATACAGATCTAAAGCCAGGGAAAGTTCTTGACATCACACATCGCGGTATTTCTAAAAACTTTTATAATTACATGAATTTAATTTTAGAAGCAACAAATTCGAACCCTTTTGGCGCTGTACCGGGCAATATAAGAGGAAATATAGTCAACACTACCGATGCGAATAATTTTGTACTAGGCTATTTTAGAGTTTGTGAAGCGAATCATGTTGTTTACACAGTAAAATAAGAATTTAATTGGAGGTTGATTTGTAAATACATCTGGCATTTAAACAACGGGTGCCGGATGTATAGTTTTATCGCCTTATATCGTTTCAATCATTGTTTTAGTTTCAATCATCAAAAATGCAAACCTATTTCATTACGGAATAGGTTTTTTTTATGTATTGTAGTAACTGTTTGTCGGGAAACGCTGAGGTACACTATCCAAAAACATACAGCTCAATTACAGCCATTTTTTTCGTTTGAACCACAATAGCGGCACCACAAAACAAAGTAATAATAATATAGCAGCATAAACATATCCGTATTTCCATTCGAGTTCAGGCATGTACTTAAAATTCATACCATATATTCCCGCAATAAGCATTGGCAATGATATACAGGTTGTGATAATCGTTAATGTTTTAAAAATGCGGTTTTGTTCCAGGTCTATTTTATTGCTTACATAGTCTTTGAGGTCTTCGAGCCGCTCAAAATTGTTCACTACATATTCGTTGATTACCGTTAAATCCTCCAATTCAAAAATAATCATCTCTTTTATTTCAGTGCTTAGTTTGTTGCTTTTTTTCAATAACAGCAAAATTCTTCTAAATTCATTCAGTGATTCCCTAATAAGATAATTATCGAATTTCAGTGCTGTTAATTCATCCAGTTCTTTTTCTGAAAAAGCTTTTCGCTTTTGGGAATTGTAATACGTGCTTTTAATATTTTTTGAAATGACTTCCGTTAAATCCGCAAAATAATCCGGAACGATCCCAATTAGCATTCGAAGAAATGAATCTAAAGTGAGCGGGAAATTTTTCATGTTTTCAAAATATTCATGTTTTTTAGTTTCGGAGATAAATTGCTCGAAATTTACTGCCATAAATGAAAACATTATATTTTCCTTGAGAATAAAAGAAACAATCATCTCTTCGATTTTATTTTGAGAAGAATAGTAGGGAAAGGAAAAATTAAAAGCCAGCTGGTTTTCATTCTCGGCATAGTGGGAACTTATCTCAATATCATCACTATTGCTTAATATAGAAGTATCGATACTAAATAGCTTTTCAATAGCGGCAATATCATTTTTTGAATAATCAATAAGCTGCATACTGGATATAGAACCTAAGTCTTTGGGCATCTCATCAATGCTTTTTATCCGGATAATATGGTTGTGTTTATCTAAATATTCAATTATCATTATGACTTTTTATTTATATTTATAAGCTGTAGTGTTTTCTGCCCACGGAATGTTTCTTAATTTTAAAAACACCTCTATTTTAACAAATGTAGGGAAATATTCAGGAGTAATTTAAATTTTAGTAAGTGCTTTATTTAAAGTTCATAAGAACCCTGTTTTGTTGCTGAAACAGCGGTTATTTCAGCGTACAGATTTAAACAGTCTTTGGTAAAAGAAACAGTTAATTGAATTTTAATGGTAAGTTTGTCTAATATAAAAAAGTGATTAAACAAAGATATGAGTATACTGTTTGTTAAAAATATGGTCTGTAACCGTTGCATAATGGTCGTTCAGGATGAGCTCGAAAAACTTGATTTAGACTTTACAAATATCAGGTTAGGCGAAGTAACACTTACAAAGGAACTTAACCCTGATGAACGAAATGCAGTCGAAGCCGCATTGATTCCTTTGGGTTTTGAAGTGATAGATGATAAGAAAAGCAGAATCATCGAAAAAATAAAAAACATTATTATCGATCTGGTACATCATCAGGATAATGATTCAAAAAGCAATTTGTCTGACCTGTTGAGTGAAAAACTCAATCATGATTACAATTACCTTTCTAACCTGTTTTCTGAGGTGGAAGGCACGACAATAGAAAAATATTTTATTGCCCAAAAAGTAGAAAAGGTAAAAGAACTTTTGGTTTATGATGAGTTATCGTTAAGCGAAATCGCACTGCGCCTTAACTATTCAAGTGTTGCTTATCTTAGTAATCAGTTCAAAAAAGTAACCGGATTAACCCCAAGTCATTTCAAACAGATTCGGGAAGAAAAAAGAAAGCCACTGGATAAGGTTTAAGTAAATATTACAAATCAAATCCATAATTCCGCAATACTATTCCTCTGTATAGTTGCCAACTTTGCATGTAAAATACAACAAGCGAATTATGGCAACAAATAATAGTAAGGAAACAATTTATATTCCCCTTGAAGACGTAGAAAGCGAGCACTGTGCATTGATCGTAGAAAAAGGATTAGCACAGGTTGCAGGCGTCGAAACCCACAAAGTAGAAATAAACAACCGCAGAGCAGCCATTACTGTCAAAGGTAACGAAACAGTGGGTAATGCCGTAAAGGCAATCAAAGACCTGGGTTATGGTGTGCCAACAGTCAAAAATACCTTTCCGGTTCTGGGTATGACCTGCGCATCCTGTGCAGGCAGTGCAGAGAGCATCGTAACCTATGAGTTAGGAGTAGTAGGCGCCTCTGTAAATTTTGCAACTGGAAATCTAACGGTAGAATATCTCCCAAATCTAACTGATGCTTCTAAACTGCAAAAAGCAGTTCAGGCTGTTGGTTACGACTTGCTGATTGTTGACGAAGCAAAACAGCAGGAATCTTTAGAAGCCATTCATGAAGAGAAATTCAAAAAATTAAAAATCAAAACCATCTGGGCAGTTATACTATCGTTACCTGTAGTAACCATTGGTATGTTTTTTATGGATGTGCCTTATGGCAATGAGATCATGTGGTTTTTTTCTACACCGGTAGTGCTTTGGCTTGGTAAAGATTTCTTTATCAATGCATGGAAACAAACCAAACACCGCTCCGCCAATATGGATACACTGGTAGCTCTGAGTACCGGAATTGCTTATTTGTTCAGTGTTTTCAATATGCTTTTTATGGATTTTTGGCACCAACGCGGATTACACGCCCATGTTTATTTTGAAGCCGCTGCCGTAGTGATCGCATTTATTCTTCTGGGTAAATTATTAGAAGAAAAAGCCAAAGGCAATACTTCATCAGCTATTAAAAAATTAATGGGATTACAGCCCAAAACCGTGCTGGTGATTCAGCCGGACGGAACAGAGAAGCAAGTAGCAATTGAAGATGTAAGTGTTGGTGATATTATTCTGGTAAAACCGGGCGAAAAAATCGCTGTCGACGGAATGGTGACTTCCGGTAATTCCTATGTGGATGAAAGTATGCTGAGCGGCGAGCCTGTACCTGTACTGAAAACAGAAAACGAAAAGGTATTTGCCGGAACGATAAATCAAAAGGGAAGTTTTCAGTTCAAAGCTGTTAAAGTAGGTAAAGAAACCATGCTAGCCCAGATTATCAAAATGGTGCAGGATGCTCAGGGAAGTAAAGCCCCGGTGCAAAAACTGGTAGATAAGATTGCGGGTATTTTTGTTCCAATTGTTATTGGTATTGCAATTATTACGTTTCTTCTGTGGTTCTTTCTGGGAGGCGAAAATGCTGTGGCACAAGCCTTGTTGGCAGCTGTTACCGTTTTAGTTATTGCTTGTCCATGTGCTTTGGGCTTAGCCACACCTACAGCAATTATGGTGGGGGTAGGTAAAGGAGCTGAAAATGGTATCTTAATCAAAGATGCCGAAAGTCTGGAACTCGCCAGAAAAGTAAATGCAATTGTCCTTGATAAAACAGGAACCATAACCGAAGGAAGACCACAAGTGACCGGCATAAAATGGCTAGAGGAGCAGGAGGTAACAAAAAACATTCTAATTAGTATTGAAAAGCAATCAGAACATCCTTTGGCAGAAGCTGTAGTAAAAAATCTGAAAGGTGCTCAAAGTATGGTTTTATCTAATTTTGAAAGTATCACCGGCAAAGGTGCAAAAGCGGACTATAGTGGTGAAACGTATTTTGTTGGGAATAAGAAATTATTAGAAGAGAATACTATAAATATTGCTAATTCGCTATTGAATCAGGCTGAAGCATGGGGAAGAGAGTCCAAAACGGTAATCTGGTTTGCCAATAGTAAAGAAGCACTTTCGGTTATTGCAATTTCAGATAAGATCAAAGAAACATCTGTCGAAGCGATCAGACAAATGCAGGATATGGGCATCGAATTGTATATGCTTACCGGAGATAACGAAGCTACTGCAAAAGCCATTGCCCGACAAACAGGAATCAAAAATTATAAAGCTGAGGTATTGCCACAACACAAAGCCGATTTTGTAAAAGAATTGCAAAAACAAGGCAAAGTTGTTGCGATGGTAGGAGATGGAATCAATGACAGTACTGCTTTGGCAACGGCTGATGTAAGTATCGCAATGGGTAAGGGGAGCGACATCGCCATGGATGTTGCCAAGATGACCATTATTTCATCCGATCTTACCAAGATACCGCAGGCTATTCGATTGTCTAAGCAAACAGTAGCCACTATCAAACAAAATTTATTCTGGGCGTTTATCTATAACCTTATTGGTATTCCGCTTGCA
The DNA here is from genome assembly GCF_002217195.1 of Flavobacterium aquidurense. NCBI lineage: Bacteria > Pseudomonadati > Bacteroidota > Flavobacteriia > Flavobacteriales > Flavobacteriaceae > Flavobacterium > Flavobacterium aquidurense. Next base: position 103,792 of record NZ_MUGR01000002.1, on the reverse strand, counting down.
GCCGGTATTCTGTATCCAATCAACGGATTTTTGCTAAACCCAATGATAGCCGGAGCCGCAATGGCTTTGAGCAGCGTAAGTGTAGTAAGCAACAGCCTGCGTTTGAAATGGAAAAAATAAGTATGGAAGAATAAATAAAAAACAATCAACATGAAACTAAATAAATTTATAATAGCAATAATGGCTTGTGTAGCACTATTTGCTTCATCATGTAAAAATGATAATGACAAAAACAAAGATGCCCACAAGGACAGCAATAGCACTGAACAGCATCAAACCCAATATGACGGTGTACAGAAAGACACACTAAAAAAAGTAAACCAGTACGAAAATGAACTGGGCCAGGCACTCGATAAAAACGGAAAATTTATTACAGGTTGCCCGTCGCACAAAGAAATGATAGGCTCAAAAGGGGACAAATGCCCTAAATGTGGTTATATGACCATGCTGCCAATTACATGGCCTCTTGCAGAAATAGATACCGTAAGGGTCACAAGCTTATCTGACTATAACCCTCCTGTTGAAGAATCAAAGTAATAATTTTTAGTTGTAGAAAACTCCTTGATGCGTTTGCCAAACGGCGGTTTCATAATTTTTGGCCGCCGTTTTTTATTTTTCCAGCTGGCTGTAATTCTATAATCAGTAAATATTATAAATCAAATTAGGAATAGCAGTATACAATACCGCACTGCTATAAGGAAATTTGTATACCAAAATCAGGAAAAATGAACAATACATCATTAATATCAGTTTTATGACATTACTAATCAAAGGAATGGTTTGCAACAGATGCATTTATGTTCTCGAACAAGAATTTTTTAATCTGGGAATTAAGATTATCACTATTGAGTTAGGACGTGTTGTAATAGAAGATACGGCACACGATATAAGTCTGGAAAGCATTAAATCGATGCTTAAAAAAAACGGATTTGAACTACGGTACAGTAAAACCCAGGAAACTGTAGAAAAAATCAAAGAATTGGTAGAAAGCGGCATCACAATGCAATTGCAAAGCGGGAATCCTACCAAATTCTCTTCATTAATAAGTGATAAACTTACCAAGAACTACGATACACTTAGCGCTTTATTTTCTGCTGCCGAAGGGCAAACCCTTGAAAAATACATCATTCTGAGAAAAATGGAGAAAATAAAAGAACTCCTTGTTTATACAGATCTGTCGATGTCTGAAATCACACACACTTTAGGTTACAGCAGCCCCGCGCATTTATCCAATCAGTTAAAAAAATACACGGGTTTTACGTCTTCCTACTATAAACGAATCAGACTTGATAAAGTCACTATTATAGAGAAACAATCTCATACAACTAAGACTCTTTAGCATTTTATTGCTGTTCTAAAAAACTAATTTTATCCCAAACTTCGGGAGAAGGTACACACAAATTAGTTTTAACGTAATCGTAAAAAAAAATCTCTCGCAAAGCTGCAAAGTATATCTCAGTTCTTTATGGCTTTGCTTCTTTACATGAAAAAGATTAATCAAACCTTTTTCACTCTGCTTTCTAAAATGAACTACGGAGTGTCTCTACAGAAAACCTCAGAAGCTTAGTTGCTCGGCGCCTCAGGACCTTAAAACAACGTAAATCTCACAACTCTTACCTGTAATTGTGTATAAAGCCCCCTGACATCTCACTGTAATTTTGACAATGAAATTTAATAGTCAGTTGGATAATTAAAAAAAAGAACATGTTATACAAACATACTACACAAAGGTTGGGAATTTTAGTTCCCTTGTTGAGCATTTTATTGATTGCTTGCGAAAACAAAACGGAAAAAGCACCGAAAAATGATGCAAAAACGAAAGTGGATGCCAACAAATTACCGGTTGACATTATCATTGCCAGGGAAAAGCAACTCAATCAGGAAGAGGCTGTAGTGGGAACAATGATGCCGTATCGCGAAGTCTCTATTACGAGCGAACTGCCTCAAAAGATTACCCATGTCGCCTTTAAAGACGGCACTTATGTAAGTCAGGGATCGGTGCTTTACAAACTCAATGATGCCGACATCAGATCCCGATTGAAACAGGTTGGTGCTGAACTGGAACTAGCCCGTCTTACTAAAGACAGAATGGCTAATCTTTTAAAGACAGAAACGGTGCGTCCACAGGAAAATGACGAGGCAGTTATGCGGTATCAATCCTTAGTTGCACAGCAGGAACTACTTCGGGTTGATCTGGCCAAAACCGTAATACGGGCTCCATTTTCGGGAAAAATCGGAATCTCAAAAGTACATCTGGGAGCGTATGTTTCGCCTGGTGCAGAACTGGTAATACTGCAGGACCAAAGCAGTATCAAAATCAATTTTGCTGTTCCTGAAAAATACCTGCCGCTAATACAAACCGGAAACAAAGTACGATTTACCTCGGAGTTGTCCGATGAGGAATATTCGGCCACTATCAAGGCTACCGAACCGGGGCTTGATGCTCAGGGCAGAAGTTTACAGGTACAGGCCGTAACAAATAATGCAAACGGAAAATTTCGTGCAGGCCTTTCGGCAAAAGTGTATTTCAGTGTAACACCGAAAGGAACAAAGGGCATAATGGTACCAACCGAAGCTTTATCACCAAGCGATAAAGGTTATGCTGTTTTTGTAATACAAAACGGTGTAGCAAAACCTGTGGCGGTGACCATAAGTAACAGGACAGAAACGGATGCTGTAATCACATCAGGGATTAAGAGCGGCGATAGTATCATAATTTCAAATATGCTTCGTATAGGAGATGGTACTCCAGTACAAGCCGTTGTACCCAATTAATCAAATTCAAATTTTAGCGTTATGAGTATATCAGCTTTAAGTATAAAAAAGCCGGTTTTAGCCGGTGTATTCTCCCTCCTCATTGTTATTTTAGGAATAATAGGATGGAAACAATTAGGTATTCGGGAATTTCCATTAACAGAACCACCGGTAATTTCTGTAATTACTTTCTATGCCGGTGCAAGTCCTGATGTAATTGCATCCAAGCTTACCAGACCAATGGAAGAATCAATATCCGAAGCAAACGGAATACGCACCATTTCTTCTGAATCCAGAGAACAGGTAAGTGTCATTTCGATAGAGTTTAACCGTGAAATAAACATTGAAGACGCATTAAACGACGTCAGGGACAAAGTAGCCAAATCACGAAAACAGCTCCCCACAGATGTAGATCCCCCCATTGTACAAAAGGCATCTTCGCCAGACAATCTGGTAGCCTTTCTTGAAGTAGAAAGTGATACCAAAGACATAAAAGAGGTGAGTCACCTCGCATCGACTACAATAAAAGACAGAATACAGTCTATCCCCGGAATCAATAATGTTGCGATCGTAGGAGAACATAAATACGCCATGCGTCTTCGGTTTGAACCTTCTAAACTTGCCGCTTATCAACTAACTCCCGAAGATATTCGCAAAGCATTGCTAAGAGAAAACATTGACTTACCTGCGGGTCGGATAGATGGGAATAATAGCGAGCTAAGTATTCGTACCATGGGACGTCTTACTTCTGTAAAAGATTTTGAAGAAATGCTCATCAAGCAAGTTGATAATAGGGTAATCCGATTAAAAGACATTGGCTCTGCCGAATTAGGAGAAGTAAACGAACGTACGGCTATCATCAATGAAACCGGAGGTCTTAACCGCGTTGGTGTAGGTGTGGCGATCCAGATACAACGTGGTGCAAATGCTATAGAAGTAGTAGATGAATTTTACAGAAGATTAGATCAGCTAAAAAAAGATATTCCATCTGAATATCGCTTAATAGTCGGTTTCGACTATACGCGTTCCGTAAGAGAATCTATAAAAGAAGTTGAAGAAACCCTGTTTATTGCTTTTGGGTTAGTGGTATTGATTATTTTTCTGTTTCTAAGAGACTGGCGATCTACCATCATACCAGTATTAGCGATTCCGGTTTCTATTCTTTCTGCTTTTTTTATCATGTATATCGCTGGTTTTTCCATCAATATACTTACCCTTTTGGGATTAGTACTTTCGATAGGACTGGTGGTCGATGATGCTATTGTAGTACTCGAAAATATCTATAAAAAAATAGAAGAAGGAATGTCACCCATACAAGCAGCATTCAAAGGTTCTAAGGAGATTTATTTTGCTGTTATTTCTACTACCATTACACTTGCAGCAGTATTTCTGCCTATTGTTTTTATGGGTGGAATCAGTGGACAGCTTTTCAAGGAATTTGCGATTGTAGTATCGGGTTCTGTTATGGTATCGGCTTTTGTAGCTTTGACGTTAACTCCAATGCTGAGTGCTTATTTCTTGAAGAAAGAAGAAAAGCCTAGCTGGTTTTATAGTGTGACTGAGCCTTTTTTCGTGCGTATGAATAATGGATATGCTCGTTTGTTAATCACATTTATGAAATTCAGATGGCTGGCATGGGTATTTTTAATCGGCACAACTTTACTTATTTATCTTGTTGGTAAAGGACTTCCTTCTGAACTCGCTCCGATAGAGGACCGTTCGAACATGAATTTAATTGCTGTTGCTCCAGAAGGCGTTTCTTTCGATTATATGAAAAAGCACATGACCGAAGTTGGGAAGTATGTAAACGATTCTACGGATGGTTTGTATCAGACCTATTCGATGGTTGCGATTTCCTTTATTCCTGCTCCGGCGCCAGTTAATGTAGCTGTGCAAAGTATTTATCTGAAAGATCCTAAAGACAGAAAATCAAGCATTAAGGATTTATACAATCAATATGGTGCAGCATCGGGGAAATTTAGAGGATTTCTTTTGTTTCCGTATCTGCCTCCAACCATCGGAAGCCGTTATGGAGGAGGTATGCCTATACAATATGTATTGCAGTCACCCAATCTTGACAGTCTAACAGCGGTGCTTCCAAAATTCCTTGCAGCAGCACGCCAAAGTAAGAAATTACTATTTGTAGATGCGGATCTTAAGATAAACAAACCAGAGGTAAAAATAAATATTGATCGGGAAAAAGCAGCCTTAATGGGCGTCTCGATGGAGGAAGTTGCACACACGTTACAACTTTCGTTCTCCGGACAGCGTTACGGATATTTCCTGCGCAATGACCGTCAGTATGAAGTAATTGGACAATTAGACCGTCAACACAGAAATGATAAAAGTGATCTAAGCGCCATCTATGTTCGTTCAGCAACAGGAAAGATGATTCCGTTGAACAACCTGATAACAACAGAAGAAGCGGTTAGTCCGGCTGCTATATATCGATACGATCAATACATATCAGCTACAGTATCGGCCGCAACTGCAGAAGGAGTGAGCCTTGCCGAAGGAATTCAGGAAATTGAAAAGATAAAGAAAGAAGTGCTGGGAGAAAATTTCAAAAGCTCATTAGCGGGTCAGTCGCGAGATTATGATGAAAGCCAGGGTAATATCGCCTTTACACTAATTCTCGCATTATTGCTTATTTATATGATTTTAGCCGCTCAGTTCGGAAACCTTCGTGATCCGCTAACCATTATGTTAACGGTACCTATGGCAGTAACAGGAGCTATTTTAAGTCTGTCGTGGTTTGGTCAGAGTTTAAATGTCTTTAGTCAAATCGGGATTATTACCCTGGTAGGATTAATTACCAAAAACGGAATCCTTATCGTAGAATTTGCCAATCATCTAAAAGATACAGGACTTTCTAAATACGATGCGGCAATACAGGCAGCAGAGCAGCGTTTCCGTCCAATTTTGATGACTTCTTTAGCTATGATCTTCGGAGCATTACCCATTGCGCTTACCGCTAATAGCCGCCAGTCATTAGGGATTGTTATAGTAGGTGGACTTGTCTTTTCGGGAATATTAACATTATTCATCATTCCGGCTGTTTATTCTTATTTGTCAAGCAAAAAAGGAGAAGTTCTTATTGTAGAAGAAGATGCTGAAGATACAAACAATCCAGCCATAGAATCATGATTTTTAAATCTCAAAGAAGATAAAATGAAAACAAATATCTTACACATAGTTACAGCGCTGTTATTGCTTAGCAGCGCTAATACAGTGCATGCACAGAAAAAAAAGCTGGCACTCACTGATGCATTAGAAATGGCAAAACAAGGAAATAAGGCGTTACAGATTCAGATTTTGGAAGAAATAAATGCCAAAGAAAAGACGCGGGAAACAAAAGGTGGTTTGCTGCCCAGTATTTCCGCAAACGCAGGCTTTTCTCATTACTTTGACAGGCAGGTTATATTTCTTCCCGGTTCCTTTGTAGGCACAGATAAACCAGTGCAGGACTTTGCCGTAGGCGGAAGAAATACCTATAATGCTTTCGTTTCGTTGTATCAGCCCATTTTTGCCCCGGTTACACATCAGCTTATAAAAGCCTCGAAAATCAACCAGAAAATTCAGGATGAAAAAACTGCAGATTTAAAAAGCCGGGTAGCACTTCAGGTTTCCAGTCGCTATCTTAACATGCTGATGATGAACCGACAACTAGGTTTACTTGAACAAAGCCATCAACGTAATATTAAAGCACTTCAAGATTCAAAATCGCTGTTTGCGCAAGGCAGAGGATTGAAATCAGATACGTTAAGAAGTTTTATTGCTGTAGCCAATCTAAAATCATCTGTCTCTTATCTAAAAAATAATATAGAGGTATCCGGTCTTGAACTCAAAAGACTTATCGGATTAGAAGATTCGGGAGACATTGAACTGACAGATGACCTTGAGTACAACATAAAAGCCAGTCAAAGTGAATTTTACCAAGTGGATGAAGCCTTAATAATTGCTGACAAAAACAGGAAAGATTTGAATATTCAAAAACTGACTATTGAGATAGAGCAAAAAAAGTTAAAAGCTGTTCAGGCAGGACTGTTGCCACAGCTGGCATTAATAGGTCAATATCAGATACAGGCGCAAGCAGATGATATGGAAATTAACGAATATGCCTGGCCAAGAACCTCTTTTTTAGGCTTACAGCTGAGTGTACCCATTTTTAATGGCAATCGTACCCAATCTCAAATCAATCAGGCGAAAATTAAAACGCAGCAGGAGCAGATAGGATTAAACGATTTAAAAGATGAGGTTAAGACGGAACTGGCTACCATTATAAGCAAATGGAAAGAAGCCGTAACGCAATTGGACATACAGGAAACAACGGTAAAGTCCGCAGAATTAAACTATCGAATGATTGATGACCGTTTCAGAAACAGCTTAGGATCAAGACTTGAATTGACTGATGCTGAACTGGCATTGACACAAGCTAAGATCAACTACCTGAACGCTGTCTATAATTTGCGAATGCTTCACGTAGCGCTACAACAAGCTCTTGGGCTGTTAAGTTTATAATTACTAACTAAAAACAATTAAAAAAAAAATATGACTAAAAATAATAAACAGCCAATAGACAAACCTGTACCATATAGCAAACGATGGTCGGCACTTTTTTTGCTTTGCACGGCACAATTTATAGTAATTATGGATACCTCAATTATTGGGGTTGCCTTGCCCGCGATCAAAGCAGATCTTGGGTATTCGCAAAGCGGCTTGCAATGGATTTTTAATGCCTATGTTATTCTGTTCGGAGGCTTTTTGCTTCTCGGCGGACGTTTGTCTGATCTGTTTGGTGCTCGTAAAATTTTTATGTGGGGATTTGTGATCCTTTCTGCTGCATCACTTTTGGCTGGAGTAGCCTGGTCAGAAGCAGCATTAAATACAGGAAGAGCATTGCAAGGCTTAGGTTCTGCATTTATTGCCCCGGCAGCACTGACACTCGTACTATCTAAATTTACCGATCCAAAAGAACTCAATAAAGCCTTAGGCTTTTGGGGAGCATCTGCCGCTGCGGGTGGTTCTGCAGGAGTTTTCCTTGGCGGAGCAATTACGCAATGGCTTTCCTGGCATTGGATATTCCTAATCAATATTCCCGTAGGGCTTATTGTGTTAGCTTATAGCAAAAGCTTACTATTTGCCGGTATTACCCGAAAAGGAAAAGTAGATGTTGCAGGAGCAATTCTTGCCACAACAGCATTGGTAGTAATGGTATATGCAATCGTTTCCGGAGAAGGAGCGGGGTGGAAGTCTTTACAAACTATCGGACTATTAACACTTTCATTGGTATTATTTCTTGTTTTCTATAGTGTTCAGAAACAGAAAAAAGAACCGTTAGTACCTATGAGTATTTTTAAAGTTCCCAATCTTTCAGGAGGTAACTTAGTAATGGCATTAATGGCTGCAGGATGGATTCCGTTATGGTTTTTCCTGAACCTTTATTTACAGCAGACGCTTCATTATTCGGCCTTCAATAGCGGACTTGCCTTATTGCCGATGACAATTGCGATCATGTTTTTGATGGTGGGCGTTACCGGAAAATTAGTCGCTAAGTTTGGTTTTAAAGCAAATTTAATCGCTGGATTGATAGCGCTTAGCGGATCACTTCTGCTGTTTAGCACCATTCCGCCCGACGGAACATTTTTAATCAATGTATTGCCAGCTTCCTTATTAGGGGCTCTTGGTATGTCATTGGCTTATATTCCGGGAACTATAGCTTCAATGTCAGGAGCGAAACCTGAAGAAATGGGGCTGGCTTCCGGATTAGTCAATACAAGTTATCAAGTGGGGTCGGCTTTAGGTCTGGGTATTGTTGTTGCAATTTCTTCGGCAAAAACCAATACGCTTAAAGCAATAGGAGAAACAGATATTGGGGCATTAAATGCAGGTTTTCAGACTGCGTTTTTCTCAGCGGCCGTTATATGTATAATTGCCGCAATCATTGCTGCTTTTTCTATCAAAGCGCTTAAAATAACATAATATAAGTTAAATAATTTAGGACTCTTTTTTTAGCCCTCTTCCTTACTATTTTGAAAGTGGGCTAAGAATGGGGTCATTTTTATCAAATCAGCATTATGAAAGAATTTAATACTCCATATAAAACAGGAATGGTAATGATTCCGGACATATCCGGTTTTACAGATTTTGTGATAAATACCAATATGGTCATCGGAAAATACATCACAGAAAACCTCCTTAAATCAATAATAAACAGCAATACACTAGCTTTAGAAGTTTCTGAGATTGAAGGCGATGCTGTATTATTTTACAAATACCACAAGATCCCCTCGTTTGAGAGTACCTTAACTCAGATAGAAATAATGTACAATAACTTTAGGAAAGAAGTAAGCAGACTATCATTACAGCTCACGATGGAAATTCCTTTATCATTAAAAATTATTGTGCACTATGGCACTTTTACTAGATATAAAATTGGCAGGTTTGAGAAACTTTACGGAACGCCAGTTGTAGAAGCTCACAAAATGCTCAAGAACCATATTGCCAAATTCCCTCCATATGCTTTGTTTTCGGATGCCTTTTTAAAAGCTAATTTTGAGCAGCCCGCTACAGCTACTGTCGAATATGATAATTGCGACAATTGTATGTATTTGCCAGAGATAGGGTATATACATTATTTGTAAGTGTTGAGTACAATTATTTTTAACACATAGAAACATAGATTTTTTTAGTTATAAATAAAGCGTTTCACTTAGTTAAAATACACATAACTCTTGCTATGCGAAATAAATGTATTTCTTTTTTGTGTTCTTTTTTTCATATAAAACCTATAATTCTATGTGTTTAATTGAACTTTTATAGCCCAAACGACGCAAACAGACGAAGTAATTACTCCTAATGGAATATTTGTAACATTAGTATCGCTCGCTATTTTCTTTAAATTTGTAACAGAAGCGTCAATAAAGTATAAAAAATGGAAGGTTTAGAAAAAAAATTATGGAACAGGAATATAAAGCCAACATCGATACGGTTATTGATATTTAAAACAATGACTGAATTTAAAAAAGCATTTAGCCTGACGGATTTGGAGACGGAATTAGAAACGGTTACTAAATCAACCATTTTCAGAACGCTGAATTTGTTTCATAAAAACTTGCTTATCCATAACATTGATGATGGTTCAGGCTCAATGAAATATTCAATTTGTAATGAAACCTGTATGTGCACAGTAGGTGAGCTGCACGTTCATTTTAATTGTAACCGCTGCCATAATACCTATTGTCTCGAAAGTATTTCTATACCGCCCATTCAGCTTCCAGAAAAATTCTTATTAGAAAGTGTCAATTTTGTAATGAAAGGCATTTGTGAAAATTGTTCCAAATTCTTTTAGATTCTTAAAGAAAAATAGTAGATAGAAATCCTTGGAATCATTTTAATCTGAGGCTTTAGATCTTTTCGGGAAAACAGATTATTTGCCAGATAGGCATTTGCAACCAGGTTCCCAAAACAGACAGATAACTTTGCCATAGAATTAAAAACTATTAGTTATGTCAAAGCAATGCTGTACTACAGATAATTATTTAAAACCTCAAAAAACAGAGGCGCATCAAAACCAATGCGATAGTAAGAAAAAAGACAATCATCATCACGACCACAGTCATAGTCACGGACACGACCATGATCACAGCCACGATCTGGAAGGGAAAACTACATTTCAGTTGTTTTTGCCTGCCGTTGTTTCATTAATTTTATTGTTAACCGCCATAACTTTCGATAATTATTTTCTGCAAAATTGGTTTACCGGTCAGGTAAGATTAGCATGGTATATAATCGCCTATATTCCTGTTGGGTTACCGGTGATTAAAGAAGCTATTGAGAGTATTCGCTACAAAGATTTCTTTTCAGAATTTTTTCTGATGGTTATTGCTACAATAGGCGCTTTTGCTTTGGGCGAATATCCCGAAGCCGTGGCCGTTATGCTGTTTTATGCAGTAGGAGAAGTATTCCAGACTCTTGCCGTATCACGCGCCAAAGGAAATATTAAATCCCTGTTAAATCAACGACCTGATGAGGTTACTGTAATCAGAGATAACAAACAGGTCATTATAAAAGCTGAAGACGCTAAAATAGGAGATGTCATTCAGTTAAAACCGGGAGAAAAGTTAGGATTGGATGGACAGCAGATTTCAGAAAGTGCCTCATACAATACAGCTGCACTTACGGGAGAAAGTAAACCCGATACGAAATCAAAAGGAGAAACGGTCTTGGCAGGTATGATAAACGGCAGTACTATAAGTTTAGTCAGAGTAACTACAGCCTATTCGGACAGTAAGCTTAGTAAAATAGTTGCACTGGTGCAGGATGCAACTGCTCAAAAAGCGCCCACAGAATTGTTCATTCGTAAGTTTGCCAAAGTATATACGCCAATTATTGTATTGCTATCTGTTGGTATAACTTTATTGCCAGCGTTCTTTGCTGATACCTATGTGTTTAGTGATTGGCTGTACAGAGCATTGGTATTCCTTGTTATATCTTGCCCTTGTGCCTTGGTAATTTCCATTCCTTTAGGATATTTTGGAGGTATCGGAGCAGCAAGCCATAATGGTATTTTGTTTAAAGGTTCTAACTTTTTGGATATTCTGGCCAGCATCCAGAATGTAGTCATCGATAAAACAGGCACAATGACCGAAGGTGTTTTTAAGGTTCAGGAAGTGATCATAAACCCCGAATTTAATAAAGACCAAATCCTAAAAATGGTCAATGCTCTCGAAAGTCAGAGTACCCATCCCGTAGCAACTGCCATACATGACTATGCAGGCGAAGTAGACAACACCATCAATCTGGCAGATACAGAAGAAATTGCCGGACATGGGCTTAAATCAACTGTAAACGGAAAGGAATTACTGGTAGGTAATTTTAAATTGCTGGATAAATTTAATATCAGCCATGATGCCGATACTGCTACTATCGTGTACACAGTAATTGCTATTGCTTACGATCAAAAATTCGTAGGTTATCTCACTATTTCAGACAGTATTAAAGTTGATGCAAAAATTGCTATAGATAAACTGCACAGCATGAATGTAAGAGTGACAATGCTCAGCGGAGATAAAAGCGCTGTTGTAGATCACGTTGCCAAACAATTAGGGATAGATAATGCCTACGGCGATTTACTTCCTGAAGACAAGGTAAACAAAGTAAAAGAAATCAAAGCCAGTAATGGCAGTGTAGCTTTTGTGGGAGACGGAGTAAACGATGCCCCGGTAATTGCTTTGAGCGATGCTGGAATTGCAATGGGTGGCCTGGGAAGTGATGCTGCCATAGAAACTGCTGACGTAGTGATACAAGATGATATGCCTTCGAAAATTGCGATGGCAATAAACATTGGTAAACAAACCAAAAAAATAGTCTGGCAAAACATTGTACTCGCATTTTCTATAAAAGCAATTGTATTACTACTTGGTGCAGGCGGACTTGCTACGATGTGGGAAGCTGTATTTGCCGATGTAGGCGTTGCATTACTGGCGATACTAAATGCTGTTAGGATTCAAAAAATGAAGTTTTAAATAACATAAAAGATAGCTAAGCAACAATCACATTGTAATCAGATAAAAATAAGTAATTCATTGATTTTTGATAATTTAATTAACATTAGTCCTTTTGGCTTTATGACTTTAAAACTTTTGACTTACTTATTAATCAGTAAATATCACAAATCAAATAGGGAATAGTGTAAAGAAATTGAAGCATAATTGACGGAAATTTGCGGTATCATATAATTATAAAAGTATCAATAAAATGGAAAATAAAAATCTTCAATTCAAAACAACTCTTAATTGTGGTGGATGTGTAGCAAAAGTAAAATCTGATTTGGATAATACACAGGGTATTGGCGAATGGAACGTAGATACTGATAATGCTGATAAAATCCTTACCGTACAATCAGAAGGTGCTACAGAGGATGAAATCATCGCTATCATCAAAAGCAAAGGTTTTAAAGCAGAACCTTTAACGGTTTAGTCTCATAAACATTTCTTTAATTTCAAAACTCCGGAATCATTTGATTTTGGAGTTTTTTTATGATTATACTTTACGATGAGGTTTTATTCGGGCAAAATGAAGCAATGATAAAAGGAAAACCACAATCTATATTAGACAACTTTAATTACAAGTTTTACGATAAATACATTCTTTTTAGTTTTTAAAGAAAGTTTATAATCATTTTTATCATAACCCAGTTCAAGTCTTTTTTTGATGTTTTCTATTCCTATACCACTTGAGTTGTTGATATTGTCTTTATGGTGTGTAATTTCCGCCATTGGATTTGAAATAGTAAAATGAAGAAAATCGCCTTTTATTTTAAAGCCAATATTAACGATTACTTTTCCGGTGTTTTTGTTGACACCATGTTTAAATGCATTTTCGATAAAGGTCAGTAATATTATAGGGGATATTTGCTTGTCATGAATATCTCCTGAAATAGACATGTTGATCTCTAACCGATCGTCATTTCTAATTCTTTCCAAATCCAGATAATTCTGAATACAGAGGATTTCATTTTCTAAAGTCTGTCTTTTATTTTGTGTATCATACAGCATATAACGCATTAGTTCTGAAAGTTTCAGTACCACTTTTGGCGTTTTATTTGATTTTTCTACAGACAGAGAATAAATATTATTAAGTGTATTAAAGAAAAAGTGCGGAGAAATTTGAGATTTAAGGAAAAGCAACTCAGTCTCTAATTGAGATTTTTCAAGATCTGCGACTCTTTTGTGCTCTTTTAGAAAATCTAATGTTATTTTAATTGCCGTCACAAAAGTGATTACATAAAGTTCCCCCATCATCATATCGATCGTATAATTAAGGGTTAGTTTGTCTATGGTTTCAGGTCCTTCCGGCCAGACATTGTGAGTAATTAATAAATAGGTAAAATTAAATTTAATAACCACCATTATAAATATAGAAGACAAGACTGCAAGTACGTACAGGAAATATTTTTTTCGATAAACCAGATAAGGCATGAAGATTAAAATATTCAAATAACACAAAGACATATGAATAGGGAACCCCAACAAATTGGTCTTTAATGAATACATATAATCATTAAAATAACTTCCCCAGCGAAACGTATTAAACAAAAAATAAGTCAGCCAGAAAAAGATATGATAATGCAAGGGTACCCGATAAAGTTTGCCAGAATTAAAATTCATAATAATAGTGTTATGCGTGATTGTCTTGGTAGTTTTTCTTATTAATACGGTGCTGCTTAAATTGTTTTCAAAGCAATAAGATTACAGCAATGTTAACGAAAAAAACAGCACCGGATTATAAAAAGTTTTCCTGTAAATTTTAAAAGCAGGATAGAAATAACTTTATCGCAAATTAACAGTTTTTCTGTTAAGGAGAAAAACACAAATTACTTTATTGTTTTTACCCCCAATTCGGCCGCGGAAATATAATTTCCTTCAACACTTGATTTTCCGCTAAACTTAATGTATCTGGCTTTTGCAGCCGTTTTTAATACAATGTTTTGCTCCACCGGATTACTTTTGATATTCGCAAATTCGCCCTGAGCAACTGTTGTCCAGATTCTATTATCTGTACTTACTTCCCATTGGTAATTTTTCACAATTCCACCCGTTCCGTTTTTACGAGGTAAATACGATACAGAAGCGATTTCCATTTCTGACCCCATATCAATTACTATCGATTGCGGTAAAGGCATTAACGAAGGGTTATCAGCAGTACTCCAAAAAGTTTCCGCATTATCATCAATAGCATTCACGGATTTTTCTTTCTCCTCGTTTTCAAAAGTTACGGTACTTATTTTCCAGTCTTTTTTGCAAACATTAAACGATTGAATTGCCGTCTCACTCGATTTCTGATCTGTACCAAATGATTTGGCTTTGACATCGCCTGAGCTTAAAAATGGAAAAGGACTTGCATAAACTGGAGATTGCAGAGTAGGTTCTGTCCCGTCTATTGTATAGCGAATTTGATTTACAGTTGGTTCACTAGTGATCGAAACATTTCCGTCTTTGTCTCTTTTAATTTTTGGAAGTGCCAATTGTTCCGGCTCCCTAAAAACACCAACATCACTTAAAGCAATAGAAACCGGAGATTCTTTAATAAGAATCCTCAATTTTGAAGTTGTGATATAATTGGGTAAACGTACTAATCGGTTTGCACCAATACTTGTAGCTTCGCCTACTTTTTTCCAGTTTTTATTGATAAAAGCTTCAATTTCGACTTTTTCAATACGTTGCCCTAATTTAATATTTTCTCTTAAGCGAATGATATTAAACGTTTGTTCTTTGTCCCATTCTAAAGTTACGGATGCTTTTTTTACTTCATCACTGGTTGCCCAATACGAGTAGCGATCGTTATCCGTAAGATTTTTGGTTCCGAAAAATATTTGATTTTCACCCCGAACTTCCGAAGCAGTAATTACAGCAGATTGTGCAAGATTATCAGCAAACAATTTCTTTAGGAAATCGCCGAAATCTTTCAAAGCCTTAACATCGTTTTGATGCAATACACCGTCTGTATTTGGTGCAAGTCCTATATCCATGCCGGCACCTCTTCCCACAGATTTACAATAAATTTCGAATAATTCAGCAACTGATTTTACCTGATTGTCTTCATTGGCATGATAAAACCAGCCATTTCTAAGCGGGACATCACATTCGGCAGGTTTCCAGAACTTACCGTTTCGCGTTCCGCCCTGTGCTTTTTCCGAATCAGTTTCTCCTGGAACAGCTACTGTTTTTCCTGCTATTGGTTCCGGAGTAAAAGTTGCCCAGGAAGTTTCGTTTGCAAAACCTCTTTCGTTTCCTACCCAGCGTACATCGCCATTATCCGCAAAAATAACAGCTCCGGGTTGTAATTCACGAGATATTCCCCAGGTTTTCTCCCAGCCGTAATAAGTAGAGCGGTCGATACTTCTTTTCTCATTTTTACCGCCATAATAGCCGTCGCCTCCATTGGCACCATCAAACCACGTTATGAACAATTCTCCGTAATTCGAGTACAGTTCTCTTAGCTGGTTTCTGTATTTCTCTACATATTCAGGTTTTCCATAATCTTCATTATTTCTGTCCCAAGGCGAACAGTAGAGGCCAAATTTCATTCCCGCTTTACGTGCAGCAACTTCAAATTCTTTTACCATATCGCCTTTACCATTACGAAAAGGGCTTTTACTAATATTGTAAGACGTTGTTTTAGTTGGCCATAAACAAAACCCGTCATGATGTTTCGCAACAAAAATTACCCCTTTGAAACCGCCGTCTTTAGCAGCATTCACAATCTGACTGGCATCAAATTTTACCGGATTAAAAATTTTGGGATCAGCATCGCCATATCCCCATTCTTTGTTTTGAAAAGTGGTAGGCGTAAAATGCACCAAAACATATTGTTCGAGTTCCTGCCAATTCAACTGTGATTCAGTTGGCAATGCTCCATAAGGAGCTGGTGGTCCAATTTTCTGTGCCGTCATGGACAGAAAGGCAAAACATCCCAAAATCGTTACTAATTGTTTTTTCATTTTTTCTAATTTTAAATCTTCTACTTAGAATTATTGACTCAATTTAATCACAACAGCTTCCTGGGCAGCTAAAGAAGTTCTTAGTTCTTGGGGAATCGTAACAACAATTCCTCCGTTTGTCTTTTTACTGGCCAGTTTTTGTTTGGTTCCCAGTAAAGTAGCTTTCAAATTCCCTTTTGCATTGGTTTTAATAGTAATTTCAGCAGGCAGCTCTTTTTCGTCTTTTGCAGGCATATAAATCCCGTAAATAGCCTTTCCTTTTTGGGTATAACCCACTTTTCCATCCAGGTATGGTTCAACAGGTTTAGTATCGTAAATCGCTTCTCCATTTGCGCTCAGCCATTTCCCTACATTAGCCATAGTTGTTTCAATTTCAGGATCAAATTCTCCTTTAGGATCCGGTCCTATACCCAACAAAAGATTTCCTCCTTTTACTACAATACTCGTCATTAATTGAATAACTTCTTTGGATGATTTGTAATGATCATTTGGTACCCAGCCCCAGGCTCCGCCAAGAGTAATGCAGCTTTCCCACGGCACGCTCAAAGGTTTTTCAGGAGTTTTTTGTTCCGGTGTCAGATAGTTTTCGTATTCGCTGGGAACCCAACGGTCTACCACAAGCATTCCCGGTTGCTTTTTACGGGCTGTTTCAGCAATTAATTTCATGTCGATATCCATATCATAAGGATATTTGCAAAACTCTTCGACTTTTTTATTAATGGTCGAAAGCGGTCGGACCCAACATCCGTCAAGCCAGAGAATATCAACTTTTCCGTAATTTGTAGTCAATTCGTTCAGCTGATTCTGAGTGTATTGTATATAGTTTTTCCATCTGTCCGGAAATTTCGTAATATCATAAGTAGGATTTCTGTCTTTTGGCGGATAGTACGGCCACCAGAAGGTTTCAGAAGTCCAGTCCGGTTTTGAGAAATAAACGCCCACTGCCAAACCTTCTTTTCTGGAAGCATCCAATACATCCTTTAATACATCGGCTTTTGGATTTTTAGCATAAGGGAATTCAGGGTTTGTAATTTTGAAATCAGTAAATTTTGAATCGTACATACAAAATCCATCGTGATGTTTCGAAGTGAAAATCATATATTTTGCTCCGGCATTTTTGAACATTTTAGCCCATTTTTCAGAATTCAGATTTGTTGGGTTCAATTTGAATTTGGTGTTTCGGTAATCAGTAGCATATTTGTAATAATCATCATAACCGTCCCTCGTTACCCAGTCTTCCGGAGCCAGAGCCCAGGATTCTACAGTACCCAACTGAGTATAAAGTCCCATATGTATGATTACTCCAAATTTGTAACCCTGCCATTTTTCAAGATTTGCTTTTACCAGCGGATCTTTTGGCGCAATATAACCTGCTTCTTCTGATTGGTCCGCTTCCATACTAAAATCACCTTGCGCATGTACGGAAAACGTACCGGCACAGATGAATGCTGCGAACATTAGTTTTAATCTGTTTTTCATTATTGGTCTTTTGTTTTTGTTTTTTGTTTAGCCTTTGTTTTTGCTATTGATTATTTTACATAAAATTCAGGATCTATTAATCGGTTTCCTGTTTCATCATAAACAGCATAGTTAAAACCGCTCTGAACACAATAAGAACCGTATTCTCCCTTTTTGTTCAAAGCAATAAATCCGACTTGAATATCTTTCAAATCTTTATTTCTGTTTTTCATCAGTTTGACCACTCTCGAAACAGCTTCTTCACAGGCTTTCTGCGGAGATTTTCCCTGACGCATCAATTCAACAACCAGGTGACTTCCCGAGATCCTGATTACTTCTTCACCATGGCCCGTTGCAGTTGCTGCACCAATTTCGTTGTCGACATACAAACCTGCACCAATGATTGGAGAATCCCCTAATCGTCCGTGCATTTTAAAAGCCATTCCGCTTGTAGTACAGGCTCCGGAAAGGTTTCCGGCGGCATCTAAAGCAATCATTCCAATAGTATCATGATTTTCGATATTGGCAATTGGTTTGTATTCTGAGGTTTTCAGCCATTCTTTCCATTCTCTTTCAGAATCCGGAACCAATAAATTTTCTTTAGGAAATCCTTGCGATAGGGCAAATTGAAGAGCTCCATCGCCAACCAGCATCACATGAGGTGTTTTTTCCATCACAGCACGAGCGACAGAAATAGGATGTTTTATAAATTCAAGACAACCCACAGATCCAATATTTGACATTTCGTCCATAATACACGCATCTAATGTTACGCGGCCATCTCTGTCAGGTCTTCCGCCATAACCTACGCTTCTTTCCTTTGGATCAGCTTCCGGAACTTTTACGCCCGCTTCTACAGCATCTAAGGCGCGGCCTCCTTTTTTTAATACTTCCCAGGCAGCTTCATTCGCCTGCAAGCCAAAACGCCAGGTAGAAAGCACAATTGGTTTTCTTACTTTACCGTCAGGAAGTTCATTTTGTTCTTCGTTTCCTTCTGATTTTACAGTAAAGGAACTTAATGCTACAGCAGCCGAAGCCATTGCCGTTTTTTTTAGAAAATTTCTACGATTCGTCATATTGTGTGAGTTAAACCGATTGTTAAAAATTAGAAAATAGTATAATATTAAGCTTTATAAAGCAAGCTGGCAGCTCCTAATAAAGCAGTCGTTTCGTTGTCAGTTGAGAGTACCAGTTCGATTTCGATTCCTTCATTTTTTGCTTTTTCCCTTAAAATGTTCAGAAACAAATCTCCCGCATTTGCCACTTTTCCGCCAATAACCAGCATATGAGCATTAAAGCTTTTCAACCACGGAAGTACAACCTCCGCCAGTTCTTCTCCAAATTTGTGAAACGCCCGAATCGCTTCTTCATCCCCTTCAATCGCTAAATGGTATAATTCCAGTCCGTTGTTCAATTCAATACCGCTTAGATTATGGTAATTGGCAAGCAAACCTCTTAGTGAAACAGCATCTTCTGCCATACCGTTTTTGTACGGAAGATTCCAAATTTCACCATCCTGAGGCACATTCTTGCCCGTGCTTACAATTTTTCCATTTTCGATAAAGCAGGCACCAAGTCCAGTTCCCAAAGTTATTGCCATTACATTTTTAGGAAGATTTTCGATGTTTTTATAGACTTCACCTTTCCCAAAACTGTTAGCGTCATTTTCGAAAACAATAGGGAAGTCCCGATCAAAATCGAAGCGTTCTCTTAAAAGCTCTTTTATGTTAAGGCCATAGAAATGATCGTATTTATCCTGGTCTTTGATCCAGCAGGTTCCATCTGCGTAATCAAACGGACCCGGAACTGCCAAAGCAATTCCTGATAATTTTTCTATTGCTGAATTTTCCCATAAAGTACGGATAGCATTTTCCCAATAATCCATTACTGTTTTGCTTGGTAAATTTGAATCGAAAGAAACCTTAATAAAGGAATCTTTAAAGACTTTCATCTCACTCAGATCAATAACCGCGGTAGTAATATGTGACCCGCCAACATCCATAGCTATTGCAAATCTTTTTTCCATCTTTTTATTTATGTAATTTTTTATCCTGTTGGTTACTTGTTTAGTTTTTTATTTCAACTTCTTTTGTCAGTAATTTTTATCACGGTTTTAAATTAGCCTTCTGAAGGATCATTTGAATCCAGGTAACAATAGAGTTGGTAAAAGATTGTTTTTAATTAATGTATCAAAGTTACCTGACTATTTTGATATGCTTTTTTTGCTAAAAGTAAGAGTTTTTATTGAACTACTAAATCGTATTAGTAAATTAAACAAAACCACTCCGTTTTGAGTAAAAAATCGTTTCTCTTATTTTTTAAACTCGTTTTTTAGCTGTCATTATTGATTCAGATTTAATGTAATTTTAAAAATAAATTCAGCTCCTTAAATTTTAAAGAAAGAGAGTATAAACCAGGTAAAAGCGTTGCATCTCAAAGGTAATTTTACTCATCAGTTAATTAAAATATTCTAATGTATTGGCAGACCAGTCATTATCAAAGAAACCGCTTACTTTCATATTCGGCAAACCATTCAAAAGCAAATCCGCTTTAAAAATCATGACATCCGGAAAACCGGTAATTCCGGAAATATAGTTGTTTGCCCAGGTTGCTTTCATCCCTTTTTCAGAAGTTCCTGCGACAACACCTACCATTGCTGTTTTGCTGTCTTTTCTGGGCAGCACAAAATAAGCCGCAAGATCATCTCCCTTTAGTACTTTGTTGCCTATTTTTATCTGCTGATTATCAATCTGAACCGGCGCATTTTTCAACAACAATTTCCAGGCACTATTATTAGCGGCATTTCCGTAAAGTACTACATTTCGATCTTTGTATTTTTCCAATGAAAATTCATTATCAGAGATTACATCGATACTTCCATTGCTTCTGTAATAAAAGGTTTCAGCGTCAAAACGCGCTCTGTTCAGGTACCATTCGCGCTCAGCAGCAGATCCGCCTGTTGCATAGACAAAAACAACATTGTTATTGAATGCAAATTTGAATCCGCCCTGACGTTCTGCATATTTTTGATCCGTATTGATTTCGTTTATCAAAGTCCATTTTGTGTTTTGCAAAGCCAGGATAGCTTTTTTGTCTATTGTTGTTTTGAGAATCTGATCGTTGATATTGATCGTGATTTCGCCTTTTAGATTTAATGAAATCAAATCGAGTTCCATAATAGCGACATTTTTTGTTTTCACAGTAATATACTCTTTATCAATTTTTGCATTGATAGTAGAGAAATCAAACGGGCGAATTTGCTGTTGCAGTTTTACCCAATAATCTGTAGCAGAAACGGCAGGAGTAGCGGTGTGGAAATCAATTTCTCTGACTTCTTTATTTGCTGGTATCGTTTGGCGTTTGAAGAATTCGAAAATAGGAGGCCAATCTACAGAATGATCACCATACCAATGTTCACCTCCAGGATATTCATAATAACAAAAGTTAGGATGAAAAGTACCTAAAATCTGGCGCATTTCCCTTACCTGCGAAATCGGGACAGTCGAATCAGCGTCTCCATGAAGGATATACACACCGGATTGTTTCAGGTTTTGAATGATGCTTTTTACACGGCCGGAATTGGCCGAGCGCCTGATGGGCTCAAAAGCTTTGAACATATCGTGCATTTCATCGCCTTTATCAGATCCATAAGTTGCGATATCAGGATAGGAGGCGCAGGGAGCAATTGCAGCAAACTGATCCGGATAGGTCGTTCCCAGAAACCAGGTTCCGTGACCGCCCATCGAATGCCCTGTTAAATAAGTTTGAGCCGGAACAGTATTAAATACTTTTTTGGCTTCCGCGAGCACTTCCAAAGCATCAATTCTGCCCCAATCTTCCCAGTTGAAACCAAAAGGACGGCGATTGGTAGCCGCAACAATATGCGCCCAGTCTTTTTGTTTGTATGCCCTTGCCTGATTTCGGGCTTCAACCGAAGCACCGTGAACAGAGAGAATTAGCGCTTTTTGCCCGCTTTCTGATGCGGGAGCTACACTGTAATACTGCACGCTGTTATCGATTTTACTGATAAAAGTGCGTTCGTGATGCACAGTTCCGGAACGTTGCTGAATTGTAATTTCTGTTTCGTCAATCACTTTTCCGCTTTTGTCAGTAAGCGTTATTTTCATTTTTACTTCACCAGTAAAATTAGATTTTGCAGCAGGAATTTTAAATTTAACTTTTCTCACAAACAAAGGCATAATAGCATCTGTTGTATAAGATACCGTTTCTCCGCTTGACAATTTTGTCGTAATAACAAGGTTTTTAAGCTCTTTTTCAGTAGCATTAATAATACGTATTGAAGCCCATTTTTCGTCATTTTCACCATTGATAATATCCGGAAGCGTCATATCTCGCTTGGTGAACTGAATGCTTTTTGCAGGCACAATAATTTGTGATTTCACACGGCCAAAACGTCCTTTAGTGTATACAAATTCATTTATGCCTTTACGAAGTTTAAACGGAATCAATGTATAGCCAAAATCATAATGATCGCCTTCGTGAGGCAAACCGTTGATATAAGTGCGGGTTCCGCCTGTAGTTTCTAAAAGCACAATTTGTTCTTTTGGGGAATTGTAGGCTGTAAAAAGAAACGCAGATTTCATTTCCTTCTGACTAAAAACGCCAACAGAATCCACTTTGACAGGCTGCCAGTCTCCTTTTTGCTGATCCGGGTTTACAAATTTTCCAACGGCGTATTGCCAGGCAACAGCATCTTGCCCATTAAAAAGCGTACCGATTTTTTTATCCGCTGCAAGTGTGTAACCGTTTACAAAATGGTATAAAACACTTCCTTCGGCGGTAGTTACAATTTTTTCTTTTCCAAAATATTCAACAACATTTCCGGTAGTTTTGGTCTGCGCGATCAAATTCACAGATAAAGCAATCAGGAAGAATGTAAGCCCTTTTTTCATTTTTCAGTTTTATTTTTTGAAGTTAAATACATTTCAAATGGTGTATTTACTATTATTTTAAATTTGATATTAGTATCGGTTTTACCTGTAAAATAACAATCTGCAGAGTGGTCTCAGAAAAAAATATCGAAGCCGTTTTTAGATATTTTGATCTTATTAAAACGATTTAGTTGGCTCGTAAGCATTTTTTGTTATTTTTGTTTTTTAGGAAATCTAAAATTAGATCTAAATCAATTTAGTGATTAATTCAATTTTATCCTTATTTAATTATTAATTATCATTATTATTCTTAAAATGAAAATTGTAAAAACAAATATCGCTTCCTATACGAATACATCACTTTCAGTGTTCTCTCGTGAAGAGTCTTTTTTTCAGTCGCCTTTTCATTCACATCCGGAATTTGAGTTGGTTTATATCTTAGAAAGTCACGGAAAAAGAATAATAGGAAACTCAGTAGAATCGTTCGAAGCGGGAGATATGGTTTTTCTGGGAGATGATATTCCGCATGTTTGGCTTAATGATGAAATTTTTTACAAAGGAATTAATAGTTTAAAGGCGAAAGCCATGGTGATTTATTTTAGCAGGGAACTTTTTGGGAATTCCTTCTATGAATTGCCCGAGGCACAGGAAGTCAAAAAGTTCCTTTCTCAGGCCGTAAAAGGAGTGTCGATTACCGGACAGACCAATACGCTGATTGCTAAAAAAATGGAAAAACTAATCAAAAAGAAAGGTTTTGAAGTGATTATGGGACTTATTGAAATTTTGTTTCTGTTATCTAAAAGCAAAGATTTGAGGTATATCAACGACAATTCGTATGTCTCAGTTAGTGATGATAATAAAAATGACCGGCTTGCAGCAGTTTTTCAATATGTAAAATCGAATTATAAAGAGGAAATATCACTTGATGAAATCTCTAAAATTGCTAACCTGACACCTACATCTTTTTGCAGAATGTTTAAGGCGAAAGCCAAAAAACCTTTTGTAGAATATCTAAATGAAATCAGAGTGTCAAATGCGTGCAAATATCTAATTGAAACGGATTTGGGTATTTCTGAAATTGCCTACGAATGCGGCTACAAAACCGCATCGAACTTCAATAAATTATTCAAGAAATTAATGGGAACCACTCCCAAGGAATATCGAAAAAAAGCATTGGTTTAAAAACGCCATACTTTTTGTAAAATAGCAATAACTGACTTTATGCTGTACCTTAATTATTATAAGGAGAGTATCGAATAATTTACATCCCTTTTTTATTGAATCTGTTTTATTTTGATTGTAATTACTAACTGTTTTTTCGGGACATTGTTTCGTGTAAAGAAGATTTAATTTTTTAATCGATAATTTATTACATAAATAGATAATTATTTGGTCGTTTTTTATGAAATTAATTATAAAGATAATAAATGATTAATTAATGATAATTTTGAGCTAAAATAATACTTAATAATGCAATAATTTTATTTTTTTAAGATTGCAATAAAAAGTGTGCTCGAAAACACAAAAAACGATTTAGTAAATCAAAATTGTTGTTGAAGTGAAGGCTTGATAAACGCATGAAATTTTGTTTTTTTTAATTGATAAATGAATAGTTTTAGGTTTAAACCTGAAATTTTAAATAAAATAATATGGTAACTCAAAAATATTGTCTTGCATTAGATCTCAATGATGATCCGGTATTAATAGCAGAATACAAAAAACACCATGAAAAGATCTGGCCTGAAATAACTGAAAGCATCGTTGATTCAGGAATTGAAAATCTTGATATTTATTGTGTTGGCAACAGGTTGTTTATGATTATCGAGGCCAATGAGACTTTTACTTTTGAAAGAAAAGGGGAAATGGACGCTAATAATCCAGTGGTTCAGAAATGGGAGGAACTCATGTGGAAATATCAAAAAGCATTGCCATTAGCAAAAGAAGGTGAAAAATGGATGATGATGGATAAGATATTTGACTTGCATGAGAATAGATAGCCATCAGCATTTTTGGAAATATCATCCGGTAAAAGATGCCTGGATCAATGAAGATATGAAAGTAATCAAGCGGGATTTTTTACCTTCAGATCTGGAACCGCTGTTGGCAGCAAATCAGTTTGGGGGCTGTGTGGCTGTTCAGGCGGATCAGAGCGAAGAAGAAACTCGCTTTTTGCTGGATTTGGCAAAAGACAGCGGTATTTGGAGCGGAGCGTCTGATGTTCGGCAGTGACTGGCCAGTTTGTTTGCTTGCGGCTTCTTATGCGGAATCATGTGAGATTATAACGCATTATTTTTCGGGATTTTCAAAAAAAGATCAGGATAAAATCTGGGGTAACAACGCTGTTGAATTCTTTGATTTAAAAGATTAATTGCACAATCAAAAAAACAAAAAACTAACTATCCAACTAAAATAAAGAATAGATGAATCTTAATCTGACTGACAAAGTAATTATCGTAACCGGCGGAGCAAAAGGAATTGGACTTGGAATCTGCAAAGTTCTGGCTGCTGAAGGCGCAATTCCTGTGATTATAGGAAGAGCTGATGCTGACAATCAAATTGCGATTAAAGAAATAGAAGCCGAAGGCGGAAAAGCTTTAGCGGTAGTAGCGGAACTGACCAATCCTGAAGCTTGCAAAAGTGCCGTAGAACAAGTAATTACGCTTTGCGGCCGTATCGATGGATTAATCAATAATGCCGGCGTAAACGATGGTGTAGGCCTGGAAAGCGGGGATTACGAAAAATTTGTCGCATCGATTCATAAAAATCTTGTGCATTATTACCTGATGGCACAATATGCTTTGCCGGAGTTGAAAAAGACAAAAGGTGCAATTGTAAATATAGGTTCAAAAACAGCCGATACCGGACAAGGAAATACGTCTGCTTATGCTGCATCAAATGGCGGACGAAATGCTTTAACCCGTGAGTGGGCGATTGAATTATTGAAATACGGAATCCGTGTTAATTCAGTTATTGTGGCTGAATGTTACACGCCTTTATATGATACGTGGATTAAAACGCTTGAAAATCCGGAGCAAAAATTAAAAGAAATCACAGCAAAAATTCCGTTCGAAAACAGAATGACAACAGCGGAGGAAATTGCAAATATGACGGTTTTCTTATTGTCTGACAAATCAAGTCACACTACGGGACAATTGATTTATGTTGATGGAGGATACACACATTTAGACCGTTCATTATAATTGATAACGAAGTTTTTATCGCTAAACCAAAAATGAATTTAACCAGACAGATAATAGCACTCTTTTTATTTTTCCTGATAACATTCAGTGTTTCGGGTCAAGTTGCTGATACTATAAAAGTCACGCAATTTAGCGTAAAATCCAATAGTTATCTGAATGCGAGTAAAGGAATCAGGGAAGCGATAGAAAAATGCAAAGGAAAACAGAATGTTGTCATTCAGCTGCCCGGAGGAAGAATTGATTTGTGGCCGGAAGATGCCGTTAAAAAAGAAATTTATATTTCAAATACAACAGAAAATGATACGCTATCAAAAGTAAAAAACATTGGTTTTTTCTTCGATCATTTGAAAAATGTAACGTTGGACGGAAATAATACGCTGGTAGTTTTACACGGAAAAATGATTTCATTTGCATTGTTCAACTGCCAGAATATTGAGATTAAAAACATTCAATTCGATTATGAACGCCCCACAATATCTGAAGCAGCCATTATTTCAGTTTCGCCATCTGCTGTCAAAATAAAAATTCATCCTGATTCCAGATATTTTATCGAAAAAGGAAAAATAGGTTTTTACGGAGAAGGCTGGAAAAGTAGTTCATTTTTCACAATTTCATTAGATAAAGACAAAGACCTGATGCGTTATGCATCGTTTGACACATTTTTGAATTCAAAAGCCACTCAGCAAGAAAACAGAACCGTTTTGTTTGAAGGTGATTTTACAAAAACAAATTACAAAGCAGGCGATGTACTTTCTGTTCGTGATCCTTACCGGGATAATTGCGGAGGATTTATTACTTTGAGCAAAGACATTGTGTTGTCTGATGTCAAAATGCATTTCATGCACGGATTGGGAATTGTTTCTCAATTTGCCGAAAATATTACATTTTTGAAAGTGATAGTTGCGCCACGTGAAGATTCCGGCCGTGTCATTGCTTCGTTTGCAGATTGTTTTCATTTTTCAGGATGCAAAGGTAAAATACTGATAGACAGATGCAAAACCTCAGGTTCGCATGATGACCCAATGAACGTGCACGGAACTCATTTGAAAATAACTGAAATTTCAGAAAACAAGAAAATAAAAGTGCAATTCATGCACCATCAAACCTACGGATTCGAAGCCTTTTTTGCCGGAGACAGCATCAGTTTTGTAAGTCCGAAAACATTAAAACCAATTGTTTACGGCAAACTGAAATCGGCAATATTGATAAACAAAAAAGAGATGGAATTGGTTTTGGAGGGCGAACTGTCTAATAAAGTAAAAGTAGGTGATGTCATTGAAAACACCACCTGGACTCCTGAAGTTACCGTTAGGAATTCGAGATTTGAGCGTACCAATACAAGAGGTTTACTGCTGACAACACGCCGAAAAATACTAATTGAAAATAATATTTTCTATCGTACAGGTATGCACGCCATCCTGATTGCAAACGATGCTTCGGGCTGGTTTGAATCAGGTGCGGTTTCAGATGTACTGATCAGGAATAATACTTTTGAAGAATGCGGCTATAACGCCGGACCAATAATCAATATAATGCCTGAAAATCACGAACTGACAGAGGGTTATTATGTGCATCGCAACATTAGAATCGTCAACAATACATTCAAAATTTTCGACAAACCCATTTTGTCTGCACGTTCGACTAAAGGATTATTTTTTTCGAATAATACGATCAATCCGTCCAATTTGCCGGAAACCGGAACAAATGAAAATTCGTTTACATTGACTGCCTGTAAAGATGTAGTAATTAAAAACAACACTTTTAATACCAGTTGGAAAACAAATATTGCAGCCTTCGAAATGCCAAAGAAAGAAGTTAAAACAGATATAAGAAATTCGTTAAATAAATAGGTATTGATGGTAATACTGTTCGTTTTGCAAACGCATAAAACAATTAAATATAATGGATATGAACAAGAAAATGTTTACACAGTATAACAGCATTATTCTGCTGCTTTGCATGATGATGGGATTATCTGTTTTTTCACAGAATACAGCGATAAAAAGAATGGGATCGGTTGATACGCAGTCATTTGATGATAATTGGCTTTTTTCAAGATACGGATCTCAGGCTGACGGATTAGTTAAGGAAGAGCCTAAGAATTTAGAATCTGTTGCTACGAATGAAACCAACTGGGAAAAACTGAATTTGCCTCACGATTGGGCTATCAAAGGACCTTTTAGAATTGAATTAAGAGGAGAAACAGGTAAATTGCCGTGGAAAGGAATTGGCTGGTACCGCAAACATTTTACTGTTCCGGCGTCAGATGTAGGAAAACAGGTTTTTGTTGATTTTGATGGCGCAATGGCGAATGCCAAAGTGTACCTGAACGGGAGCTATGTGGGAACCTGGCCATACGGTTACAATTCGTTTCGTATGAATCTGACTCCATTTTTAAAATTTGGACAGGAAAATATTTTAGCGGTTCGTCTGGATACAGAAAACTGGGACTCACGCTGGTATCCGGGTGCCGGAATTTATCGTCATGTCTGGCTGGTAAAAACCAATCCGGTGCATGTTGACCACTGGGGAACGTATATTACGACTCCAAATATTACGAAAGAAACCGCTGATGTCAGAGTACTGGTAAAGGTTGACAACGCTACAAATAAAACTGTAAAAGCGGTTGTTACAACCGACTTATACGAAATGGATATCCACGATAAGCCTAAAGCAAAAGCAGGATCATTAATTTCTTCTACACTTGAAATTAAACCAAACACAACCGAAGAAGCAGAAACACATTCGGTTTTGCACCATCCTAAATTATGGGATTTAAAAACGCCCAATCGTTATGTGGCACAAACTAAAGTTACTGTCGAAGGAAAAGTAGTGGATATTTATAATACGCCTTTTGGTGTGCGTACGATTGAATTTACGGCAAGAAACGGATTCCTGTTGAATGGAAAAAAAGTAGAGATTTTCGGGACTTGCAACCATCATGATTTAGGTGCTTTGGGAGCCGCGATCAATACTTCGGCATTAAAAAGACAACTGGTCATTTTAAAAGAAATGGGCTGTAACTCTTTGCGTACTTCTCATAATCCTCCTGCGCCGGAATTGTTGGAACTGGCAGATAAAATGGGATTTTTAGTTTGGGACGAAGCATTTGATGCCTGGAAAACAGGAAAGAAAAAGAACGATTATAATCTGATTTTTGATCAATGGCACGAAAAAGATCTGGTCGCTTTAGTACACAGAGACAGAAACAATCCTTCGGTATTTATCTGGTCCATTGGAAATGAAGTACCGGATCAGCAAAACGTAAAACTGACCAAAGAGCTGGCAGATATTATGCGCAGAGAAGATCCAACGCGTCCAATTTCTAACGGATATAATGATCCGGATGGAGGAAGAGGATCTGGTGCCGCTGTTGCACTCGACGTGATGGGAGTAAACTATTTCTTCGACCAGCAGCCAAAATGGGATGCTGATCCAAGATATGCGAATAAGCCAACACTTGGCAGCGAAACAGCTTCAACAGTCAGTTCTCGTGGTGAATATTTCTTTGACGATAAATACAACAAAACATCCTGGCAAATTTCGTCTTATGATGATGCGTTCCCGGGATGGGGCTGTTCGCCTGATACACAATTTCGTACCAATGCAAAATACCCACATTTATTGGGAGAATATGTCTGGACCGGTTTTGATTATCTGGGAGAACCAACACCGTACAATTCAGATGAAACCAATTTATTAAACTTTAGAACTGACCCCTCAAAACAAACTGAACTGGAAGCAAAATTAGCCGAATTACAAAAAAGTAATCCGCCATCAAGAAGCAGTTATTTTGGAATTATTGATATGGCAGGTTTCCCAAAAGACCGTTATTACAGTTATAAATCACATTGGAGGCCAGACGTACCAACGGCTCACATATTGCCACACTGGAACTGGAGTGAACGTGTTGGAAAAGTAGTCCCTGTACATGTTTATACTTCGGGTGATGAAGGCGAATTGTTTCTAAACGGAAAAAGCCTGGGCAGAAAGAAAATGACAGCAGGGAAAGATTTTCGTTTGACGTGGGATGATGTGGTTTATACTCCCGGAGAATTGAAAGTCGTCTGTTATAAAAAAGGAAAAAAATGGGCGACAGATGTTGTTAAAACCACCGGAATTGCGACAAAACTAAAAATGTCTCCTGACAGAACAGAAGTACTTGCAGACGATGTTGATTTTGTTTTCGTAACAGTAGATATTAGTGATAGTAATGGTTTGCTCGTTCCGCGTTCAAATCCATTAGTAAGGTTTTCGATAGAAGGAGCGGGAGAAATTGTGGCAACAGACAACGGAGACGCAACGAGTTTTGTGCCTTTTCAAAGTACAGAGAGACCTGCTTATAACGGAAAAGTTTTAGCGATTGTGAAAGCGAAGAAAGATCAAAAAGGACAATTTACGGTAAAAGCAGAAAGTGCAGGATTGCAGGCTGCAACAACAACGATCAGAATCAAATAGTCTATTGGGTGTAATTACTAAAATTTAATTTAACACATAGAAACATAGATTTTTGATCTGTAAAAAAGAGTATAAAAGAAACATGTTTCTTACACATAACCGAGCTCTGTGCCTTTTAAAGAAGTGAAACGCCTTTTTTAAGCATGTAGAATCTATGTTTCTATGTGTTAAAATATTACGCCAAAGTAGTTAAAATAATAAATATTAAAAGAAATAGAAATGATTAAGAAAATAATTTTAGCAGCTTTAGTTGTTGGAACAAGTATCACGGGCATTGCGCAGAACAAAATTGCTGCAAAAGATATTGCTGAAAAAATGAAATGGTTTGAAGATGCCAAACTGGGAATCTTCATTCACGCCGGAATTTATTCGGTTGCAGATGTTTCTGAATCGTGGAGTTTTCACAACGGGAAAATCTCTGTAGAGGATTATATGAAACAGCAAAAAAGCTACACTCTGAGTAAATACGATCCTGCTGCCTGGGCAGATATGATCAAAGATTCAGGTGCCAAATATGCCGTAATCACTACAAAACACCACGATGGTGTGGCGATGTACGATACGAAATTAGGGAAACTGAGTTCAGTAAAAACCTGTCCGGCCAAAAAAGACATGATAAAACCTTTTTTTGAAGAATTGCGCAAAAGAGACATAAAATGCGGTGCTTATTTCTCTTTAATCGACTGGACACACAATGATTATCCGGGTTTTCTGAAAGATAAAGCACGTTACGACATCAAAAAAGAACCGGCCCGCTGGGAACGTTTCCAGAAGTTCTTTCAGGGGCAAATCAAAGAAATTTCAGACGGGTACAATCCTGATTTATGGTGGTTTGATGGCGATTGGGAACACAGCGCTGACGAATGGCAAGCTGAAAAGACACGTAAAATGATGTTAGACCGAAATCCTAATACAATCATCAACGGACGTTTGCAGGGATATGGTGATTATGATACTCCGGAGCAAAACTTTCCGGTAGTGCGTCCGGCATTCAGATGGTGGGAATTGTGTATGACCATGAATGAAAACTGGGGATACCGTGTAAGCGATAACAATTGGAAAACACCCTACGAGATTATCACTATTTTTGTAGATGCAGTTTCAAACGGTGGGAATCTGTTATTAGACATCGGACCAAAACCTGACGGAACTTATCCTGAAACGGTTGTGTCTACCCTGAAAGAACTTGGAGACTGGAACAGAAGAAACGGAGAAGGTATTTTTGGAACTATTCCCGGAATTGAATTAGGGCACTTTTACGGACCTACGACACTTTCTAAAGATTCTAAAACACTTTACTTATTTGTTCACGGAAAAACTTCAGGGCAATTGATGCTGAAAGGACTTGATAATAAAATTCAGGACATTACGGTTTTAGGTTCCAATACAAAACTGACGCATAAAGTAGTAGGTAAAATTTCCTGGAGCGCAGTTCCGGGATTGGTTTACATCGATTTGCCGGAAAATACTGCAGACAAATATGTGACTTGTATCAAAGTAACATTAGACGCACCAATTAAATTGTACAGAGGCCAGGGAGGTTTCCTTACCAATTAACCAAAGAATATAAAATGGCATCTTCATTTTAGAAGATGATATTTTTTTATCGTTCTGGTTAATCGATTTAGTAAAAAAATAAGCAGATAGATTTACAAATGCATTCAATACATTGAATGAGTTAGTCGTAGTAACTCTTTTGATGCATTTCATAAAAAAAAATAAAATCATGAATAAAAAAGCACTTTTAATAGGTTTGTTTCTGGGAGTTCAGACATTATTCTCTCAGAATGTTCCAAATTATAAAAACCCAAAATTGCCTGTTGAAGAGCGTGTTCAGGATTTATTGTCCCGAATGACCGTAGAGGAAAAGTTTTGGCAAATGTTCATGATTCCCGGTGATTTGTCTGACGGCGCTGAGCATTATAAAAACGGAATATTCGGTTTTCAGGTGAGTGCCAAAGGAAGTACTGATGCCAGTAATCAAATTTTAGATTACAGCGCAGCAAGTAATGCAAAGGAAACAGTAAAACTGATCAATAAAATACAACACTATTTTGTAGAAAAAACACGTCTGGGAATTCCAATTATTGCTTTTGATGAAGCTTTGCATGGATTGGTAAGGGACGGAGCAACTGCTTTTCCTCAATCTATTTCGCTGGCGGCAACATTTGATCCCGGATTGATGAAAAGAGTTTCGACAGCTATCGCATTAGAATCAAAAAGCCGTGGTATTCGTCAGATTTTATCGCCCGTTGTCAACCTGGCTTCTGATGTACGTTGGGGACGTGTAGAGGAAACGTATGGCGAAGATCCCTTTCTTTCTGCAAAAATGGGCGTGGCGTATGTATCGTCTTTTGAGGAAAGAGGCGTGATTACAACTCCAAAACATTTCCTCGCAAATAGCGGAGACGGTGGTCGTGACAGTTACCCGATTGAGTACAACGAACGTTATCTGGAGGAATATCAGTTACCGCCTTTTCGTGCTTGCTTTGAAGAGGGCGGAAGCCGAAGTGTTATGACTTCATACAATAGTATAAACGGAAGTCCTTGTACAGCAAACGACTGGCTGTTGAATAAAAAACTGAAAGGGCAAATGAATTTTAAAGGATTCATTATTTCAGATGCAAATGCCGTTGGAGGAGGAAATGTATTGCATTATACTGCAAAAGATTACCCGGAATCCGGTGCCAATGCAATCAATAATGGTTTAGATGTGATTTTTCAAACCGCTTACGATCATTACAAATTATTCCAGCCGCCTTTTCTGGATGGAAGAATCGACATGAAAAACATTGACGAATCTGTAGCGAGAGTTTTAAGACTGAAATTTGAACTGGGATTGTTCGAAAACCCTTATGCTGATGAAAAAGAAACAAACAAATGGAACGGAAATCCGCTGCATAAGTTACTGTCTAGAGAAGCGGCTGAAAAAGGAATGGTATTGTTGAAAAATGAAAACAATGTTTTACCTCTTAACAAATCGATACAATCAATTGCCTTAATAGGAAATGATATTACCGAAGCACGATTGGGAGGCTACAGCGGACCCGGTAATGGAAAAGTGAGTATGCTTGAAGGAATAAAAGCGAAGTTAGGAAAATCAACCGTTATCAATCTGGCAGAAGGCTGCGCAAGAAAAAGCACCGATTATGTTCCTGTGCCGGCAGCTAATTTATTTAGTATTGAAAAAGGAAAAAGCGCAAACGGATTAACAGGTGAATATTTTAATAATGTGCAGTTAACCGGAAGCCCGGTCCTGACAAGATTAGACAATGCGATTAATTTTGACTGGACGCTGTATTCTCCGGATCAGGAAAAAATTAACTACGATTTTTATTCGGTTAAGTGGAGCGGAAAAATAAAAGCGCCAGTCACCGGAACGTATAAAATTGGTTTTGAAGGCAATGATGGTTATCGTTTGTATCTGAACGGAAAACTAATAATTGACAATTGGAAAAGCCAGACCTATTCGACAAAACTGGTTGATTTCAATTTTGAAAAAAATAAAGAATACGACATCAGAATTGAGTTTTTCGAATCGCAGGGATATGCTAAATTCAAACTGGTCTGGAATGTTGATGTGAATAACGATTGGCAAAAGAAAATTGAAGAAGCTGTAGCTGCTGCTAAAAAATCAGATGTAGCTGTTATTGCTGCCGGAATCGAAGAAGGAGAGTTCAATGACAGAGCTTATTTAGGTTTGTTAGGACATCAGGAAGAATTGATAAACGCTGTGGCGGCAACAGGAAAACCGGTTGTAGTGATTTTAGTGGGAGGAAGTGCTATCACGATGGACAAATGGATCAACAATGTACCTTCAATTTTAGATGTTTGGTATCCGGGCGAAGATGGCGGACATGCCGTAGCCAATATTTTGTTTGGAGATAAAAATCCTGCCGGACGTTTACCAATTACTTTCCCGGTTTTCGAAGGGCAATTGCCCTTGGTATACAACCACAAACCAACAGGCCGTTCAGATGATTATACCAATTTAAACGGTGCTCCTTTATTCCCTTTTGGTTTCGGGTTGAGTTATTCAACTTTTGAGTACAGTAATATGCGATTGAGTAAAAAGCAAATAATGAAATCAGAAGCAATAAAAGTGTATTGCACAATAAAAAATACAAGTAAAGTTGATGGCGATGAAGTCGTTCAGTTGTACGTACGGGATGTTTTGGCATCTCTTGCACAACCGATCAAACAGTTGAAAGGTTTTCATAGAATTTCGCTTAAAGCGGGAGAATCACAAGAAATTTCGTTTGATATCAGCAAAGAAACACTTCAAATGTTGAACGAAGAAATGAAATGGGTGGTCGAACCGGGTGATTTCAGAATCATGATTGGTGCTTCTTCAAGAGATATTCGATTGAGAGAAATTCTTACCGTTAAGGAGTAAGCAGGATAAATTTTAAAGTAATAAAATAGCAGTATCGTGATACCATCACGTACTGCTAATTACAGGCATAAATAATTTAATTAGAAAAATAAGCGTTAACATATATTTATGTTAAAGACTTCATGATTTGAAGGCTTTTTTTGGCAGTTTTTTTACGGGTTTAATTTTTCTTAAATTTTAGGCTGTTTTTCTGATTTATTAGAAAAATAATGCTGGTTTTTATCTTGTACCTATTTTATTTATAGTCATTTAGCTGTATTTTTTGAATAAATTTTCTTTATGTGTTAAAAAAATAAAAGAGATGTAAAAAAAATGCTAAAACGTTTTTGTAAATCGTTTTATTAAATATATATTTGCTTAAATAAATTAACTAATATTTAAGATAAGCTTAACGTTTGATGAAGAAAAAGATTACCATTAAAGATATTGCAAAGGCTGCAAATGTATCGGTTACGACGGTTTCATTTGTCCTGAATGATAAAGGAGAGAAGATGGGAATCAGCAAAGAAGTAATTAAGAAAGTTCTAAAAGTTACTGAGGAAATGAAATTTAAACTCAATATGATTGCCAGCAGTTTGAGGACTGGTAAAACAAGATCAATTGGGCTTATAGTAGAAGATATTTCGAATCGGTTTTTTTCTGATTTGGCAAGAGTAATCGAGAGAGAAGCAATAGATCTAAATTACAGGGTATTTTATTGCAGCACGGGCGGAAATGACGAACGTGCGATTGAGTTGGTCGATAGCTTATTGCAGGCAAATGTAGATGGTTTTATAATAACGCCTACAGAAAATATGAAAACCACAATAGATCGATTGATAGCACTTCAGTGTCCCGTTGTTTTGGTTGACCGGTATTTTGAAGAACAGGAGGTGAGCCATGTAGTGTTGGATAATTTCGACGGAGCCCGGACGGCAACACAGTATCTTTTGAAAAACGGATTCAAAAACATAGCATTTGTTACGAATTCTTCACAGTTGATTCAGATGAATTTAAGAAAGCAGGGATATGTAAATGCGTTGAAAGAAGCAGGATTGTATGATGACTCCAGAATTCTTGATTTGGAATATTATATAACAGAAGAAGAACGCATCAACGAGATTGCTGATTTTTTGAGTAATCTAAAAATTGACGCTGTTTTATTTAGTGCCAATTATTTGCTGCTCGCCGGCTTGCAGTCCTTAAGGAAATTGGGATTGAAAATTCCAACAGATAAAGCAGTAATTAGTTTTGATGATCATGAGAGTTTTAGATTACACGCTCCTTCTATTACCGTTTTATCCCAGCCAATTGAAGAGATGGGAAAAAAAACAGTACGATTATTAATGAAGCAAATGAACGAAGGCAGCACTTACATCATCGAGAAAGAAAAGAAAAAAGGAAGCCTAATTATAAGGGAATCGGTTTAGGAATTGTATTCCTTTTTTTTTACATAATTTACTAAAACGTTATAGTAGGGGCTTAACGTGAATTAGGATAGCAAACCAGAAAAATAAAGAGAATTATTAAATAAAAAAAAGAACGCTTATGAGGTAAAAGAAAACAAGAGGCATTAATCAGAAACTTAATTATTGTGAAATCCTTGTGAGGAGAATTAACAATAAAAAAAATGAAGGTTTTAGCGTTCCGTATTTTAAGCAAACAGAACCTTATAACCTCAAACAAAATTACAAACCAAACTTAACCAAACCAAAATTAATTATGAGAAAACTGTTATATGAGTCGCTGTTAGTTTTTCTGACAGTAATGTGTTTTCAAGGAGTGAATGCACAAAACAAAACAATCTCCGGAGTAATTACAGACAATGCAAATCTTCCGGTTCCTTCCGTTATCGTTAAGGAAAAAGGCGGAAAAGAGGTAACTACTACCGATGAAAATGGAGCATTTACAATTTCGGTAAATGAGGGAGCAACCCTAATTGTGAGCTCAATAGGATTTAAAACAACAGAACTGAAAGCTGTTGACGGAATGAAAGTAAAATTAGCCAGCGCAACCAATGAACTTGACGGCGTTACTGTTACCGCTTTGGGTCAGGCTAAAAAGAACAAATCAATTGGGTACGCAACAAGTATTATAAAAGCAGATGCGATCGTAAAAACGGCATCACCTACAATTGCAAACTCTCTGTATGGTAAAGCACCGGGAGTACGTATTAGTTCTACTCCGGGTGGAGCAGGAGCGATCAACATTCAGATTCGTGGAATAAACTCTATCACGGGTAGAAATCAGCCGCTTATCATTCTTGATGGTGTACCTATTCGTGACGGAGAGGTTAATAATAATGATTATTGGAACCAGCAACGTGTTAAAAATAATGGTTTAGCAGATATTAACCCTGAAGATATTGAGAATATTTCGATTCTAAAAGGAGCTTCTGCAGCTGCATTATACGGTTCAGAAGCTGTAAACGGTGTGGTATTGATTACTTCTAAATCAGGTAAAGGAAAAAAAGGATTGGGTATTGATTTTAGTACCAGTTATTCCGGGAATGAAATTGCCTACCTGCCAAGATTTCAGTACGAAAGAGGTCCGGGATGGACGAATGGCAATTATTCCAGTGGATATTTAGCTCCGGATGGTTTTCAATATTATGACACAGACGGCGACGGAATCAAAGAAACAAGAGGGGTTTCAAATAGTAGTAACAACTTTGGTCCGTGGTTCGATGGTAAACCAACAATGAGTTGGGATGGAGTAGTACGTCCTTATGCTGCACAAAAAAACGGATACAAAAACCTGTTCCAAAATGCCTGGGATGCCACAACAAACGTAGCATTGACAAGTAATACAGAAAACAGTAGCACTCGTTTCTCTTATACACATATTGAATCAGAAGGATTAAGTATGGGAAATAATAACAAGAAGAATAATTTTAACTTAAATGCTTCATTCAAAACAGGTAAGTTAAAAACTGATGTTATTGTGAGTTATATGAATCAGAGTATTCACAACCGTACTTTTGCGATGGATCGTTTGGTAAACAATTTTACCGGAATGTTAAGTCCATTTGATAATGGTGACTGGTACAAAGCGAAATACCAAACCAGTTTAGGATATAAATACGTGAAAGGTAAAGACACACAAAGTTTAACTCCGGGTGAAAATATCTACCGTAATGGTTTCAAAGGTGATATTGCTGATTATTTCTGGAATACAAATGCCAAGCAACAAGAGGAGATTACAAACCGTTTGATTGCAAGCGTTACTGAAACCCTTTCTATTACTAAAGATTTATCATTACGCGGCCGTGTTTCGACGGATTTGACTTCAGTAAATACAGAAAATAAAAACCCTGTAGAAATACCATTGCTTTATCAATTTGGCGGAGACGGAGATTCTTCCGGATCTTTTATGATGGATGCTCAGGACTATAATATTCTTTACGGCGATTTATTATTGACTTACAATAAGAAATTTAATGAAGATTTTGGTTTGAATGCTGTTCTTGGTTATTCAGGTTCTCAGGAAACCGGAAAAACATTATCCCGTTCTACTAATCGCGGACTGAGTGTTGAAGGATGGTACGATATGAATTCATCTATAGGTATTGCTACAAGTACTTCTACAAGATATGAAACCGTAAAAGATGCGATTTTTGGAACTTTAAGCGGTAGCTTCAGAAATTATTTATTCATTGAAGGAACGATCAGAAGAGACCGTACTTCTACAATGAACCCAAATAATAATACTTTTACCTACCCATCTGTAAATTCAAGTTTTGTATTGTCAGATGCTGTTCAACTTCCGGAATTTATCAGTTATGCAAAAATGCGTGGTTCCTGGGGTAAAGTAGGTAACTACCCGGATCGTTACAGAGCTAACGTTGCTTTTATTCAGAATACTTTAGGAACTCAGGGAACTACAAATCCGGTTTTGATCACAAATTCTCAGGATTTATATGGTAACGAGTCAATCAAACCTGAAATGAAGGATGAGATCGAATTTGGTTTCGAAACTAAATTCTTTGATAGAAGAGTAGGATTAGACTTTTCATATTATGATGCAAAAATTAAAGATCAAATTCTTGATTTGAGTCTGGCACCAACTACAGGAGCAAGTAAAATATTAGCAAACGTAGGAGAGTTGAGTAATAAAGGATTTGAAGTTGCTTTGACTGGATCTCCTTTTAGAACCGAGAGTTTCTCTTGGGATGTCACTTTAAACTGGGCCAAAAATATCAACAAAATTGTAAAATTGGCAAACGGTGCAA
Organism: Flavobacterium aquidurense; assembly: GCF_002217195.1. Classification (NCBI taxonomy): domain Bacteria; kingdom Pseudomonadati; phylum Bacteroidota; class Flavobacteriia; order Flavobacteriales; family Flavobacteriaceae; genus Flavobacterium; species Flavobacterium aquidurense. Next base: position 64,920 of record NZ_MUGR01000002.1, on the reverse strand, counting down.
GTGAATTATTGCATGCTGATTACGACGGATCTGCTGCTCAGTTAAAATCAGTTGTTGGTGATCCAATGGGAGGTCTTTATGCGCACCCTCTTAAAACAGATGCTAACGGAAATAATATAGTGGACTCTGACGGATTCTTAATGATTGATGGAGATAAATGGGTAAAATACGGAACAGCTATGCCTAAAGGAGTAGGTGGTTTGATGAACTCATTTACGTATAAAAGCTTCACATTAGATGTCAATATCGATTATTCTTATGGAGGTTATTTGATGCCAACAGGGCTCAACTGGATGAAGTCAGCCGGTTTAACAGAGGAGACATTAAACTATTCTACAAATGAGCGTGGTGGTTTAACGTATTACATAGATGGCGGCGGTAAAGGAGTTCAGGTTCCTAATAGCGCTACTGCAGGACCGGGTGGCCAGACATTATTCCGCGATGGTATGTTGATGACTGGAGTAACTGCCGATGGCGCACCAAATACTAATGTAGTTTCTCAGGCAGGTTATTATAATATGACTTACAATTGGGGTGGCCCTCAATACAGTAGTTCACGTTATGAATTGTATATTCAAAAGAATGATTATGTTAAACTAAGAGAGGTATCCCTTGCTTTTAATGTACCGGCGTCTTATGCCAGTAAAATTGGAGCTACGAAATTAAGCTTTTCTTTCTTTGGACGTAATTTGTTTTACATCTACAGAACCATTAAAGATATGGATGCTGAGGCAACTACTGCAGGATCCAGATGGGACAAAAACGTAAACAATGCCGGACTAAGTCCTTCTACAAGAAGTTACGGAGTTATGTTAAGAGCATCTTTCTAATTGGATAAATTATAATTTAAAAACAGACAACATGAGAAAATTATTATATATATCATTAGCCTCGGTAGCAATTTTTTTAAATTCCTGCTCAGATAGTGATTTCGAAAATGCTTATAGAGATCCGTCTACTGTAGCAGAGACAAATGTGCCTAAACAATTTGCAGGCTTCATGAAAATTAACTTCGAGGATGTAATCCCGTCTTACTGGAATTATTATACAGTAATACGAACGACTTCTCTTAGTTATACACAAGCTCATGGTTTTACAAATGTAGCGGGCCGTTACATTCCGGGAGCAGCGGTGACCAACAGATGGGAAAGATATTATAAATTCATTACCCAATACAGAGAGCTTGAAAAAGTCATGGCTTCTTTGCCTGTTGCTCAACAAACAGAAAATAGAATATACACGATTACTTCAACCATCTATTTGTACGATCATACGTCAAAGATGATAGATAATTTTGGAGATATTCCTTTTTCTGAGGCAGGTAAAATTAGTATGACAGGCGGTAACTATGGTGCTGCATCTCCTAAATACGACAATCAAACGGAGCTTTATGTTAAGATGCTCGATGAATTGAAAGCTTTCTCAACTGAATTAAACACAATTACGTTATCAGCTAAGGTTGATGTGGAATTCAAAAATCAGGATTTAATCAATAAAGGAAACCTGGTAAGCTGGAAAAACTATTGCAACTCTTTGCGTTTGAAATTGTTGAACAGAGTTTCTGCAGTTCCTGCTATGGCAGCCAGAGCCAATTCTGAAATTGCCGAAATTATTGCCGAAGCAAAAATTGTTGATGAAAGTGCAGAGAATATTGCATTCAAAGTGTATACTCAGGATACTGATTTAGATACTTCAGGTTTCTTCGATGCTTTAGAATCAGGAAACAATAACATTGCTCCAAAACCAATGATCGACCATATGAATGCCAATAGTGATCCTCGTGAAGCATGGTTATTTGAAAAAGGAGCAAGTTCAACAACTTACATAGGATTGGATCCTTTGTTGGCATCTGGAGCTCAGGATCAGTTGATTTCCAATACTGTGGTATCGATTTACAACAGATCTGTAATCAGTAAAAACAAATGGTTACCGGGAACATTGATAAATGCTGCTGAAGTAAACCTGATTCTGGCAGAATACTACTCGAGAAGCGGCAATAGCGGTGCTGCAAAAACACATTTCGAGAAAGCCATCAGGCAATCCGTTGATTACTATGTGAGATTAGGGGACAAAGCAGATGTTTTGACATGGAAACCAACTGCAGAACCAACAGCCGCTGAAGTGGATGCTTATATTGCTAAAATTAACTTTGCGGGAGCAGTATCGCCTGCTGATCAATTGCAGTTGATTGCTTTTCAAAAGTACATTCACTACAATATCATGCAGGCTGATGAATCCTGGGCGGAACAAAGAAGATTAAAACTTCCGGTGTTGAATTTTATGGAAGATGAGACAAGCAGTATTAGAAAAACTCCTCCAACACGTTGGACTTATCCAAATTCTGAACGCGTTTATAATACAGAAAATTATAATGTAGTGAAGGATAAAGACAACTTAAGTACTAAAATCTTCTGGGACGTAAAATAATTTCATTTTTAATGTTTTGTTAGTAATTGGTAAACCCCAGACTCAGGATTTTTCTGAGTCCGGGGTTTTTTAGTATTTCATCCGGTCTTTTTTAGTAGAATAAAACCTGCTAGAAATGCGTTGATGTAAAGCATAAAAAATCGGCTAATTACAGGAAGAGGAACTGCAATTAGCCGATTTTTATTTAAGCACTTTCGATCATTGTTCAGAGAAGCAATTAGAAGGAACCTGACACCTTTAATTTTGCCTGATAAAAGTTAAGGGCTGCTCATAATTAGCAATCGAAACCAAAGCGCTATAGATATATTTCGAGACTAAAGCACCGCCTTCACTGTTAATCAAAGCCGTATCGTCTTCAGGCGTGTGGTATTGCGGATGTCCTCCGGTGTGTAATCCTATAGCCGAAATATCGTTTTTGTAAAACGTAACGTGATCAGAACCGCCCACATCACCTGCAAAAACAATAGGATTAAGTCCGCTTCCTTCACCTAGTTTCTTCATGAGCTCAACGCCATCAGGAAAAGTACCGGCACCGCCCATATACAGTTCTTTTTTATCATTCAATCGCCCTACCATATCCATGTTGATCATCACTTTTACAGCACTTTTGTCTACAGGCAAGTGGCTGACAAAATATTTTGATCCCAATAAACCTTCCTCTTCGGCACTGAAAGAAATGAAGATAATACTTCTTTTGGGTGCGATTTTTTGATGATGAAGCTCTTCTAAAATAGACAAAAGAGCCGAAACACCCGAAGCATTATCGTCTGCTCCGTTATGAATGGCAAGCGTGTCTTTTTTCTTGCTGCCGGAACCTTTTCCGCCCCATCCCCAATGGTCATAATGTGCCCCAATCACAATAAATTCTTTTTTGAGGTTCTCATCGGATCCCTCCAGATAACCTGCAACATTTTGAGTAGATACACTATCTGATTTCATTTTGTTGATATCAGGTTTCATAAAAATCCTGAACGGCTGATAATAATCGTTATTAAATTTTTTAAGACCAAATTTTTTAAAATATTTTTTGATGTAAGCTGCCGCTTCATTATTGCCTTTTGTTCCCGCAAGACGGCCTTCTAACTTATCTGAAGCCAGATAACGGTCATGCTGAAGGAATTTTTTAGCAGAAAATGTTGATTGTGCGGTTCCTTTTTCGGTTGCAATCAAAGCAACAACAGACAGGAAAAGAATTTTTTTAAACATATTTGATAATTAATTTATTGAGATAAAATGAAATAAAAGCAGAAGTTATTAAAACAAAGAGCGTAACGAATTTTAATTTTAAACTTTGATAATGATTTAAAGTATTCAATTTTGAACATAAGCTTCTGTCAAAGTTTTTTATAGCCTTCGCTCTTAAACTTTATAAAAATTATTGTATTTGCATTTCTATTATGGTATCGATCGGATCTATTTTTACACCATTCAAATAGACAAAAGTTCCTTCCGGCTGTTGTTTGAATTTCAGCTCTTTTTTACTGTCTATCAAATAACATTTTTTGATTTTTTGCTTCATTTCCGGGATAAAAATATATTCAGCTTGTTTTGATGTATTGATGATGTGTGCAAACAACGTTTTTTCTTTTGCCGTAAATACGCCCCAGTCCTGCGGTTGTATTACATTGCCTCTTGTACCGTAAATACTTTTTCCGTTTTTATCCATCCAGCTTCCTATTTCTTTTAAAGTCTCAACAAATTCCGGCTGAATTGATCCGTCTGCCATCGGACCAACATTCAAAAGGAAATTAGCATTTAAACTGGCGGCATTGATCAGGTAATGCAATAAGTCTTTGGTCGATTTGTATTTTCTGTCATTGATATTAAATCCCCAGGAATTGTTCATCGTTTCGCAGGTTTCCAATGGTAATTGAGAAACGGATTGCCCGCCAAATCCGGAGGTATTTCCGCCTGGCAGATCTTTTTCAAAAGCCTGAAAATCTTCACCTTGTATCGGTGATAAATGATGGTTGTTTGAAATAAGGCAATTAGGCTGTAACGTGTGAATCAGCTGGTAAATTTCGTCATAATGCCAATTTACTTTCGGCGTCAGTGTTTTATCCGTATCATTGTCCAGTTGATCCCAATGTCCGTCAAACCAGATTCCTCCAATTTCACCGTAATTGGTCAGTATTTCAGTCAATTGACCTTTCATAAAACGAACGTAGCTGTCCCAGTCACTTTTTTGAGTTCTGCCTGTTCCTTTTCCAGTTTTTCCAGTTTCGTATTGATAATCACTTCTTGTCCAGTCTAAAAGCGAATAATAGCAAAACAGTTTGATTCCCTCTTTATGACATTCATCGGCCAGTTCCTTAAGAAGATCTCTTTTGAAATGCGTGTTTGTAATTTTCCAATCGGATAATTTAGTGTCAAAATTGCTGAAACCATCGTGATGGCGCGTGGTAAAAGTGATGTATTTCATTCCTGCCGCTTTCGCAATGCCAACCCATTTTTTCGCATCAAAATCCTGAGGATTAAAAACGTTAATTAACCTTCCGTATTCCGTTACTCTGATGTTTTGGTTCGTCATAATCCATTCCCCATTTCCCAGAACACTGTAAGGACCAAAATGAACGAACATTCCAAATTTATCGTCTTGAAATTCTTTTCTGTTTTTCAGGTTTCCTTCAGTAGGGGTGTAGGTTTGTGCTAGTATTGCTGTCCAGCTCATGGAGAAAAACAGCAGGCAAAGTGTGATTTTTTTCATGGTTTTTTAGTTAAGTGGTTTGATAGTTTTTAATAGAAAAAAAACAGCATTAAATAAAGACTTTGAATAATGACAATAGATCCGCTAAAAGTCATAATTTATTGCGATTAATTATTTTACGTTTTTTTTGAAACTTAAATGTATAAAGACTTCTGTTCCGTCAATAAGTCGATATTATCTAAATTTAATTATCAATTACCTTTCTCCAATCAGGAAACCGGAAACATTCCATGCACTGCTGCTGGTGCCTTCCGGTTTTCCCATCGGAATAGCAACGCGGATCGTGTGTTTTCCTGCTGTAAGATTTCCCAGATCAATAAGATTTGGATTCGTGGTTGTTCCCGAGCACCAGTTAGAACGGCTTAAATCGGATGATGACAATCCATTCCCAAAATTACCCGATGCAGGATTACTCAATCGATATGAACCACAATCGGTTCGCCATGGGGTGAAACCAAAAACTTCTTTTCCATCGATAAAAACAGTATTCTTCTTCTGTAAAAATTCATCGCCATTTTCCCAGCCACCGTGACCCGTTGTCGTATAACTCAATTTGAAATTTTTATATCCCTGAGGGATTTCAAAAGTCATTTCAAGTCCTTTTTCGTTATCAAACATAGTGGCGTAATCCTGTCCCGCCATTTCCATTACATTCAGTGTATTGAAAAGAGGTAAAATAAAATCGCCTTTCTCGTTGTTGTCTTCGCCCTGGTGAATCGAAATATTCAGGCTTGCTTTGTGTCCGCCAGCATCATAATTCCCAATAAACATTCCTATGTATACCTCCTGATTGCTCAATTTAGGCTGTAATAAAGAAATATCCTGACGATAGAAGACACTGTCTTGCCAAACTTTATTTTTTAGTTGTAAATAGTTAAAATACTTCACGCCAAAAGGAGTAAAAAAGCGCATCATTTCCAACAAAGGTGTATAATCGTTTGTTGCTGTAACGCCCTGATATTTTTTGCCGTTTCCGTTTTCATAAACAGGCAACGTCTGAACTCCATTTTTTAATCCGTCAAGGAAAGAGGTTTTTTTATCCGTTGGAATCATAAAAACCGAACCCGTTCTGTCATAAGCATCACCATTTGATTGTTCCGTAACATCGACATAAATAGCGCTTCCTTTTTTGATTTCAGGAAACTTTACTTTTCGGACAATTACAGTGCCGCTCGCAAACCTGAAAATACTGTCATTGGATTTTGCATCAGATACAAAATGAATCTGTTCTTTGGTGAAAACCGGAATATTCACAAAACGGCTTTTCCATAACAGATCTTTGTACGTCAGCTGGTCAACCGACTGAGCTTTTGGAATTGCAAAAATTGCAGGTGCAGTTTTTAGATTCTCGATTTTTGTTGCAGTAATAGTACTATTGCCGTTACGAATGGTTTCCAGAACCAAACCTAAGTCTTGTCCCAAAACACTTGGTCCGCCTTTTAATGTTAATTCGGTAGTGTACCAAATTTCTATTGTATTGGAGTTTATGGAAGTTGTTGCTTTTTTGCAGGTATAATTCAGAATTTTTTTAGTTGCATTGCTAAATTCAAACTTTTGCTTTCCCAAAGCTTCATTATCGTGATTGAGAATCGACTTCTCTGCTTTCAGCTGCGCCAATTGCAAAATGGTCTTAGTACTAAAGTCTGTAAAAGTCTGTTCAAACGGAAAATCAGCTTTTTTCTGCATGATTTTATCTGTTGTAATCAAACTCAATTCCTTAGAAGCGAATAAATACAATGGATCCTGATTTTCGATCAATTTTCCGTTAGAGGCTCTTTGATAGGTGACCTTAATTGCTTTGGGTGTTTTTTGTGCAAAGGACAAAGAGAGGATACAAAAGGTAAAGAGGGTGAAAAGTTTTTTCTTCATGGTTTGGTTTCGTTGGTTTCGTTCTTTCAGAATAATAAAAGAACAGCGGTTAATGGCTAAAAGTTCAAAATCAGAATCGATTTACTAAATCGATTTTGCAAAAAAACAAATATAAAAAAATAAGTGGAATGGAGTTTATGTTTGGAGGAAAGAAGAAAGAGCAAAGAGGAAAGAATAGAGAAGAAAGAATAGAGAAGAAAGAATAGAGAGAATAGACAATAGACAATAGACAATAGAGGAATTATATACAAATGCTTTGGGCGATGCTGTAATAGATTTGTTTGAAGATGGCGCAGTAAAAAATCAATATTTTCCACATTCCTTTTAAATAGAGCTGTTTTTTTTCGGATAATTTTAGAAAGGACAATTACTAATTAAACAAGGGTAATATTGAATCAGTAATTATACGTCATACATTATACTTTTATAATTCTAAAAAAGCATAAAATTAATAAAAAACATATGGCATTACCAACTCAAATGGATGTTCAGAAGAATGTCAGTTCTACAGAAAATAAAAAATGGCTGTTTCCTTTTATATTGGTAACCAGTTTGTTTTTTTTCTGGGGATTTGTACACAATTTAGATCCGATACTTATTCCGCATTTAAGAAAAGCATTTAATCTTACAGATTTAGAATCTTCACTTATTGATTCATCTGTTTTTATCGCCTATTTTGTTATGGCTTTGCCCGCTGGTTATATCATGAGAAAATACGGTTATAAATCGGGTATCATGATAGGATTGGTTTTGTTTGGTATTGGTTCAATTTTATTTGTGCCTGCTGCCAATGAATTGAAGTATATTTATTTTCTGGGCGCTCTTTTTGTTATCGCGTGCGGACTTACTTTTTTAGAAACAGCTGCCAATCCTTACGTAACAATATTAGGCCCGTCTGAAACGGCAACGAAAAGACTGAATTTTTCACAATCGTTTAACGGACTTGCCGCTTTTATTGCTCCGGCCTATGTTGGACCAATGATCTTATCCGGAAAAAATTTAACGAAGGCCCAAATGGATGCAATGGCACCGGCAGAATTGCATGCGTATGTTTTAGAAGAAGCAGCAAGTGTAAAGATGCCTTACCTGATTTTGGGACTTATTATTCTGGCAGTGGCAGTATTGTTTTATTTTACCAATATGCCCGATGTAAAAGATGAAAACAAAGAAGGAGTTGAAGGAGCCAGTTTTGCAGGAGCCCTAAAATCAATGCGTTTAAGATGGGGGATTTTGGCCCAGTTTTTTTATGTAGGAGCGCAGGTTTGTGTTGGAAGTTTTTTTATTAAAATGGCAACTACTTCAGCAGGCCTCGAAGAAGGTGTTGCAGCCAAATATCTTGGATTTTTTGGTCTGGCATTTATGTTAGGACGTTTTGCAGGAACTTTTTTCATGCAATACATACAACCAAGAAAATTATTAATCATTTATACCATCATTAATATCCTCTTATCAATATTAGCCATATTCGGTTCAGGAATGATTGTGGTGTATACCTTAATTACAATAGCTTTTTTTATGAGTATTATGTTTCCAACTATTTTCTCCATGGGAATTGACGGTCTTGGACATAATACCAAAATAGGATCTTCATTAATCGTAATGTCTATAGTGGGAGGCGCTTTACTTCCTCCGGTTTTAGGGTTGATTTCAGATAGTACAGGAAGTATTCAGTATGGTTACGTTGTTCCGTTGACGTGTTTTTCAGTAATATTATTGTTTGCATTTAACGGACATAAAACAAATAAAGCATAAAATTTATTTATATAATATGTTAGAAAACGGAGTTAAAAGATTGGTGGTGAAAATGCACCCGGAAGATAATGTGCTGGTCGCTTTAACAGATTTGGCAAAAGGAGAAAGTGTAACTTTTGATAAAGAAACCTATATCCTTCAGGATACTATTAAGGCAAAGCATAAGTTTTATACAACTGATTTAAAAGAAGGAGCTGAAGTTACCATGTACGGTGTTTTGGTTGGAAGAGTGCAAAATGATGTTGCCAAAGGAAGCCTCATGACAACAGACAACCTGAAACATGCGGCAGAACCGTATCAGTATCGTCATGTTGATTTTGAATGGAAAGCGCCGGATGTTTCAAAATTTAAAGACAGGACTTTTAGAGGATACAAAAGAAATGATGGCCGTGTAGGGACAGCCAATTACTGGTTGTTTGTACCAACAGTATTTTGTGAAAACCGCAATCTGGATGTAATCCGTGAAGCTTTGCACAATGAGTTAGGATATTCAGTGAGCGATAAGTACACCCAATATACCCATAATTTACTTGAAGCGTTTAAAAAAGGAGAAAGCCTCGATTCAATTGATGTACAATTGGCTCCGGATCAAAATACGAATAAAATCTTCAAAAATGTAGATGGTATCAAATTTCTGAACCATCAGGGTGGTTGCGGAGGCACGCGTCAGGATTCGGCGACTTTAAGTGCGTTACTGGCTTCGTATGCAAATCATCCAAATGTGGCGGGAATAACCGTATTGAGTTTGGGTTGCCAGCATTTGCAAGTACAGGATTTTACGAATGATGTTAAAAAGCAAAATCTATCCTTTGATAAACCTTTGTATATTTTTGAGCAGCAACAATCAAAAAGTGAAGAGCAATTGATTGCCGATGCCATTAAAAAAACATTTGAAGGATTAATACAAATAAACAAACTCGAAAGAGTAGCAGCACCGTTAAGCGAATTGTGTCTTGGAGTAAAATGTGGCGGCAGTGATGGTTTTAGCGGGGTTTCTGCTAATCCTGCAGTAGGTTATGCTTCAGATTTACTAGTAGCGTTAGGCGGTAAAGTTTTGCTGGCTGAATTTCCGGAATTGTGTGGAGTGGAGCAGAACCTGATTGATCGTTGTACATCAGAAACCGTTGCTAAAAAATTCATTGATTTAATGCAGTCTTACGATGCCCTGGCACATAAAGTAGGTTCAGGATTTCACATGAATCCATCGCCGGGAAATATCAAAGACGGATTAATAACCGATGCCATAAAAAGTGCCGGAGCAGCTAAAAAAGGAGGAACAGCACCCGTAGTTGATGTATTGGATTATACAGAACCGGTAACAAAAGCAGGTTTGAGTTTGGTTTGTACACCGGGAAATGACGTTGAAGCCACAACCGGAAAAGCGGCTGCCGGAGCAACATTAATTTTGTTTACCACAGGATTAGGAACTCCAACAGGTAATCCCGTTTGTCCGGTTATTAAAGTAGCTACAAATTCTATTTTGGCTAAAAAAATGAGCGATATTATCGATATTGATTGTGGTCCGATAATTAGCGGAGAAAAAACCATTGAAGAAATGGGAGAAGATATTCTGGAATATTGTATCAAAGCGGCAAGCGGAGAAATTATTCCAAAAGCCGTATTACTCAATCAGGATGATTTTATTCCATGGAAAAGAGGAGTGTCATTGTAGTAATTATGAGTTATAAATTAACCCATTGAGTGTAATTACTAAAATTTCACTTAACACATAGAAACATAGATTTTGGATTTATAAAAGAGTGTAAAAAGAAACATGTTTCTTACACATAGCTAAACTCTGTGTCTTTTAAGGAAGTGAAACGCCTTTTTTTGAGCGTGCAGAATCTATGCTTCTATGTGTTAAAACTAATTACAGCCAATGAGTTATAAATTGCAACTCTCAAGAGCTAAAAGTCTAATAATCTAATGATCTAAAAATCTAATTATATGTTTTCATTACAAAATAAAAAAGCGGTTGTTACCGGTGGCGGCAGCGGAATAGGAAAAGCCATTTCGGTTTTATTTGCAAAGCAGGGAGCCGAAGTACACATTATAGAACTAACAGAGGAAAGTGCTAAAACAGCTGTTGACGAAATAAAAGCAAATGGAGGAAAAGTATTTTCTCATGCCTGTAATGTCGCCAGTCAGCAAGAAGTATTGGCCACATTTGAAAAAATAGGAAACATTAATATTCTGGTAAACAATGCAGGAATTGCTCATGTAGGCAAAGTAGATACCACTCCTGAAGCAGATTTTGACAGAATCATGAATGTGAATGTAAAAGGGGTATACAATTGTCTGCATGCTTCGATACCACATTTTAGAAATGCTGGCGGAGGCGTTATTTTAAATATGGCTTCGATTGCTGCCTGGGTAGGTATTCCGGATCGATTTGCTTATTCTACTGCCAAAGGAGCTGTAATGGCAATGACGCTATCGATAGCAAGAGATTATATGAGCGAAAACATTCGTTGTAATTCAGTTTCTCCGGCGCGCGTGCATACTCCTTTCGTAGACGGATTTATTGCGAAGAATTATCCGGGTCAGGAAGCAGAAATGTTTGAGAAATTATCAAAGTCACAACCCATTGGCCGTATGGCGAAACCGGATGAAGTGGCAGCTTTGGCTTTGTTTTTATGCAGCGATGAATCCGGTTTTGTTACCGGTTGCGATTATCCTATAGACGGAGGCTTTATTAAATTAAATAACTAAGATATAATGAAGGTCGCCTTATTCATTCCCTGCCATATCGACCAGTTTTACCCGTTGAAAAAGCGTATGTTGAAGGTACAATTGGAATGAATAAAGAGCAAAAATAATATTGTCTGAACAGATAAGAAGAAGTATAATATAATAAAAGTAATACAATGAAACTAATACGATTTGGAGAAGCCGGTAAAGAAAAACCGGGTATTTTAGCAGGAGAAAAAAGATTTGATGTCTCTTCAATAGTAACAGATTACAACGAAACGTTTTTTGAAGAAAACGGATTAGAGAAATTAAAAAAAGCATTAGAAAGTAATCCGGTTTTACCGGAAGTGGATGCCAATGTACGTTTAGGCTCTCCGGTGGCGAGACCATCAAAAATAATCTGCATTGGTTTAAATTATGTAGATCATTGTTTAGAAACGAATGCACCAATTCCAACGGAGCCTATTATCTTTTTTAAATCAACAACCTCTTTATGCGGGCCAAATGATGATTTGATCATCCCAAAGAACAGCGAAAAAACAGATTGGGAAATTGAGTTGGCTTTTGTAGTAGGCAAAAAAGCAAGTTACGTAGAAGAAGCAGATGCTTTAGATTATGTTGCCGGTTATGCTTTACTTAATGATTACAGCGAAAGAGCTTTTCAAATAGAGCGTGGCGGACAATGGGCAAAAGGAAAAGGCTGCGACACATTTGCACCACTTGGACCCTTTTTGGCAACTCAGGATGAAATAGCAGACGTGAATAACATACCAATGTGGTTAACTGTTAATGGAAAAAAATTCCAAAACAGTAATACCTCGAATTTAGTATTCAAGATCCCATTTTTAGTACATTATTTAAGCCAGTTTATGACCTTGCTTCCAGGTGATATCATCAGTACAGGAACGCCTCCGGGAGTTGGTTTAGGAATAAAACCAGACCCAATTTACATCAAAGAAGGAGATGTAATCGAATTGGGAATGGATGGTTTAGGCAGCAGTAAACAACACGCTGTGGCGTATACAAAATAAAGCGGGGTAAAAAAAGCTATTACATTAAGATAAAATCAAAATGTTAGGGCGAATAAATCTCTGTTAAAGGCATTAAGTCGCAAAGCTTAAGTACAAAACCTTTGCGACTTCCCGTCTTTGCAAGATTAATTTTATTTTCTAAAATCTCTTAACTTAATAACATCAAGTTTCGGAAATATGTTTTTAAGTAAATTTGTTACGCATTTTTCTTAAAGTGTTATCGTACACATCGAGGATTTTTTTAGTTTTAACAATAATTAATTAAATAGTAAACATGGTAAAGTCATTATTATTTTCACTTCTTTTTTGCAGCACATTGTCGTTTGCACAAGAAGTAAATATCATTCCTCAGCCAGTAGAAGTGGTTAGGAAAACCGGAAACTTTGTGATCAGTTCGCAAACGAGTTTAGTTGTCGCCAATAAAGAAGACAATGCTGCGGCTGCTTTTTTGAATACTTATTTATTTAATTATTATGGTTTTAAATTGCCTGTTGTAAATAAAGCAGTGAAAAATTCCATAAAATTAATAAGTCAAAAAAATATTGAAGGACTAAAAGGAGAAGGCTATAGTTTTAAATCAGGTAAAAATGGTGTTGAAATTAATGGTAATTCCCCAATGGGAACTTTCTATGGCATGCAAACCCTTATTCAGTTATTGCCTGTAGAAAAAAGCAGTAGTCTTGCCATTGCAGCTGTAGATGTAAAAGATGAACCTCGTTTTGCTTACAGAGGAGCGATGCTGGATGTTGGACGTCATTTTTTCTCCGTTGAATTTGTAAAAAAATACATTGATTACCTAGCCTTGCATAAAATGAATTATTTTCATTGGCACCTAACCGAAGATCAGGGCTGGAGAATCGAAATAAAAAAGTATCCAAAACTAACTGAAATTGGCTCTAAAAGAAACGGAAGCATTATAGGCAAATATCCCGGTAAAGGAAGCGATAATACTCCTGAGGGCGGTTTTTATACTCAGGAAGAAGTAAAAGACATTGTAAAATATGCTTCGGATCGTTTTATAACGGTAATTCCGGAAATCGAAATGCCGGGACACAGTAGTGCCGCCATTGCTGCCTATCCGGAGTTGAGCTGTTTTCCGGACGAGAAAACGAATCTACCGGAGAATATGATGTCTGCGAAGAGCAAACAGGAGATGGCAAACGGAAGAAATAAAATTGTTCAGGAAACCTGGGGTGTTCATACAGATGTGTTTGTTCCAACAGAAAATATGTTTAAATTTCTGGAAGATGTTTTGGATGAAGTAATGGCTTTATTTCCATCAAAATACATACATGTGGGTGGCGATGAATCTCCTAAAGATGCCTGGAAAAGAAGTGCGTTTTGTCAGCAAATGATCAAAGACAAAGATTTGAAAGACGAACACGGACTTCAGAGTTATTTCATCCAGCGTATAGAAAAATACATCAATAAAAAAGGAAGGACTTTAATTGGCTGGGATGAAATATTAGAAGGCGGACTTGCGCCAAATGCGATCGTGATGAGCTGGCAGGGAGAAGCAGGCGGAATTGCTGCTGCAAAAGAAAACCATCAGGTGATAATGACTCCGGGAAGCCACGTTTATTTAGACCATTCTCAAACCAAGGATGAAAAAGAAGTGACTATTGGCGGCTTTTTACCCTTAGATACAGTATACAGTTATGAGCCAATTCCTAAAGAGTTGAATGCACAACAGGCAAAATATGTTTTGGGTGCTCAAGGCAATGTATGGACAGAATATATGGCTAATCCTGCCAAAGTAGAATATATGATATTTCCACGTTTGAGTGCTTTAAGCGAGGTATTGTGGTCGCCAAAAGAAAGTAAAAACTGGACAGAATTTCAAACAAAAATTGAAACCATGAAAAAGCGATATACCATTTGGGGCGCTAATTACTTTAAGGAGTAGTAAGATCCTAAAAAAAAAAGACAGCTCAGTTTATTTAGGCTGTCTTTTCTTTATCTATACGTATTGTAAATAGTACAATAAAACGATATTCACTTTTTATAATTAATTTTTCAGATCAGGTTAAGATCTTTGGATTTATGAAAGCAACTTGATAATTTCCTTCCAGTTTGTGACCCTGCTATGTCCATTTTCGATTCGGTTGAGATTATGAGGCTGGCTAAACAGTATCGTCTGACCGTAAAATTTGTCGAGATTTTTAAAATGGTCATCAATCATGATGTCGCCTTTTATAATTTCTTTTGTACCGCAAAATACAATTTGTTCCCATGTTATGAAGGGAAAATATTCCAGAAGCCATTCCTGTTTTTCTGCCATACTATTCGGGAATTTTGTTGCAGCAGAAACGATAAACAAGTCATGCGTTTGATTTAGTTTTTCGATTGCCTCAACACTTCCTTTAATAACGGCAGCGTGTCTGAAAAATCCCTGAGTTGCCATATAGATTTCACCGTTTACAAATGCTTCTTCTTCCAACTTTCCTGTAATTTTAGATAAATCCTGATTGTGGCCAAAATCTTCTAATTCAAATTTTCTAAACTGTCCGTAAATGTCAGCAAGGACACCATCGATATCTACAATTAGTCTTTTTTTCATGTTTATTCTTTTAATGGTTTATTTTTTTGAAAGGAATCTTCTATAAGAACATTCATCATTCTGACTCTAAAAATTTAATTCTGTAATATTATTTGCAAATTAATGCAAATTTGCATTAATTTGCAAATAATATTTAAATGAATGAATTATGATTGACAATGTGGTTAAAGCTAAAACAGCTACAAAAACAATGTTTTTGGTCTGCGGATTAGGAATAGCAAGTTGGGCGCCGATGGTTCCGTACGCAAAACAACGATTGAACCTTGACGATGCCAATCTAGGCTTGTTACTATTGATGTTGGGTTGTGGCGCAATAACCATGATGCCGGTTAGTGGTTATCTGGGACATAAATACGGCAACAGGATTGTTATTCTTTGTGCCACTTTATTGATGGCACTGACACTGCCTTTACTTTTAATCTTAAACACGGCAATAGCAATGGGGGTTGCTTTATTTGTCTTTGGTGCCGCAGTGGGAACGGTCGATGTTGCCATGAATTCCCACGGTGTTCAGGTTCAGAACCTGTACGGAAAACCGATTATGTCTTCTCTTCACGGACTTTTTAGCGTTGGCGGACTTTTTGGTTCTCTTGGTTTGGGCTTTTTAATGAAATTTGGCCTGGAGCCAATAACTGCTGCCGTAAGTATCGCCATACTGCTCATTTTGATTGTCTCCTTTCAGTATCGCTTTCTTTTTGATGCTGCAACAGAAAAAGCTGCTATAGCGAATTTTTCTTCAGAAAAAGAAACAGGAGCCAAATCTTTCTCGTGGCTTAAAAAGAGTGTTGTTTTTCTGGGAATCATGTGTTTTATCGTTTTCCTTTCTGAGGGCGCAATGTTAGACTGGAGTGCATTATTTCTACATGAAAACCGCGGTGTCAACGAAGCGTTTACCGGAATGGGATATGCAACTTTTTCGATTGCCATGGCTACAATGCGTTTGATTGGCGATAAAATAGTATCACGTTTTAACAGTAAAGTGGTGGTCGTTGCAGGAAGTCTTATTGCAGCTTCAGGATTATTTCTGGCCGTATTGACTCCGTGGACGATAACAGCATTGATTGGCTTTATACTTTTAGGATTGGGTGCAGCGAATATAGTTCCTGTTTTTTTAAGCGAAGCCGGACGATTAAAGAACATTTCAGCAGCAGTGGCTATCCCGGCGATTACCACGATGGGATATGCAGGACAATTGGCAGGTCCGGCTTTATTAGGTTTGCTTGCGCAATTTTTCTCTTTGCCAATAGCTTTGGGATGTTGCGGGATCTTTTTGGTATTAGTCGCAGCAGCCTATAAATGGAGAAAACAGGAATAATAGATTTTTTAGTTAAGAAAAAGGTATGAAAGAAGAAAAGGTTGCTCCGGTCATTGCGTGTATTATTTTTAATAGTGATGCTATTTTACTCAATACAGAAACGATAATAATTTCTGTCCTGTTAGACAAAGCTGAAGAATACGGATTAAACATCGAATTGGATGATGCTGTATGGCTTTTTAGCGAGAAAGGAATTGAGCAGAATATAATACAGCTTAAAAATCTTTTTGATATCAGTGTTCCGGACGATTTTGAAGAAGAACTACGAAAAAAAATATATGAAGAATTAAGGCATGGACTTGATGCCAAAGAAGGCGTCAGAGAAATGCTTGAAATGATGAAAGTTCCATTTTGTGTATTATCGAACACTCCAAGAGAAGAAATTGAATTTAATCTGAGGTTAACCAATCTGCTTCATTTTTTTAAGCCTGAAGAAATATTTACCACCTGCGAAATGGAAAATCAGGACCCAAATGCTGAATTGTACCTGAAAGCTGCAAAAAAAATGGGATATAAACCGGAACAATGTGCGGTAATTGCAGATAGCATTATTGGGGCAAAAAATGTCTTAGAAGAAGGCTTTACCCTATACGGACTCACTAATGGATTCAATGAAAAAGAAATGGCAGAGATGGGGGCAGTTGTTCTGGAAGAAATTAAAGAGTTATCAAACTTTTTAAAAATTGCTTAATCTATTATATTTGTATTCATACTAAGTGTTGGATGTTTTACAATTCATTGTATCCAACTATTAATATTAAAATTTCATGATAAAAGAAGAACGTTTTGACCATATACTTGGATTGCTGAAACAGAAAGGCAAAGTGACTTATGATACACTGGCACTTGATCTTGAAGTTTCTGAAGATACCATTCGTCGGGATATTGAACTTCTTCACAATAACGGATTATTGTCTAAAGTTAGGGGAGGTGCCATATCGATATCAAAAAATCCTCTGAATTTTCAGGATCGAGCGTCCTATCTTTCAGACGGTAAACAGACAATTGCCTTAAAAGCCCAACAATTTATTAAAAACGGACAAACCGTGTTTATGGATGGCGGCACAACTGTATGTGCAATTGCTGCTCATCTTCCGCTGAATTCGAATTTCAGGATTGTAACGAATAATGTAGCCCTTATACCGATTCTTTCAAAATTCAAAGACATTGAAATTATTATTTTAGGAGGTATTTACAACAGGCATACAGAAACCAATTTAGGCGCTAAAACCTGTGAAGACGTAAAGAATTATATTGCCGATATTTATTTTTTAGGTGCCTGCGCCATACAAAGTAAATTTGGGATAACATCGACCTTTAATGATGAAGCAGAAATAAAACGAATGATGTTAAACAATGCGAAACAGACAATTGCATTGGGAAATATTGAAAAAATAAACAATACAGAACCCTTCAAAGTATGTGATCTTGAAGAGGTTAATACACTTATTACAGATCTGCCAAGTGATGACAGCAAACTGGATAGTTACAGAAGTCTGGGAATCAGATTGGTTTAAAATCTTTAGTTAAAACCGATAGTATTTTTAAAGCTCCAGAGTCAATAGATTTTGGAGTTTTTTATGTTTTTTTTCTATCTATTGTTTATTCTGCTGCTTCTAAAGCGGCATTAGTCCTGCGAATAGATTCGGCATCTTTGTAATCCAGCCATTCCTGACCTTTTCTTTTGCGCATCCAGTTATCATAATAACGGATGATGGCAACGTTCGCAAAACCTTTCCACAAGTTCAAAGGCCTTCCTGCAAGGGATCTCAGGCTCAGGGAGAAACCCGGCGAAAGATATTTCATATAATGCCACCAGCCTTCCGGCATATACAGCATTTCTCCGTGGTTGAGCTGGGTAATGTAGGGCTTTACTTTTCGAAGTGCCGGAAATCGTTCAAAATCAGGGTTATCAAAATCAATGTCCTCATTGCACAACCAGGAATAGGGCAGGCGATACATGTATTTTGTTTCTTTAGGATCGACCAAAACACATTGCTTTTTACCTTCAAAATGTACATGAAAAATATTAGGAAAATCAATATCATAATGCATGAATACTTTTGCATCCTGACCGCCAAAAAAAACAAGAGGCAAATTTTTAAGTAATCGAAGTCCCAGGCGCGGCCACTGCATATCAGACTTCATTACAGGAACCTCTTTCATAAGATTGTATAAAAATATACGGAGATCAGTCGGACCTTTTTCAAGAATATCGATGTATTCTGACATTGTCATTGTAAAGTCAGGTTCATTGACTTTTTTAGTATAATCGGTTTTACGGCTGTCATACAAAGGCACCATTTTGTCACCTGCAACTTCCCTGATAAAATTAAAATCCCATTTGGTAAAAGCGGGCCAGTCTTCTATTTGATTTGTAATTACAACAGGTTTCTGCGGTTTGTAATAATTGTCTATAAACTCCTTTTTAGTTAGTTTTTCAACTCTTTCTATCGGTATATAATCAAATGCCATATGTAATAGTTTTTAAGTGATGTTAATTCAATCTATAACTGCTATTGAGAGATTATTGTTGCTTTCCTTAAAACCAAATGATTCAATTCGTTGTATTAAAGAAATATTTCGGGGTATTTACAGATATGGATAAGAACAAATTTGCGATTTTTTTGCCGTTGCATTTGATACTGCACAGTAGCAACACGATACGTATTGTAGGATTTTTGATAGTAAAGATACACATTCTTAACTTAAAATAAAGCTTGTATTTTGATGATACAGAAAGGCTTCGGTTCAGGGAAAGTCTTTAAAATCAACATTAAAAACACGAAATGGTTATTTCTTACGAAAATGATATTTTAATCAATTTTTTAGAAGTTTAACCATTACATTTTTTATAAAAATTGTGATAAATCTAATTTAATGATAAAAAGTAGTGGATTTCTATAAAGATAATTATATATTTACCCTCAGATTTTGGTCTGTTTTTTCTTAAGAAAAAACAGTTAAAAGGGAATCAGGTGCAAATCCTGAACAGACCCGCTACTGTAAGTTCTATATAAGTCTTTAAACGTTACTCATGCCATTGTTCGCTGCGGCGGATGAGAAGGTTGTTTAAAGATGGAACAAGTCAGGAGACCTGCCAGAATCACATAGTTTAAGACTTTCGTGGAATAAAGTTGAACAACAAGAAATTGACCTGTTATTTTATAACGGGATTCTCTCTTATTGCTTTTGATTGTTATATCACGGAGTTTATTTAATTAAATGAGTGATGTATACTACCGGAAAAAAACTTTTATTTCATTTTGTAATAACCGCTTCCTTTGTTCAATCAGGGAAGTCTGAGGCTTTTTTGCGGGTTTTAAAATTCGATACACTACAATTAAAACTTCGTTGGCATTTCGCTGTAATAAAAAGCTTGTCCGGAAAATTATCTCAAAGTTTAAACGAGCATATTAAAGCTCATTTCGCAATCCCAATTCCTAAAAATCCTTATTCAAAAATTCCGACAAACTTCAAAGTCGGAGCAATTTATATTCCGCCATTACGGGATTCAATTGAATATTTTTATCTGTTGTACTCTTCATATAGACAGTTATAAAATAAAAGTTACCTCAACAAATAGTTTAATAACTATTCTTTTTATAATTAAAAATTAAAACAATAAATATATGTATAAAAGAGCCTTACCCTATTTTAGATCGACGATCCTTTTGGCTGCAGCAATTATGCTTACCAATTGTTCAGATAATGGCGGAAGTGACGATGTGAGTAATCCTCCAATAGCCGGTCAGGATCTCCCTTATAATGTAGCAAGATTTACCATACTTGCCGTGAGTCCCAATATTGTAGCCGGCGCAGATGCTGCTTACAGCTGGACGGTAACCAATGCACCAACCCAGAATTATTCATTGGTCAATACAACCACAAAAGAAGCCTTGTTTGCAGCTACAGAAGTCGGAACTTATAATCTGACAGTTACTATAAATGACAAAGGAGCAATCCAGAACCAGAAGATTGTCATTACAGTAAGCAAAGAAGCAAAAGAACTTAAAACTTTTATCGCTAAAGTTTTTGAATTTAAACCTGCTCCGGGACAATTTATAAACGATTTGCCGGCAGCCAATGATGGAGATACGGCCGAGAGGGTTTTGACAAGAACGAATACTTACCTGGCCAAGAAAAACGGAGACCTGATTTCTCTTGGTGCTTTTGGTGGTTATGTTGTTTTTGGCTTCGACCATACTATTGTAAATGTTAAGGAAAAACGCGATTTCAGGGTATTGGGTAATGCGTTTTGGGCAGAAGCCAATCCTAACCCTAATAGTACTATGCGTGGCGGCAGTAGTGAAGCGGGGGTAATCATGGTGTCTTATGATAAAAACAAAAACGGGCTTCCGGACGATGAATGGTACGAAATAGAAGGTGCCGGACATAAAATGGAAAAAACGATTCATAATTATGAAATAACCTATTACAGACCGGATCCTAATAAAATACCCGTTCCGGGCGGTGGAACAGGAACAGTAAATTTTACGGATACGGAATATATCTATTGGAAGGACAATCAGGGCAAAGACGGTTATCTGGTACAAAACAATGCTTACAACCATTCTCTTGAATATTGGCCAAAATGGCTGAAAGATCAGCAAAGTATCACTTTTAAAGGTACAAGATTACCGGACAATGCGGTTGACGAAAGTGGAACAGGAAGTTATTTTGTGCAGTATGCCTTTTTATACGGCTACGCAGACAATGCGCCTAACAATGATGATGATTCGGCGATTGATATTGATTGGGCGATAGATAAAAACGGAGATAAAATCCGTCTTCCGGGAATTGATTTTGTGAAAGTTTACAATGGTCTTAATCAGCAGGCTGGATGGCTTGGTGAGACATCGACAGAGATTATGGGAGCCACAGATTTGCACCTTTTGGGAGAAAACATCCCAACCCGATAATCCATTAAATAGTGTGTTAAATTAAATTATTATACCAGAAATTATGAAAAAAAACTTTACCCATTTATTATTAATTGCCTTTGCAGCCGTGTTTACAGGATGCAGCAGTAATGATGATAAACCTGAGCAAAAATTGATCGCAATTACACTTCAGGAAAAATATGAAGCGCCAACATTTAGTGTTTTAAACATAGTGGCTTCTGCCGAAATTTCCAGTCCTGTTTACGAGTGGGTTTTGACCAAAAATCCGGTGAACCAAACTACAGATTCTATCGTAGGAAATACAAAAGACCTGCGTTTTACAGCGATTTACGCTGGCGCTTATGAACTTACTTTAAATGTTTCGTCAGGGGATAAAAAAGGCAGCAAAAAAACAATAATCAATGTAACGAATGAGGCTAAAAACTACAATCCTTACATCACAAGCATTTTTGATTTTGATCCGGCACCGGGAATGTTTGCCAACGATTTATATAAAGACGGATTCAAAAAAGAAGATATCGTACGAACTGCATTGGGCAGAATCAATGAAACCAGCGTGGGATATCAACTTGATTTAGGTGGTTTTGGAGGATCTGTTATCGTAGGTTTTGATCATACTGTTGTGAATGTTCCGGGACAAGGTGATTTTAAAATTTACGGTGGTGATTTAACAGATAAAGCCAATCCGCCGGCACCGGGCTTAATATATGTTGCATATGATAAAAATGGAAACGGAAAACCGGACGAAGATGAATGGTACGAAATCATAGGAAGTCAGCATACAAAAGCAAATACCATAAAGAATTTTAAAATTACCTATCATAAAAAAGCAGCAGGAGCGCCTGTAGTAGTTGGCGGGCCTAATGATATGTTTGTGGATCGTGAGCACATCTTTTGCGAAAACAACTCAGCTGAGACTTATTACCTGCCAAGATCGAAGAGCAAAAAGGAATATTATCCTTTATGGGCTACTCAGAATGCGGTTACGTATGAAGGAACAAAACTGAATGTAGATTTTGTTACGGCACGTCCGGGACAAACTACACTATGGAATTTTACTCCTCCGCAATGGGGATATGCAAATGCTGTAAACCCTGATATTGATATCGACTGGGCAGTAGATAAAAACGGAAATAAGGCCAATCTTCCGGGAATTAATTTTATAAAAGTAGTAAACTGTGTGAGCGAACCAATGGGACTTTGTCATCAACAATCTTCAATGGCTACCCGATTTGCAGGTGCTGCGGATCTTCATCTGTTAAAAAAATACAATTTAAAAAAAGTAAAATAATAAGAATATGAAAAAGTATTTAAAACATAGTTTGTTTCTGGTAGCTGTTGGCGCTTTTTATTGCTGCAGCAATGATGATTCAAAAGAAGACAATCCTGAAACGCAACCAGTAAAAGAAGCTTCACTTTCCTTAAAATTAGCCTCAGATTTTACAGTAAGCAGGTATAATGCGGTTACTGTAGATCCCGAAGTAGTGATTGAAAATGGCGATCCGGCTCTTGCAGAATATAAATGGACAGTAAAAGCAACTGGTACTAACGGAACTGTAAAAGATTCTGTTATTGGAGACACGAAGACATTACAGTTCATAGCGCCCAAATCAGCCAGTTATACTGTAGATCTAACCGTAACATTAGGTAAACTGACAAAACAGGTGTCTACAAAAGTTGCTGTTTCAGAAACAGGCAAAACCTATACTTCAAAAGTAATATCTGTTATCGATTATTTGCCTGCACCTAGTTATAGCAGTGATAATACTCCATTCACGACCAAAGCAGAAGTTATGGCACAAATTCAATCAGATCTTACAGAAGAAAATGGTATCTCATTAGGAACTTTTGGAGGATCAATTGTTACAGCTTTTGACCATACAGTAATAAATACGTATGGTAAACGCGATTTCAAGGTTTTAATGAATGAGAACAACGGTAGTTTAAAATTTTCTCCCGTAAGCATATATGTTGCCTACGATGCTAATAAAAACGGTATCGCAGACGAAAACGAATGGTACGAAATTGCGGGTAGTGAATACCATAAATCGACTACTGTCAAAAATTATGAAATGACATACAACAAGCCTGATCCGGCTAAAGCAGCTGTAACAGGCACAAAGGACTGGCAGTTTGATAAAGAATATCTTAAATGGACAGACAATAAAAACGCATCCGGTTTTATTACAAAAACAAAAAAATGGAGACGCTATAATTATTATCCACAATGGATGGGAGAATCTTATACAGTAAAAGGAACAAAAGTGTATTTACCGGTAAAAGATGTTAGCGATGGAGAAGGTACAGTGTTTAATGTAGGAGCTTTTGAGTGGGGTTACGGAGGCATCAAAGATCCGTCAATAGATATTAGCTGGGCTGTAGACAATAAGGGAAAGAAAGTTCATTTACCGGGAATCGATTTTATCAAAGTATTCGTTTCGACATTTGCGGAGGCTGGCGCTACAGATCTGGTAACAAGCTACTTTATACAGGCAGAAGATTTGAATTTTTCTAAAAGCAAATAAGCCTACTTTTTAAAATTAATTAAAGACGAATTATTAACCCTAAATTTTATAAATGATGAAAAAAGTACTTTATGTTTTGACAGTAGGTTTGTTTTTAGGCCTTTCATCCTGTAACAATGATGATGCTCCTTTAAATAACGAAAGCGCAAGTGCAGTAGCAACAAGCAAAAGTGGCGTAACAAGAAAAACGGTCACAGATCCGGCAATTGGAACCACATCAACACTTACTCTGACCAGTGCATTATTAGCAAGCGGAACCACTACAACTGGCGGTAAATACTGGGAGAATACCTATGTTTCCGGTACTAATCTTAATGTTGACATCTTTACATTTTCGCATACAGCAACTTCTGCAGGTTATAATTACTGGGATGGTTTTACGGTATCTAATGTAAATGATATTACCGATTATGGTTCAGGCGCAGCACCTGGCGGATCTGATGGCTGGGTAGCGCATCAGTGGGGAACAATGGCGGGAAGTGGCTTTGGAAGTTCTTCTTCTGTAACTCCGGGGACTCCGGGAACAGCAGGAGATCCTTATATTGTTGCCTATTGGTCAAGTTATTTAGATCCTAAAAATCCACAAGGAACTACTTTTAGCGAAAGCAGTTTTTCTAACTGGATTAAAATTGGAAACACTGGATTATACCAAGTTGAAGGATTAAAAATAAACATGCATCCATGGCCCTATTACGGTTGTTTGTACGGAGATGGATTTGCAAGGGCGTTTACTTCAGGTGATTCTTTCAAATTATTAATTTACGGCGTAACCGAAGACGGAACTATTACCAATCCCATTACTCATACATTAGCCAATCATACAGGATCTTCATTGGTAATGCCTACAGGCTGGGTAAATGTAAGCGCAACTAATCTTCAAAGTTTAGGAGAAGTACAATATCTTGTTTTTCAAATGTCTTCAACAGACTTTGATTTAGTTTATGGAATGAATACCGCAGCTTATTTTTGTCTGGATAAGTTATCAGTAAAACGAACAGAATAAAACATTAGAGTATACCAGATACAATAAGAGCCATTAAAAGATGGCTCTTATTTATTATAGTCTATTTTTTAATCGTCTTTTTTCTTCAAACAGCGTCCTCTTGGTTCATCGCCTTCATGTAGTACAATATCAGAATGCAGGAATTGGGCGGCATCTGCTGAATCTTTTACTTTGACAGCACTCCTTTCTAACATTTCTGTTTCAAATTCATTCAATACACTTTCTCTTAATCCCACTTTTTTCCAATGTGATAAAGATTTACATCCTTTAAATAGCAGCCGGGCCAATGTGAGCGCATCAAGAAGTGCCTGATTGGCTCCTTGTCCTTTAAAAGGGCTCATTGGGTGCGCTGCATCTCCAATTAGTGTTATTTGTCCGTTTTTTTCCAACAATTCAGAGCGAAGCAATTCACGGTCATATACGGGATAACCGGAAATCTGAGCTTCCGGTGTTGCTAATAAAATTTCAGGTATAGGACTGTGCCATTGTGTTCTGCGACAGGCTTCTTCTTTAAGAGCTTTAAGCCCCTGAGCGCTTAATGTCTTGGCCTCATCTTCGGTCATAGGAAAACTAAGCTGCCACATTATGGCATCAGACGTATATGGCATCATGTAGATGCGCTCATTGCCATTGGCAGTTTGAAATACGGTAGCGGAATCTAATAAAGAGCTATCAAGTCCTTTAAGAGCTTTCAAAGGACAAATACCCAATATTACAATACAGCCCAGATAACGCAAAGGCGTAACATCTTCACCAATCAATAGCTTCCGAACTGAGCTGCGAATACCATCCGCGCCAACTACAACATCAGCCTTGCAATTTTTGATCTCTCCGTTTACCTGAAAGCTCAGGGTAATACTTTCATCTTTACATTTGGTAAAATCTATTAATTGATGTCCCCAATTTACGGCACTTTCTCCGCCAAGTTGCTCCAGAAGTGCCAGACGTAAAGATTGTCGCGCAATATGTATATTCGAACGTTTCTGAAATGTTGTTGTATCAGACGGTATCCATTTTCTCACGCCCCATTCCCCAATTACGTTTCCTTCTGTAGTATGAACCAAATGTCGTGTTGAAATCACGCCTTCGTTTAAGGAGAAAATCCCAAATCCTTCGATTGCTTTACTGGCTTGCTGCAAAGTCAGTCCGTAACCCTGAGATCGGGAATCAAAATTGCTGTCGCGTTCGTAAAGCGTAAAAGGGATTCCGCGGTGCAAACAGGCCACTGCCAGAGCCACTCCGCCAATACCTGCGCCAATAATTGCAACGTGCGGGTAATTTTCTTTGTCCGGTAAAGCAGGATCAAGGGAAGGAAGTAATCCGGATCCCGAACAGTTCAAACAGGAGATTAAGTGGGCTTTAGGGCGAACCGGAGCTGTTTCTTCGCTATTTGCTTTTTCGAACTCATCCAGTGCGGTCTGATAACGGAGTCTTACTTTCTTGCTGAGCCGTTGGCTTTTTTTGCCGCGTCCCTGACATTCCGGACAAATAGTCCAGTTTGTTCCTTCATTTTTCATTTTTTTTACTCCTTCTTTTTTCACTTTATTCAGGCTATTCTCAATTGTTTTTAGACCAATAGATTTTACACTTCTTTACCTAATGTAGAAGCACGATATACAAGTTTAGCATCCAGTATTATCGTTTGGCTTGCTGATGTATTGTCTTTTATTTTTTCGATTAAAAGTGTTGCGGCACTTTCGCCCATTTGAGTCAAAGGCTGCTCGACACTGGTCAATTGAGGAAATACATTGACAGAGAATTCTGTTCCCGAGAAACTTGCAATGGCAATTTCTTCAGGAACTTTTATACCTTGTTCCTGTAAATAGTTCATCGCACCAATCGCTAAGGTATCAGTAAAAGCAAAAATACTGTCAAATTTCACGTTGTTGTCAATTAATTGTTTGGCGGCAATTCTTCCGGCTTCAAATCCTACGCCATTAGTCTTTATCATAAGTTGCGAATCGTAAAGATTATGCTTGGTTAAAATACGTTGATAACCACCTGCACGTTCTATCGCATTTCGAACAGTCGAAGGCCCCATTAAATGCACAATTTTGGTACGCCCACAACTAATAAGATGTTCGATCATCAAAGAGGCCTTAATATGATCGTCCACCAAAACTTTCGAAACATCAAGCGTATTTTGTGGGATTCTGTCAAAAAATACCAAGGGAGTTCCGCGATGTATTATTTCTTCATAGATACTCTGATTGTGGGTTTCGTGGCAAAGATTAATGATAATCCCGTCAACATTAAAACTTTCCAGCAACAGCAGATTTTCCCTTTCGCGTACAGGATCTTCGTCTGATTGCAGAATGATAACCTTATATCCCAAAGGATAAAGAATGTTGTGAACACCTTGCAGCACTTTAGATGAAAAAGGAGTTGTCATTTCCGGAACAACAAATCCTATGCTTTTCGTTTTGCCGTATTTGAGATTCAGAGCCGTTACATTGGGTTTGTATCCCAGTTTTTGAGCGGCTTCCAAAACCCTGTTTTTTGTATCAGAATGTATGTTTTTATCATTAAGCAATGCCCTCGATATAGTCGAAGTAGATAAGGAAAGATACTGTGCAAGATCTTTTATGGTGGTTCGTTTCATCATGCTTAATTTGTTCAAAAATAACAATAATCCGACACATAGTCCTGAAGCTTCGATGTAGATTTTATGTTTATAAAGAAAACTGTTTCTTTTCCTCGGATAATTTTGTAAGTTTTTATGAATTGAAACACCTTATTGTCAGTTCAGGAGTTGCTTTTTTCAGGTGATTAAATGAATTATAATTAAAACTAAAAAATACAATTTAATAACATGGGAACGTTCCCAATATATTGGGAACGTTCCCATAATGGTTTTTTTACGAAAACGATGTAAATAGTAGGTGAATGTCATAAGTTTGATAAAAATATCGACAAATTATTACCAAATAAATCAAAAAAATGAAAACTATAGAATATCAATATAATGCTAGAGCTATTAGTCAGGGTATAGTACATATCGGGGTTGGTAACTTTCACAGGGCGCATGAAGCATTTTATACCAATACGTTGTTAGCACATAAAGACCAAAGCGATTGGGGTATATGTGGAGTAAGCTTGCTGGCTGCGGATAAAAATACAGTAGAAAATTTAAAGTCACAGGATTTTGATTACACCGTAACGGTTTGCGGCAGGGACGGACAGGATGAGATTTATAAAATTGGTGCGTTACAGGAAATTATAGCAGGTTATGAAAATCCAAAAGCTGTAATTGATAAGATCGCTGAAAGTACGATCAAAATTATCTCACTTACTATTACAGAAGGCGGATACAATCTGGACAAGGAAACCGGTGATTTCAGGCTTGAGGATGGAAAAATCATGCACGATATTGAAAATCCTGAATCGCCTGCTACTGTTTTTGGGTTTATTGCTGAAGGGTTGCGTGCCCGCAAGGAAAAAGGAAATGGCGGCATCACGATTCTTTCCTGCGACAATCTTCAGCATAACGGTGATACGGCAAAAAAAGCATTTACAACTTTTATAAAAGCACAGGACGACGAACTTGCAGTCTGGGTAGCACAAAACGTTACTTTTCCTAACAGTATGGTTGATAGGATAACGCCTGCAACAACAACGGAGGATATTAAACGCCTTAACAAGAAAAGTGGAATTGATGACAAGGCGCCTGTTTATTGCGAAGATTTTATTCAATGGGTTATTGAGGATGATTTTATTGCAGGAAGACCAGCATGGGAAAGAGTAGGAGTTGAGTTTGTAAAAGACGTTGCCGTTTTCGAAAACATGAAACTAAGTCTTTTGAATGCATCACATACACTATTGTCGTATCCTGCATTTTTGGCGGGTTACCGTAAAGTTGATGTTGCGATGCACGACAATCTTTTTATCAGTCTGCTAAAGGATTTTATGAATATAGATATTACACCTTATGTACCTGCGCCTGAAGGGGTAGATCTTGAGTTGTATAAAAAGACACTCTTAGAGCGTTTTGCCAACCGCGCAGTAAGCGATCAGCTTAGCAGATTGTGTTATGACGGTATTTCGAAATTTCCGGTTTACATTATGCCTAATCTTGGCAAAATGATAAAAGAGGATAAAGACTTGTCACGTATGGCCTTTCTTATCGCTTCTTACAGGCATTATTTAAAATATAAAACAGATTCTGACGGATTGCAATACGATATCGCAGAACCGTGGCTGGATACTGTTGATAGTGATCTTATCGAAAGTGATATTCCTCAGGATTTTCTGAAGTTAGCCCCGTTTAAAAGTTTTGACCTTGGCAGTTCAGAGAAATTTACAGCATCTTATATGCATTTCGTTAATGCGATAAAACAAGACGGAATAGTAACTGTATTGACAACAATAGTAGCATAAGGGTCAAACTGTTAATACAACGAATATGAAACTAAAATCAGAATACAGAATATTACCTTACATCGTAGTTACTTTTATTTATTTTATTGTCGGTTTTCTGACTACCGTAAATGAGCAGCTTCAGGCACCTTTAAAGTTTACATTTTTATCTGAAGCGGGAGCATATAAAAATACGCTGACCACCTTGATTTCTTTTTTCTTTTTCCTGGGATATCTTATCAACGGTACCTTAGGGAGTAGGTGGGTCAATACCTTCGGATATAAAAAGACTATCATTAGAGGTATTTTCTTTATTATAGCCGGACTTCTAATGTATTTGTGTGCCGTAGAAATAGGATACAGGTTTCCTGATTTTCATTTCGCGGCAGGCGGAGCAGTAATTCCTTACGGATATATTGTCTTCTTGTTAGGTTCTTACTTAATGGGTACCTCCGCAGCAATCATACAAGTAGTGGTAAATCCTTATGTGGCTTCTTATGATTTACCCGGTACACAGCCCGTTCAGCGTCTGAGTATTACCACGGGAATTAATTCTATAGGAACTACCTCAGCACCATTTTTTGTGACACTGGTAATGTTTAGAGGAATTTCTATTGATAATATTGAAATCAAACAGTTAATTACACCTCTTGTACTGCTTATATTGTGCATTGCGGCAGTGGCAGTTTTGGTACGAAAACTTGACATTCCTGATATCGCGCATACCCGTGCGACAGTGGGAGAAAAACTGGAAAAGAGTATTTGGTCTTTCAGGCATTTTGCACTAGGAGTGATCGCTATTTTCTTTTATGTAGGTACAGAGGTAGCTATTGGCGCCAATATCAATTTATATGCGTTTGAACTTGAAGAGTTGGGAAATCCTGTTTCTTTCTTCGGGAAGACAGACATCATCATTGGCGGGATGGATCTTGGCATACATGCTTTGCTTTCTACGCTTTATTGGGGAGGTTTTCTTGTAGGGCGCGTAATATCCAGTTTTCTTAGCAGGGTTTCGGCCCGTCAGCAATTAATTACCACCACGATCATAGCAGCAGTTTTTGCTGTAATTGCGATGGTTTTCCAGAATATCTGGTTTTTGGTTGCGATAGGTTTACTGCATTCTTCTATGTGGAGCTGTATTTATTCGCTTTCTATAAAAGGATTAAAACAATATACCTCAAAGGCTTCGGGAGTTTTTATATCAGCAGTATTCGGTGGTGCAGTTTTTACATTGCTGCAGGGTGCGCTGGCAGATCTCTTTGGTTCGTGGCGCTGGACCTGGTGTCTGACCCTTGTATGCGAACTATTGATATTGCTGTACGCTTTAATAGGATCACAACCCAGAGAAAAAGATATGATATAAATAACCCGTTGCATGTAATTACCAAAATTACATTTAACACATAGAAACATAGGTTTTAAATCTGTAAAAAGAATGTAAAACGAAATATGTTTTTTTACACATAGCTAAGTTCTGTGCTTTTTAAAGAATTGAAACACCTTTTTGGAACATATAGAAT
Source organism: Flavobacterium aquidurense (assembly GCF_002217195.1). NCBI lineage: Bacteria > Pseudomonadati > Bacteroidota > Flavobacteriia > Flavobacteriales > Flavobacteriaceae > Flavobacterium > Flavobacterium aquidurense. The sequence goes on along the minus strand of NZ_MUGR01000002.1, from coordinate 34,260 downwards.
CTGTGTCTCTATGTTTTAAAAAGAACTACAACTAACGGAATATTTTAAGTTCCGGCAGGGCCACAAAGCCAATGCCTTACTCTCAAGTATAAAAAATAGTAAAATGACAAATTCAAATAAGATAAAAGTAGCCTGTTTTGGCGAAGTATTATGGGATCTTTTTCCGGGAAAGGAAAAAAGTGCCGGCGGAGCGCCTTTTAACGTTGCGTACAACCTTTTTAAAATGGGAATTGATTCCCGAATGATCAGTAGCGTGGGAGATGATAATGCCGGGACAGAAATTATAAAAAAAATAGAAAACTGGAATATCCCGGTTGATAGCATTCAAATAAACAAAAATTATCCAACCAGTACTGTTGTGGCTACATTTGATGAGCACAAGGAAGCCCATTATGATATTGTAAGTAATGTAGCCTGGGATTTTATAGAAGTAGTGGCTCAAGATATAGAAACGATAAAACGCGAAGACGCTCTTGTTTTCGGTTCACTTGCAACAAGAAATCCGAAATCAAAAAACACACTGTTTACCTTACTTGAAAATAGCAGGTTTAATGTTTTTGATATTAATCTCCGAAAACCACATTATGATCTAGGTGTCATTAAGGATCTTTTACATAGATCGCACCTCGCCAAATTCAATAAAGCAGAATTATTATTGCTAATGGAATTTTTAGGAAAGCAATACGCTTCAGAAGAAGATATTGTCAGCTATCTGCAGGATGTTTTTGAACTGCCGGAAATTATCGTCTCAAAAGGAAGCAAGGGAGCGCTTTACGCCAACGATGGTGAGTTGTACCTGTATCCGGCTGTCGATATCATAGTGGCTGATACGGTAGGAAGCGGAGATGCCTTTTTAGCCGGTTTTTTGTCTAAAAGACTGGATAAAACAGCTTCTATAGATGATATTATGCAGCAGGCAGTAACTTTAGGAGCTTATATTACATCTAAAGAAGGAGCATGTCCTGAATATGAAATATCAGATTTTCAGCTTTTTGCAGAGACACGAAATAGTCATTCACAAAAAAAGGAAGTTGACAATGTTATTGTAAATCGTTAAATTTTTTAATTAGGTAAAAGCAGCTAAAGTATTAATTACCGGCTGCTTTTATTGTATTATAATGAAACTGTAATTGCGGTAAAAAAGTGACTGGCTAATTTAGGCTTGTTATTAGTTTTAAAGTGGAGTTTTCATTATTTTTGCACTTCTAAAAAATCCTCATGAATTCCCCTGTAAAAGCCATCCATCCAATTTATAATGTACAATTTGGATTAGTCTGTTTAAGTTCCTTACTTTTTTCTGCCAGTTTTAATATGCTGATTCCTGAACTTCCGGAATATTTAAGCAATATGGGAGGAGCAGAATACAAAGGACTGATTATTGCACTTTTTACATTAACAGCAGGGATTTCAAGACCTTTTAGCGGACGGTTGACTGATACTTTAGGAAGAGTACCCGTAATGGCAGTGGGTTCTATTGTTTGTTTTGTCTGCGGTATTTTATATCCGGTTTTAGGAACAGTTTCCGGATTTTTGTTCCTGAGATTGATTCACGGATTTTCTACAGGATTCAAACCTACGGCTACTGCGGCTTATGTTGCGGACATTGTGCCAAGAGAACGATGGGGAGAAGCTTTAGGTTTACACGGATTGTGTTTTTCTATAGGAATGGCGCTTGGACCTGCTATTGGAAGCTCGATAAAACTGTACTCTTCTATGAACATGCTTTTTTATGCTTCGTCTGTTTTTGCACTTCTTTCTATCGTTATTCTGATGAACATGAAGGAAACTCTAAAACACAAACAGCGTTTTAGCCTGCGCATTCTAAAAATTTCACGAAAAGATATTATTGCCCTCGAAGTACTTCCGGCGGCTATCGTAACTTTTTTGTCTTATATGGCTTATGGTGTGATTCTAACGTTGATTCCGGATTGGAGTCAGCATTTAGGAATTGCTAACAAAGGTTTGTTTTTCATGGTCTTCACAATCACTTCGGTAATGATTCGTTTTGGCGCCGGAAAAGCTTCTGACAAATATGGCCGGCTTAACCTGATCGGAATCGGACTCTTTTTATTGATTATATCGCTGGTAATTGTGGGATTTTCAACATCAATTGCCGGATTTTTGGCAGGAGCCGCATTGTACGGAGTTTCCACAGGAATTGTCTCTCCGGCCTTGAATGCGTGGACAGTCGATATGAGTTTTGCTGAACACCGCGGCAAAGCGATGGCAACGATGTATATTGCCCTGGAAGCTGGAATAGGTCTTGGGGCACTTTTTGCCGGATGGGTGTATCAGGATGTAATTGCAAAAATCCCAATGCTGATGTATACGAGTGCAGCAATGGTTTTCTTAGCCTTAGGATATGTTTGGATTCAGTTTCGAAAAAACAACAAAACCTCTGAAGCCATTTGATTTTAGAGGTTTTGTTTATGGGATGGATGCGTTATTAACCTTCAATCATTCATTTTGTCCTTATGATACTGTAGAAGCCATTTTTCCATTTTTTGAAGCAGTTGAACTTCTTTCGGCCTTCCCATTGGATCTTCAAGCCCATTTATTGTCCTGCTGAAATTAAATTTTTTGTCTTCGAAAACGCAGGTAAATTTGGGGAATTCATTATGCGAAACAGTCCAGTTGTCTTGTGATGTTTTTTTAATTTGAAATTTTTTCATTGTAGAAAATAGGAATCATTATCTCTTTTTATTCCTGCTATAAACTGTAATTTTTCAGGTTTATTATACTCAATTTTTATTTTGAGATAAATATAACATGAAATAAATAGGAGACACTTCCTCCGATACTATTGCACCATTGGCTTACTAAGTACAATTATTGAATTGTATAACACTAGAGAGTTCAGGAGGATTTTGTGAAGATATTATTATCGTTTTAGAAAAATTCTTACACAATAAAATAAAAAGGGTTAAAAGTTAACTTTCTTATTATTAGTGAATTAAAATTAATGAATCGTTTTCGTTAACATTTTTTTTATAAAAAAAACAATTAAAATTTTGGGACTAAGATTTTTAATATACCTTTGTTCTACCAAATTAGTAGAATTTAAAAATAAGTTAAATACCAAAGATTAAAGATTATCAAATAAAATATTTTGTTTTTGAAAAAGGAATAGCCATCTAGCCATTCGCGCCTTACAGGCTGCTACCTTCAAAAATTCTTCAATCCCTAATTTATACCCATTTTTAATGAAAGCAACCCTTGTTTTAGGGGTGACTCTGGTATGGACCAATTTAAAGAATAGTAACCTAAAATAAATGAAAATGAAAAAACGAATGCATAGCTGATAAAAAAGACCATTCCTGTTGCAGCAGAAATGGTGAAGCTTAAAGAAATTGTTCATCTCGATAAGGAAAGCGAGAGAGGAGTAAACCTAACTTCGACTGGCCTTATTTATTAAACTAAAATAAAGTAATGAAAACAAAATTAAATAGATATGCATTTTTATGCATTTTGTTGATTTCTATAGGGGTTAAAGCGCAGGAAACAAAAGCTTTAGTTCAGTCAAAACTCGATGGTACAGTAATCGATGCGGTTACAAAAGAGCCTGTTATAGGCGCTTCGATAAACATTAAAGGTACTACACACGGGGCAGTAACAGATTTTGATGGAAAATTTCATTTCCAAACAGGGCAAAAATTCCCTTACACTTTAATAGTAAGTTTTTTAGGATATAAAAAAACGGAAGTTGTAGTCAATTCAAATCCAATTACTATTAGTCTTACTGAAGAGCAAAATGCATTATCAGAAGTAGTAGTTACCGCACTAGGTATTACAAAAGAAAAGAAATCGTTAGGATATACAACTCAGGCGCTTAAAGGCAAGGAGTTGTCAGAAACAAAAGAAACGAATTTTTTAAATGGTCTTAGTGGTAAATTGGCCGGAGTACGTATCACCAATTCACAAGGAGATATGGGATCTTCACGTATCATTATTCGTGGAGAAACGTCTATATCAGGAAATAACCAACCATTATTTGTGGTTGACGGAGTTCCGGTAGACAACTCGCAATTAGGATCTGTTGGTGGAGCTACCCGTGATTTTAGAAATGCAATTGCCGATTTAAATCCGCAGGATATTGAAACCTTAACGGTACTTAAAGGACCAAATGCTGCTGCTCTTTACGGATCACGTGCAGCACATGGTGTTGTTCTGATTACTACAAAATCCGGAAAAAGTCAGCAAGGATTAGGCATAAGCTTCAGTTCAGGTATCACGGTTTCACAGGTTGCAACTTTACCTAGATTCCAAAATTCATTTGGACAGGGATCAAACGGAAGATTTAGCTATGTAGATGGTAAAGGTGGCGGAATTAATGATGGTGTTGACGAAAGTTGGGGACCTAAATTAGACGGACGCCTTATTCCTCAGTTCAATTCAAATGGGGTAGCAGTTCCTTTTGTGGCGCATCCTGATAATGTGAAGAACTTCTTTAATACAGGTCTTACTTATGATAACAGTATTTCGATCGCCAAATCAGATGATAAATCAGATTTTCGTTTAGGAGTAAACAATCAAAAACAATTAGGAACAGTACCTAATAGTGAAATAAACAAAACGAACTTTACGGTTAACACGAATTACCAAATAACCAAAGGTATAAAAGTAGGGGTTACGGCAAATTATATTGTTACGACTGCTCCAACTTTGCCAGGAGGACCATCAGGTAACCGTGCTGCTGGTGTAATGCTACAGTTTCTTTGGTTCGGACGTCAGGTTGATACGGATGCACTTAGAGATAACAGAGATGTTAACTGGAACAATAGCTATTACAGCAATCCATATTGGAATGCGTATTACAATACTACAAGCCAACAGCGTAACCGCTTTATAGGAGATATCCATTTAGAAGCAAAACTTGCAGACGGACTTCTTTTTAAATTCCGTACAGGAGTTGACTATTATAACGACCGCAGAAAATACGAGATTAAATATGGTACAAACGGAACTCCTTTTGGATCTTATGCTGAAGATGCGTACACTGTAGATGAAAGAAATACAGAAGGTATTTTTACGTATACCAAGAAAGTGAATGACGATTTTAGTATAGACGCTCTTGCAGGATTCAATGAACGTAACCACAGTGATGCCAACAATTATCAAAAAGCACCACGTTTGGCTGTACCTGATTTGTACACATTGACCAACTCCCGTGATCCGTTGACTTCATCTAACTATTTCTCAGAATTAAAAGTATATAGTGTATATGCTTCTGCACAAGTAGGGTATAAAAACTATGCGTTTTTGAATGTAACCGGACGTAATGACTGGTCATCGACATTGCCAAGCAGCAACCGTTCTTATTTCTATCCTTCTGTTAGTGGTAGTTTAGTATTATCTGATGCACTGAATTTAAAAAGCAGTACTTTAGATTTCTTAAAACTACGTGGTGGCTGGTCTGAAGTAGGTAACGATGCAGATCCATATCAATTGGCTACGGTTTATGATTTTCAAACGGCATTTGACGGAAATCCAATTCAGACTTCTTCTAAAAAGAAACTTAATGAGAACCTGAAACCTGAAACAACCCGTTCTACTGAAGTAGGTCTGGAATCTTCTTTCTGGAAAAACAGACTGCACCTTGATGTCGCTTACTATAACACTAATAGTTTTGACCAGATTCTGGAAATCAAAACAACTACTGCGAGCGGTTATAATTCGCAATTAATCAATGCCGGTAAAATAAACAACCACGGTATAGAGGTTCAATTGGACGGAACTCCTATTCAGACTCGTGATTTTAAATGGAACGTGGGTGTAAATTATTCAAGAAATATAAGCAAAGTTGATATTCTTGATTATGAAAAACAGATTCAAAACTACACAATTGCTTCTTCAGGAGGTGTTGATGTATTGGCATCTGTAGGACAAGCTTACGGAGCACTTTACGGTACAGCTTATTTGCGTGATACAAACGGAAATATAATAGTAGGAGCAAACGGATTGCCGCAAGCTGATCCAACAAAAAAAGTATTAGGACATTATACTCCAGACTTTTTAGGTGGTATTACGAACACATTGACTTATAAAAACCTTGAACTTTCGTTTCTTGTTGATGCCCGTGTAGGTGGAGAACTTTTTTCAGGAACCAACAGAACAGGTACTTATACTGGTGTATTAGATCAAACGATGCCGGGTCGTGATGCTGCTAATGGCGGGTTAAATTATTATGTAACTGGTACTACGAAAACTTTATTGAATGGCGGTACTGCTCCAAACGGAGCTGTGGTATATGATGACGGAATGATCTTTAACGGAGTACATGCTGACGGAACACCAAACAATCAGGTAATTAGTGCACAGGAATATTACAAAGCTTCATACAATATAAGTGAAGCTTATATTTACAGTTCAACTTTTGTAAAATTAAGAGAAATAAAACTGGCTTACAATTTCAATAAGTCATTTGCTAAGAAACTTGGTTTTCAGGCCGCAAGTGTTACTGCAGTAGGTCGTAATTTGTTTTTTATCTACAAAGATGTACCAAATATTGATCCTGAATCAGCTTTTAATACAGGAAACGGACAAGGATTGGAGAGTTTGGCTTTGCCAACAACAAGAAGCTTTAGTCTTAATGTTAATCTTAAATTTTAAAAACACGAAATCATGCTAAAAAAACTAGCTTATATAACGCTGTTTGCAGTATCATTGGTCTCTTGCAGCGACAGTCTGGATGAAATTAATAAAAATCCAAACGCAACAGAAACACCTTTAGCACCTTACCTGTTAACAGGATCATTAAAACAGGGCGCTGACATCTATTGGGGATCTGATAATAACTTTAACTCGTCTTTGCTATTTGTGCAGCATTGGGCTAAAATTCAATACACAGAACCGGACAGATACGATGTATCCAACACTTCATTCGTTTCGTTATGGAATACAGGATATGCAACTTTAATCACGGATTTGAACACGATTCTGAAATTTTCAGATCAACAGGCAAATTCAAACTATAAAGGAATTGCATTAACGTTGCGTTCATGGACATTCTTATTGTTGACAGATGCTTACGGAAGCATTCCTTATAAAGAAGCAGGTCAGAAAGTAACACCGGCATACAATACTCAAAAAGAAGTATACACAGGATTATTAGAAGATCTGAAACAAGCTCAATCGCTGTTGAATCCCGCAAATGGTGCAGTTACAGGAGATTTAGCTTATAAAGGAGACATTTCAAAATGGAAAAAACTGGTAAATTCGCTTCGTTTGCGTATTGCTTTGAGAATTTCTGATAAAGAACCTGCTTTAGCCAAGCAAGCTGCGATTGAAGCGACAAGCGACGCTGCGGGAGTATTAAGCAGTAATAATGATACTTTTAAGTTTACTTACATCAGTTCGCCTCAGCAAAATCCTGCTTCGGCCTGGTTTGAAACCCGTGACGATTTTCGTATTTCGAAAACACTGGTTGACAAGCTAAATGAATTAGCAGATCCGCGTTTGCCAGTTTATGCTCAGTTACCATCAGATGCTACTGTAGGCAAATATGTTGGAGGTGCTAATGGATTATCAAATAGTGATGCCAATAGCCAGGGTTTTGCTAAAACATCAAAACCCGGAAGTTACTTCCTGACTTCGACATCACCGGCAGTAATTGTTTCGTATTCTGAAACGTTGTTCAATCTTTCTGAAGCAGTAGCTCGTGGTTTTATCGCCGGAGATGCAGAGCAGCTTTATAAAGAGGCTATTACAGCATCGTTCAATCAATTTGGCATTACCAATGCGACAGCCATTTCTAGTTATCTTAATCAGGCATCTGTGAAATACGACGCAACTAATTATGCAAAATCTATTGGTACGCAAAAATGGATTGCATTCTTTGGACAAGGTCTCGATGCCTTTGTGGAATGGAGAAGACTTGATTATCCTGTATTGACTGCTGGTCCATCTACTGTTTTGAACGGGCAGATTCCTTCACGTTTCTTTTATCCGGGTACTGAGCAATCGTTGAACGGAACAAGTTATCAGACTGCAGTATCTGCACAGGGAAAAGACTTACTTACGACAAAACTATGGTTTGATGTAAAATAAACTGAATTCCAAAAAAGGATACTCCACTATATTATTAAATAAAAAAGCTAAATCGAAAGATTTAGCTTTTTTTATGACCTTGAATTAAATAGTAATTGATGTAATTAGAATGCCTGCACAAAGCTAATAGTTAAACGTGTGCCGTTTTCTTTTACATAATTCATGTTGTTAGACTGCCATTGCGATATAACGGTATAATAGTCTTTGTTGAATAAGTTTTCGACACCAAAACGAATCGTACTTTTTTCTCTGAAAGTATAACTGGAAGAAAGATTAAAAGCCGTGAAAGATTTGATTGGTCCTGTGCCATAAGTATAAGCTCCATTGACAGGTTCAAATCTATCCCTGCCTGTCGTGCTCGTCATTTGCAAAAATATTGACCAGGCTTCCAGAGGTCTGAAAATAGTATAAGCTGCTATTTTAGGTGGATTTATACGATCTCCGCCCAAATACACTTTTTTGTCTGCAAGTTCACGTTTTCCTTCAGTAAAAGAATAATTGGCGCCAATGTCAACTTTTGGATGAAGACGATATTTTGCTGACAGTTCAAAACCATAAATTTTTTCAGGCGATCTTGAAATCTGCGGATTACCATCAATATAAACATAAGAAGCACCAAGTTTAGAAGTACTGTAATAAAGAGCGCCTTCATAAGAAAGTTTATCGAAAGAGCCGGAGAATCCAAATTCATAATTATTAGCCGTTACCGCTTTGATTGAAGTATTACTAACGGTGTTTTCTTTCGCAGCACGTAAAACCAGACCCAAATCAGCTACACTGAAACTCTGAGAAAAACTAAAAAAAGGTTTAAATAAAGACCATTTTGTATAGCGAAGTCCGGCATTAAACATAAGCGCATTGAAATCTAATGCTCCGCCATTTACTGCAATACTGCCGCCTACATAAGTTCCGTTTACATAATTACGAATACCAATTGTAGTATAATCCGGGACATCAATATTTACATTTTCTAATCTTAAGCCTGTTTTTAATACTAAGTTTGGTCCAAACATGTTCTTCAGCTGAAAATACGGCGCCAGATTTGTCATACTCATTTCAGGAATTACCACCCTGTCATCCGTAAGATGCGTGTCTGTTATATCTGAAAGTATATCTAACCCATAAGTCAGGTTACCAGAAATAAGAGAACTGAACTCATATGGCGTATTTAGATTTAAACGAAAACCCAATTTCTTACTTTGTGTAGCAGGCTGTCCGTTATTTTCGAAAAAGTCACTATAATTAATTAATGTAAGGTAATCTTGAAAATAAAGAGTAGCATTGACATCCGTATTTCCGATAAAATTCTTTCCGATATAACTTAAACTTGCATTGTGATTATAAGGCGTTCCTTCAGGCTCTCCGGGTCTTTGTCCTTTAATCCCTGTAGTTGGTGAATCAAAATTACCGTAAATTCCGGCTTTTGCAATATAATCCGTGTGCTGAGTACTCTGGAAATAGTTGTACATTAATTCTACACGATTATTCGGGTTGATATCATAACCAATTTTAGCAAAAGCATTCCAGTTGCGAAGATCATTCATACCATATTCCGGAGAGAGCACACGGCCCTTGGCATCGCGATAAAGCCCGGTTTCTTCATAACGGCCGCTCACTACATAATCAAATTTCTTAACTTTTCCCGTAAAGAGTTGCGAAACGAAGAAACCAGCCGTTCCTTTAGGTTTAATAAGAGAGAAAGCACTTCCGATTTCCGTTGATCCGCTTATTGCCTTGTCCTGATTTGCTTTTTTAGTAATATAATTTATCAAACCGCCATCAGCACCATTTCCGTAAATAGCAGTTGCTCCCTTAATTACTTCTACACGATCTAATACAGTAGGATCCAGAGAACGCATGTCTTTAGCGCCATCCCTCAAAGGAGTAGATTGCGGAATACCGTCAATCATAACCAATACACGGCGACCACGTAAAGTCTGGCCCAGATTCTGGGTTCTATTAGTCGTAAAACCCAATCCGGGAACAGAGGCGCCTAAAATATCACTAAGATTAGAACTTATAATGAGTTGCTGCTGCAGTTGCTTTTTTGAAAGTATAGTGACAGAAGAAGGAACTTGATCTAAACTTTCTGCCTGCCTGGAAGCAGAAATAACAATTTCCTGCAATTCATTATCAGTCGATGTTTTATCCGGTAAGATAGTATCCTGATTTTTGATGTTTGTTGTTTTATTTTTTTTACTATTTGTGGTTGTTTTTGAAATTTGCTGTGCAGAAAGTGAACCAATTGTAAAGAGCACCAGAAGGAGAGTAGGAAATTTTAACATTATTATTTAGACTTAATTAAAATAATGCAAATATATAAAACGTCTTAAAATAACGGGCTTTTATGTTTTATTGTTTTTATCTAAAACAATTTTATTAGTAATAATAGTATTGATAATCAGTACGAAAAGGTCTCTTAAAGTATTAGATAAACAAGTAAAAATACCTGATTTACATCATATCCGGTAGTGTTGAGAAACATGTAAAGTGGTCTGATTTAGAAGTTATTAAGTAATAATTATATATAAGTACTTATTTTTCAGAGTTGTACTGTTAATTTTACTATATTTACCACCAATAAATAATTATTAAGATGCAAGAAGGTACAGTAAAATTCTTCAATGAAGAAAAAGGTTTTGGATTTATAACACCAAAGAATGGTGGAAGTGAAATTTTCGTTCATGTTTCAGGTTTGTCAGAAAACATTCGTGAGAATGACGAAGTACGTTATGACATCGCAGAAGGTAAAAAAGGACCAAACGCAGTAAACGTTGTAGTAGCTTAATCTACTAAGAAAAAGCACAAAAGAACACCTGTCAATAGCAGGTGTTTTTTTGTGCCAAAAAATTACTTAATTGTTGATGTATCTTTTTAGTACGGTTGTATAATATAAGCTAGTTCAGTCTTTCCGTACTGGTTATTCTTAAACAATGTTCAGCTCCAAGATAGAGCGGATCTCCGTGTTTCTCAGACCAAAAACCTTCCAGGACATCTTTAGTGAGACATCGGTAAACAGCAACTCCTTTAAAGGTTATATTATTTTCTCCCTTATAGCTAAAATTAAGGACCAAAATATTGTCTTTAAAGAAACCATGTCCCTTTTGTTGTTGAGAGTTATTAATAAGCCATTGAGCAATAATTCTGTTATTTTCATCCAGCGATAAATTCAAAATGCCTTCGTAAGTTATTTCAGGACTCTCATCCTGATTGCTTCCGGAAATCGAATAACTGCCAATCAAATCTTGTATCGTCATTTGCTAATCTTTATTTTTAAATGTTTTTAATAGGGTAGATGAGTATAAAAATAGTAAATCATTCAATGAAATAACTAATGCAAATCGGCTTTAGATTCTATTTTCGATGTATTAAATTATATATTTTCCCCATCGTATATAGGAGTAAGGTTCCTGAAAATAAACTAATAATTAGGTATAGAAAATAATCCTCAGTTGGATAATTTAAATTTTTCATCAAATAAATAGAACCCAGACAAAAAAAGAACGTTCCTATAAAAAATGCAACATACTTCATCAGAAAATCTTTTTTGGGTAAATAATATTCTTTTTCGGGATCTTCAGGATTGTAATATATCGGAGTCAATTCTCCAATTTCACAGATCGAATTGCTTTTTCCTTTTACATAATAGACTTTGACTCCATTTTGATCTTCGGCAGAAAATGTAAAAACAGGTATTTTTAAAGAAGGGGAATCGCTAATCCCTTTTTCAGTAGAAAAATATATTATTTTGGCCTCTCCAATCACTCCGTTTCTTTTTAGTTTTGATTGATTTCTATGAATAGAAAAAGAAACAATAATGGCTATTGCTCCCATTAAGATCATGAAGATATTCCAGAAATAGACTTCCATAATTTATTAATACGCTTTTAATTTTGGTAATGCATTTTGTTTTTTCCTAAAATGTATTTAGCCATCTGTTAATAAGCTCTAATTAGGTTGGTTTTACAACATAAACTTTCTTTTTTGAACGAATATAAGATATATTCTATTACAATTTTTTAGTTTTTTAAAATTAGAATTAATTCCTTCGGGAAAGATGTATTTTCTTCTAATATTGTGTTTTAAAGTGTTTAGAATCGTGATTTACAATGACAAACAGCATCTTCCCTGCAAAGCACAAAACGTAGGGAAAGTTGTGTTTGAATGTATAAAAGAGATCTCCACAATGAGTCTTCCTTTCAATAAAAAATTGACTTATGTACTTACAGTTTGTACTTTTGCATTTATGAATGATAATTTTATAAATGAATATTTTGGCATAGGGATCCAAAATGGTAAAACGCCTGAGAATTTGGGTGTTTTGTGGCGAACAGCTCAAAATTTAGGAGCTACTTTTATATTTACCATAGGCAATCGATATGCCAAACAAGCGTGTGATACTCATGATGCAGTAAAAGCAATACCTTATTTTCATTACGATACTTTTGAAGCGTTTTTCGAAAACTTACCCAAAGGAGCAAGATTGATAGGTGTTGAATTAGATGAAAAAGCATCAGATTTAGAAACCTTCGAACATCCAAGACGCTGTGTTTATTTATTGGGAGCAGAGGATCACGGCTTGTCCAGAAAAGTAATGGATAAATGCCATCATTTGATAAAATTTAAATCAGAGAAAAGCTTAAACGTTGCAGTGGCAGGAAGCATTATTATGTACGACAGAAACTTGCCTAAACCACGTTCTTAAAATATAATTCTACATAAAACTAAAAACTCCGATGCCTGACGACATCGGAGTTTTTTTATGAATTTTTCACTATGTTCTCTTACGAGTTTTACTTCCCGATGCAATAAGTAACATGGCTTGTTTTTAAAGGGATTAGAAGGGTAGAGGTGTACAAAAGATGTAGTTTTTTGATAAAGAAAGGAGTAATTGTTGATAGTAAAAAAAAATATTATTTACTTTTTTAAATTTCGTTTAAACTAAAATACGATTAAAAGCGGTAATTCCACTAAATTTACAATATGGCAAGAGACGTGTGTAAGTAGTTATTTTTTTTGTGAGGACAATTCATTTATTATAGAAATAATTCTTCCTCGATCAGCAATCGGAATCGAAACCTTTTGAGCTTCGACGTCATATGCATATAAATCTTCTATCTCATATTTTTTTGATTTATCAATAGTAGAATATGTACCCTTCAGAAGTAAATAGATTGTTGTTATTGGTTTATAAGCATCAACATTAATTCCTGTAATCCATACTGCATTTTTAGGAATATGTAAATCTTTTGCAAATAGATTAGCTTTGTCGATATTATAAGAACCATCCTGAAAATGAATAAGGCAGTAACTTATTATATTGTGTTGTGTAGATCCAGCATTTTGGCTTATAAATTTTACTTTATAGTTATTAGAGAAACCTCTTCTTTTATTAAATGAAATACCATTTGAATCGATGAAAATTACGGGGTCATCTATAGCAAAATTATTGATAGTTTCTTTCAAATTTTTGAATTTTATGAAGGATTTATTTAGAGTATCAAATTTCAAGTTTTGGTTTGCTAATGCTATTGAAAGGTTCTCAAATAATTTTTTGTTACTTGAATCAACTCCTTTTTTAATTCCTCTAGTTATATCATCATTCCTTTTAAATTGAATAGAGTCTATTAGATTTTGGTTATTTGAATTTAAATTTTGATTATTCCATTCTTGTGTAATTAATAAGAATAGCATAAAAATTAAAGTAAAAAATACTGTTTTACCTCTTTTTGTTAACTTATCCCATAATCTATTATATCTATTATCAGTAAATTGACCTTTAGTCGTAAGAAATGTTAAACAAATTGTAGTTATTCCAATTAAAAGGATAAAAACTAAATTTGGAATGGTTAATTTCATTGGAGTAGTTTATAATTGCGTACAACTTATTTATACTAGCCATATACTGGCTCTCATGACGGATCTAATTAGTTTTATAGTATTAATTTCGAATTTGTTGAAACTAATGTTGGAAATATCTACATTTTAAACAATTAACTCATCTGAGTTAGAATTTAAATTTTTTTTGTGCTTTTTCTAAATCATAATTTATCTGTAAACGCATAAAGAAATCTGCTTTTCCTCCAAAAACGGCTTCAAGTTTTAAAGCCATAGTAGGTGAGATTACCGCTCTACTATTTAAAATATTGGAAATTTCTGAATTCTTTGTACTTAACATTTCTGCGATTTTGCTTACGGAAAACTTTCGTCCTAAAACAAGTTCCATCTTTAAAATTTCTCCTGGATGAACATTCCTCATCTTTCTTTTCATTTCGCTAGTTTAAATAAGTAATTAATTTGGAAACGAAAGATTTAGCTACATAACTCATTTGACTTTATACTTTCGCTTAGCTTATATACCTTATACTATTCTTTTCCCCCATTCGTTACTACCTTTTAAGTGTTTTTTCAAGCTAAAATTCACATTGAATGATTTTAGTTTTTTATCAAAAGCAACTGAATTTTCGACGAAGTCATCAATGGTTATTTCCGATTTTACACATAAATCATTATCAATTATTCGATGCTTTAATGCTTCTTGAAAAATTTCATTCATTTTAAAATTAAAGTCACTTATTTTTATTTGTGCAGAGTCAGAATAAAATGATTTGACAAATCGAATTTCATTAATCATATCGAATAATTGCCCTATTATTTCTTTTGAAAGTGAATTCTCTTCTTTCGCCACTATAATACCCATGCAAATTTTTACAAAACATTTTATAAGTTTTGTGTTTAAATTTAAAAACCTGAATCCATAAAACATTTTGGACTCATATGGAGATGGAAATCTCACAAGTATAGGAAATGAGTGAAAATGTTCATTCAGCAAAGAGTTTAAATTAGTACAAGAATAACTATCAATTGTGTCTAAGCATATTACTGGAATCTCATTTATTTCTAATTTTAAAGGCTTATCATTTGGTCTTCTTTTTTGTACCTCCTGTACTAACGGAAACTTTTCTCCAAGTGGCGAAGTAATGAATTCAATAGTATCAATAAAATAATTACGTTTTATAAATGCTTTAGTTAAAGTACCTAAATTTATTAGTGAAACAGGTAAATTTTCGAAATAACTGACATTGTCGAAATTAATAACAGCATCTCCTCTCCACAAATCTAATTTACCCTCGTAATTTACATAGTCAATATACTCTGATTCAAGTAATTTGTAAAATTCATAACCAAATTCGTATGGAGCAAGTTTTATATATTCCTCTGTTGAAGGGTCACAATCCTGATACCTAATAGAGCCATTATCTGCAATAAATGTCAAAGGATACTTTGAATTAGCTAACAAGTTTTCAATAATAATTTCCTCCGTTAATTTGTAAAAAGTAAGTAATTTACTCAGTGATAATAATTTATCTTTTGGTCTTTTGATTAATATATCTTTTACTATATTATTTCGCAAATAATCACAAAAAGCAATCCAAATTGCATTGTCCCATTTTTCGATAGTTTCAATATTTGTTCTTGCTAAATCGATTTTCATTCCAGTTGGCTTGGGAATATTAACAATTAGCTGAGGACTAACGAAATTTTCAGACATAGAACGTCTGTAATATTTATTCCATTTGGTTTCATCTATAGTGTTTATTTTAATTTGTGGTGGTGTAATTTCTTGAATTAATATTCCGTCCATGAAAACGCTATAACTTCTCTCCGGAATTATATTTTTATCTTCATAAAAGGAGTATCTACTAAACGAAACCCAGTTCTCAGTCCACTTAACTCTTTTGTTCTTTTCAATTTTAGAATTATAATCTACAACTTTCGCTTCACTTATTGGCCATGAGTGTCCATCACTTATAATATCAACACTTTCAGATTTCGGTAAAAGGTATGTCAAACAACCGTCAAAAGTCTCTAATTTTAAATCTGATTTTAGATAAAATCTTTTTTCAACGAAGTATTCCTCAACAGTCACTTTATTTTGCGGAAATATTGCCTTTTCTATGGGAAATTTATAATCAATTTTGAATGAGTTTGTGTTAGATTGGCCTATAACATTTGGATTGTTTATCAATGACTCAACTCCTTTTTCATTAATAAAGATAGGATACTTTACAAATCCTGCAGTTTTTTTCAAATATTCTGTTATATTAAAATCTATTTTGCTACTAGTTCCTTTAATATCAGGTAATTTATTTTTAATTACAAAAACTTTGAAAGTGGTTCCGATATTAAATGTTTCGGTATTTCTATTTATTTTAAAATAATTTTCTTTTGAAGGGATAGTTACTTTTAAGTGATTTTGACTTTTGGTTGTATTTGGATCCTTAAATGTTTCAATTTCTATGTAGTCTGCAGTCATAAAACAACTCAAAACACCAATACCAAATCTTGAAATAGGATCCATTTTTAATCCTTCTTTTTGAAAATCACAACTACGATAATAACTTTTTCCAGCAACAGCTAAATAATTTCTTATTATATACTCGTCCATTCCAATTCCATTATCTGTTATCCGAACAATATAACAAGTTTCATCTTCAGTAACTTCTACTTTTATTTTCGGTACAAAGGATAAATCTTTTTTAAATAGTATTTCTGCTCTCATCTCAATTGCATCAATTGCATTTTGCAATAACTATCTCACAAAAACATACGGATTGCCACGATATATTTCATCTCCAAGAATGTCAAACATTCTGTTTCTATCAAACTCAAATTGAATAGCAACCGGTTCAAAACCTCTAGGAGCAATACGCCAATCAATATGTGATATATTTAATTTATGATAGCTATGGTTAATTCGATTTAAGATATCGGAACATTGTCTGAATTGTTCATCAACATACCTTTTTAAATCCAGAATACTCATGTAGACATTTTGATCATCAGTACTTCCGTCAACTTGAATAGATCTAGTCAATTGGTATTTTGGAAAAGTAACTGGCTGCAAAGCTCTATGCTTAGACCATTCTAGTTTTGAAAATTTATTTCTTGGCGCTACAAACTTCCATAGAATAAAAGGAGTTCTATCTTCTCCGAGATCCAAAAGATCAATCAATCTAACATATATAGTTAATGCCTTTACATTAACTATTTCTCTATGAATTGATGCATCTGTTGGATATGAAGTATAGTCATCAATTATATCAAAATCAAGCCAATGTCCTTCGCAAATTCGAGAAGCAAAATCAGCAATTCCCGAACTTATTGGCTCAAAATATTTTTTTATCCTTTTACCACTTCGAAAAGCATGAGTAAGTCTAACATACTCTTTCCAATCTTCTATTTCAATTTTACCAACTTCAATGTTTTTAATTCTACAAAATTCTCTTATTCTATTTTTTTCATCGTCCAAAAGATTTACAGTACTACTAACATCTTCATCATTACCTGTTAAAATATATGATTTTTCTTCCTCGCTCATAGCCATACCCCAATCGTGGCCATACAATGAAACACATAGCAGAAATAATTCTGTTGCATTCATATTCTCAATAATATCATCTCCAAGCATTTGATCTGCAACATAAAATAATCTTTTAAGATGATATTGTTCATCATGTGGTGTATATTCTGGAAATAAAAGATTAATCCTAGAAACTTCAATTGAAATTATTTTCCTAATCGCTTCCAAATGATTTATGTAATTGAATTCATAATCAGTTTTCGTATTTGCCTTAGTTATAAGCGCATTTATTATTTTACAATCAGGTAAGCCCTCAGGTTTATTTATTTTTTCCATTTAACTATTTCTAATATAACTTTAATTATTTGATTACTTAATTTTTTTAGAATTACTTCCTAGTTTGATATTGGCCTTACAATATTATATTTTTCTCACCAATCCATGGAAGCTAAAATAGTTTTTTTTAAAATTTGACTATTTATGTAAAAAAAAGGTTCTGTCGCATCTGGGAATAACTTTTACAAATCTTTGCTAAGATATTGAAAAAATGATTTTTAATATTATGGAAAACCGTAAAAATAAAAGAAATATCTTTCTTTTATTGTAATTATAGTTTCAGTACTTAACACTTAAAATCATAAGTCACTTTTGGAAGTTCATCATTTAAAAAACTATTATACAGATAATTATATTTAAAATCAGTCAAATATTCATCTTCAATCTCATCCGCATATTCAGCAGAAAATTTATCCAACGCAAAAGATGAAAATATAAATTGATATTCCATTCTAAAACGTTCATAGTCTTCTACTAAACTCATGTACACTGTCTTTAAGTATCTTAGCTTAAGAACTTTATCATTTTTCTCCAGGCTAGATAGAGTTAAAAAATCAATACAATGTCTTATAAACTCTAAAGATGTAAAACCTAAACCTCGATTAGTTTTCCATTCGGGAAAAGATATATCCATGAAATGGATGATTTCTTTAAATAATTCTCTTTCGGAATATTCATCCATAAGTTTATAATATTGTTCCATAGTACATTGATGATTTGATTTTTTTTAAGTATAACTATCTAAGTATTAATCCTCTTTTTTTTTGGATTGAATCACCATTCGGTTTTATATTTTTTATTAAATTCTTTCAGTTCTTTTTTATACTGTTTAATGTCAAAATCATAGGGTAGAGTAATGGCGTTTAAAAAAGATTCTATTCGGTTATAAGTAATTAATAATTTAACTAAATTTTCAACTGAAAAATTATTTCCATTCTCAATAGAACTAACAGTTTTTCGGCTTATTCCAACTTCATCTTTGATGTCGCTTTGTATGAAATCCATATTTTGACGGAGCATTTCAAGTTTCTGACCAATTAGAATCATGTATTCTTCTAGGGATTTTATATCTTCCATTATGTAACGTTTAGGTTATAAATTAGCAAAACAATCAGTAATGAGTAATATCTTACTCATGTTTTTTCATGGGTTTATAGAGCAAGATTTAACGGATAAGTATAGTGCTATACGACTATAGTAATATAGCACTATATAAATAAATAAATAAATAAATAAATAAATAAATAAATAAATAAATAAAGAGCTTGCTTACTGTAATGGTTTACGTGATTCTGGTAGATAGTTCTCTGTAGCTATATCTTGAATTTTGAAAAAAACTTCTTTTATTTCCGCAAGACTTTTTAACAACATCTCAATTTCGATCTTGCTAAATGTACCCATTTTCCGTTCATTAAAACTTTTTATTAACTGGTTAAAGTTGTTTCCAATTCTTCTAACCTCTTCAATTAAGATGTCTTTTTGGATTCGAGCATCATTATTGAACGTTATTATTCTATATTTCTTTTTTTAAAGAATATCTCTAATCATAGTGTTCATATTCATATAATCACTCTCAGAAAACATTTTATCAATTTGTTCCGTTTCTAATTCAGTGAACAAAATTCTTTTCTCTTTAGTTCTCTTAACTTCTTTTTTGGGCCTACCGCCTTTATTAATATTACTCATAAACAAAAAGTTATATTTAAAATACGACTTTGGAGCATTTATCTTCCCGGAGGGCAAGGCGTTTTGATGCGTGAAAAGTAAAAATCGAAGATTTGATGTTTTTCACGGCATCGAAACACACCTCGCTATTTGACTATCTAATTAATCTTATTCCCCTTTGGTTAGCCATTCGTTTAAATCTTTGTGCTTATTGTACGTTTTTCTTAGGTCTAAAGAGTAAGGAAATTGCTCCAAAATTATAGCGGTATATTTACCTCCTGTATGATCATTATCCAAATACAATTCTATCTTTTTATATTCTTTTAGATGGACTAAATTTTTTATTAATAGGGCTGTAGAATTTAAAATCAGATAATCAGATTGCTCGAGTCTTTTATCACCGCTGATTTGCATAAATGATAGATAGTCAAAAAAACCTTCAAATATTCTTATTATTTTAGATTGGTTTGAAATTAGGCTGACATCTTTTTTTCCAATACATAGTTTAGCATATTTAGACCTGAGTTCAAAACCACCACTTCGGTTTTCAAAACCGATTGCAAAATATTTTTTATCGTTGATAGTGTAATGAACTTCTTTTAGATTGTTTTCATTGTGAAACTTTAAAATTTTCCTGCTTCTCAAATATTGAATTAAAGCTAAATGTTGAACTTCGATCACTTTTTCAATTTTAATGTTGCTTTCTACATTTACAGGACTTTCAAAAACTTGCTTTTGAAAAGAAAAAAAACTGTCGAATTTTTCAAGATAACTTAAAGCTTCGGAAACACTAAACCCAAATTTGAATATTACAAAATCAATAGCATTTCCACCCTTTTGTTCGCCATGATCAAAAAAACGATTTAGAGTTCTATTTAGTTTAAAAGAAGCAGTTTTTTCAATTCTAAAAGGAGACAAATACCAGCTTTCATTTTCATTTGATTTTGTCGGCATACATCCTAAATTTTCGAGTATTTTTTCTATCGGAATTTCTCTTGCTTGGGTCGAATTCATGTGTCTTTCTGTTTTAGGGTTAAGAAAGTGAAAATTTTGATGATTTGATGACAAGTTACTCTAAAGCTAATACTGGTAAGGGCTAAGGCTGTCATCAAAATATCATCAAATCATCAAAATTTGATGCTTTTTTTTATCTGTCATCATTTTATTGTCATCATTTTTATTTTTGATGACAAAATGATGACAGGTTTAAGTCTTATGAATAAAGGGCTGAGCTTATGCTGTCATCAAATCATCATTTTTTCGACCAAAAAATTTTTCAAAATAATATAATGTCTTCCTTTAGCTTGATTTTGATAAATATCCAAGTCATTTGTGACTGTGATTTTTTGGTACTTATTGGAGTTTGGTGAAGGTGATAATTTCCAGTTTTCTCTTATGATTTTTTTTATTTCAATAGCATCATATTTTATCTTAAACTTATTTAGAATATTAAGCAAATCAGAGATACTAAATTCTAATATTTCAATATCGATACTTTCCATTACATTCAATAAAGTACTTGCTATTTCATGCTCAATTTTACTTGATTTGTGAAGTACCAACTTTTCCAAAGCTTTAGTTTTAATTTGTTTTGGAGTAAACCACATTCGAGATTGATTCTCAGTTGACAATTTTCTATTTGTTAGAAAATATAGAAATGCAGGTATTTCTTCAATTAGTTTTTTCAAGAAATTAACATCCTCTTTTTTATATCGATGTACTTTAATAATCCAAAATCGAATTTCGTCAGCATCAATTTTGATAAATGAAGTTTCATTATTGGAGCACAATATGAATTTTCCAAAAAAGGAAGCTTCTTTTTTGTCCTTTCCTTTGGCTTCTGTTTTGTGTGTGTTGCTTGTAGAAAGATATTTTATACGTTCTGTAAGTTCATCGGTTTTAAATAGAACTTCATCAATACAAATTAAAAGCTTAGAACTCCAGTCAGAGTTGAAGTTTGATGTGAAGTCGCTATTTGTTAAGAAAGTCAGATTGTATTCGTAAATTTCTTTTAGCCACTTAAGAAAAGTTGATTTTCCTGTTGATCTTTCTTTACTTACTAAGCATAAAATAGGTAAAATTTGAGTTGGCTTAGAATAAATTAACTGTAAATAATCAATTCCTAATTCTAGCTGATCACCAAAAATATGAGTTAAAAAGGTAATCGTATTTGTAATATTACCTTCTATGGGTGACTTACTTATTTGGTGATAGGTGTTATAATAGTCCTGAACTCTTTTTTTAAAGAATTCAGGACGATTTTCAGGAATACAAATGAAACCATCAAATCTTTCGATTTCTGAAAGTGAATTTTTACCATGGTCTTGTCTAATCAATTCAGCTGACCAAATAACCAAAATCTCTATGAAATCTCCTGAAGGTAAAGGGTATAGGGATCTCTTAAAATAGGTAGTTCCTATTCTTAAATATATGTTTTTCATTATACAATATGGTTTTTATTGTATCTTTATGCGACACAATACGGTTAGAACTAAAATAAAGGCGTTACAATTCGGCGGAATTGGACGCTTTTATTTTTTAGTAGAATTAGTATAAGTAATAGCCTCGTTCTGAATCTGAGAAATAGATTTAGATTTGTTTTGGAGTAGCCATTCATCAATCTCTGATTTGGTGAAGAAGAGAGTTCTATTGTTTGGTTTTGAATAGGGAAGGATATTCATATGTACTAATTTATAGACATAACTTTTTGAGAATCCAGTATAGTTTACAACATCATCAACAGTGAAGATTTGTTTATTAGTCCCAATAATAAGTTTTTCTAAATGAGCTAATTTTTGAATAATAGCATTGCTTTCCATAAGTGTTTTGTTTTATCGTTATAGAAGCAAAAGTCAATAAAGCGTAATAGATAAATATTAATATATTAAGATCTTAATAATTTTTAATTTTTTCAAACATTGATTTCAAGGCGTTAATATCATCTCGATCTTTCATAAATTTACGATATTGTCCTATAGAAGCAGATACTCGACTAGCTTTTATTAGGCCATTTTTATTTGCAATTTTTGCAGAATACTCAATAGTTGATAATTGCATTTTTAAATTGAAATATAAATCAAGGAAATCGATGAAGTGCTTAAAAAGGATATGGTCCATTTCAAAGTAGATAATTGAATTATGACTTTTCCAGTCAAGTTGTAAAACATCAAGAAACTGATTGTATGTTGTTTTTTCTTGGTTAATGAACATTTCTTGCTCTAGCCCAAAATATATTTTTTTCAAAATCTTAGGATCTATTTCTAATCTGAAATTTTCACTACTAACATTAGGTTTTGATAGTGACGTAATCTTAGTGTTAATTCTATCACATAATTGCTGAGCCATATCGGCATAGTTATCTAAAGCAATTCTGATATCATTGATGTATATGAATCTTTTCATGTCAGTAATGTCATCTAAATTATCAATATAATCATAGAGACTGTAATTATTTAAATTCACTGGTTGTAAAATATCCTTATAGATGTAATCCAATAATACTAAAAGCTTATTAATATGAGTATCCTTGCCGTATTCTTTGGTGTTGACATAATGATTAACTAATGATTCAAGTCCTTTTTTGCAATTTAACTCAACATATGTTTCTGGAATAAATTTTTCATTATTAGGCGCAATAGTTTCTTGATCTAACCATGGTAAGGCAAATTGTTCAGATTCTTGAGTTTCTAAATGAATAAAAAAACAATTAAGGGTATTAGTTTCTATTTGATCAATAGGATGCCTAAATAATTTTTCTAGAATAAATAAGAATTGAGGCTCGTTCAGTTTAGAAAGTTTCTTTTTTATCAACAAATTATTGGTAGTGCAAAATGTTAGTGCGTCTCTAAATTGGCTTGAAATTTTGTGCTGTTTATTTTTAAGCTTAAAAAAAGAATGCAACATATGAATCAAGTATTAATGTTAGGGATTAAGTTAGCGGCTTCTTTCATCTTAGAATCAATGATTTTAGCGTAGATTTCTGTGGTTTTTAATTCCTTATGTCCTAATCGTTTTGAAACGGTATAAATGTCCGCTCCGTTCTCTAAAAGCAACACTGCATTGGTATGTCTGGCACTATGAAAGGTTATGTGTTTTGTTAATCCGGCTCGCATACACCATCTTAATATTTCGGCATTAAAATGAGCTCCGTATTTCAAGCCTTTGAAAACACGATCTAAAGGATTTTCTCTTTCTCCTAAAAGTTTTCTCGCTTCTGCAGAAATATATAAATATTCTACCCCGTCGGTTTTTTCTTGTCTAAAATTTACCCGACTAATATCTCCCTCATCTCTAACTTCTTTCCAAACTAGGGTATTAATATCAGACCACCTCAGGCCAACCAAACAGGAAAAAATGAATGCCCTTTTCAAAACATCATACTTACAATAAGCTTTACTCATAGCTACTAACTCGCCATAAGTTAGATATTCTCTTTGACTTTCTGCTTGCTCAAATCCTTTTACTTTTTTGACAGGATTTGTAGTGAGGTAACCATCTTCAAAAGCTGATCGTATCGCCGCTTTGAATTTATTATAGTATGAATATTTTGAGTTTTGAGATAGGGGTAGATCACTCTTGGTTTTAGCATCTTTATCCAGGTAATTCCGATATGCTTTTACAAATTCTTCATCTACTTCATTAAAAGTTATATTTGGACTGCAGAATCGTTTTAAATGTAGAAAAGAAGCTGTCCAGTTTCCGTAATTCTTTGGCGAATCAATTCGTTCTTCAGCTTGATTACTATAATATTCTAAAAATAATGTTTTAGATTTTGTATTGTTTTTAATATCAAATTTACCTTGAAAGTATTCAGCTTTTCTGATAGATAGTATCTGTTCACCTAATATCTCAATTTCTTTGTTTTCTTTCTTTTCAGTAGCCGTTTTAGGGTCTTGATGTGGATATAGTTTTAAGTATTCAAAATTCCTCAAATGCACACGCTTCCCATCTGCATTAGCAGTAGATCCTTTGTAGTATTCAAGATATAAACTATACTTACCGTTTTGTAATTTTTTCTTCTTTAAACTGATTATCATAAGTTGTACATTTTTACACCTTATTTTTGATAAGGTGTACAAAGAGTGTAACAAATGTACAAACTAAAGATAATATTAGAAAGTAAAAATCAAGCTAAATCAATGGTAGTCAAGTAGAAGAAAGTATTAGAAACTTAAAGAAAGTGGATTTACTTCCCGATGCAGAAATTAGCAAAAATATTCCCCAGCAATTCATCATTGGAAACCTGACCTGTAATCAACCCAAACTGATATAATGCTTCACGGATATCAAGTGCAATTAAGTCACTCGAAAGATTCGTTTCAAGACCAAATTTTACTTTTTGTATTTCATCTAAAGCTTTTAGTAACGAATCATAATGTCTTGTATTGGTAACAATTGTTTCATTGTTTCTAAGAGCACCGGTATTGACAAAAGAAAGCAATTCATTCTTCAAATCTTCAACACCAATTTTCTCTTTTGCAGAAATTTTCAAAAGTTTCAGGTTTAAAGTTTCAAGTTTCTCATTAATCAATCTAAGCTCATTGTCATCTAACAAATCAACTTTATTTACAACAACTAATATCGGTTTTAAAGGATATTTATTTTTAACTTTTTCAATTTCCAGAATATAGTCAGAACCTGAAACCTGAAACTTGAAACCGTCAAACAAAAATATAACAACCTGCGCTTGTTCAATTTTTTCGAAAGTTTTCTTAATTCCGATGCTTTCAACAACATCCTTAGTTTCACGAATTCCTGCTGTATCAATAAATCTGAAACCAATTCCGCCAATTACCAACTCATCCTCAATGGTATCACGGGTTGTTCCCGCAATGTCTGAAACGATAGCGCGTTCTTCGTTTAATAAAGCATTTAACAAAGTTGATTTCCCTACGTTTGGTTCTCCCACAATAGCAACTGGAATTCCGTTTTTAATCACATTTCCAACAGCAAAAGAGTCTATTAAACGTTTTAAGACAAATTCAATCCTGTTTAATAATTCATGAAATTGAGTTCTGTCTGCAAATTCTACATCTTCTTCTGCAAAATCCAATTCCAGTTCTATCAAAGAAGCGAAGTTCAAAAGCTCTTCACGTAATTTGGCAATTTCATTACTAAAACCGCCACGCATTTGCTGCATGGCAATTTGATGCGAAGCTTCATTGTCAGACGAAATCAAATCAGCAACTGCTTCTGCTTGTGATAAGTCAAGTTTTCCGTTTAGAAAAGCCCTCAGCGTAAATTCACCGGCATCCGCCATTCTGCAGCCTTTTCGCAGTAATAATTGAATAATTTGCTGCTGAATATAAGTAGAGCCATGGCAGGAGATTTCGACAGTATTTTCGCCGGTATACGAATTTGGCCCTTTAAAAACAGAAACCAATACTTCGTCAAGTGTTTTTGAACCATCAACAATATGTCCTAAATGCAAAGTATGTGTTTTTTGCTTAGTTAAGTCTTTGTCTTTTATGGATTTAAAAACCGAATTTCCGATTGCAATTGCTTCAGAACCTGAAATTCGAATTATAGCAATCGCCCCGGCTCCGGACGGAGTAGCCAATGCAACTATAGAATCTTGATTTATCATGGTGCAAAGGTATAAAAAAAGCCATAAAGTTGTGTCTCCGAAGTCTCGTTCTGTATATGTTCTGTAATTGTCGGCAATTCATTTATTAAGAATTTATTAAATGTTAAAATACTGATAATTGTCAGAGTATTTTGTTTTTAGAATGACTAAATTTGAGAGAACAACTTCTAAATCCGAATCAAAATGAAAAAAATATTATTCCCCACCGATTTTTCTGAATCTGCAACAAATGCATTTGTACATGCTTTAGAATTTGCTAAAATTGTCAACGCCGAACTTATTTTACTGCATACTTTCGAGATTCCGGTTTATGACAGTCAGTTTTTTCCCGAGAACTATGCCGCGATTTACAGTTCTATTGAATTGGCAAAATTTGAAATGTTCAAAGATGAAATTCCAAAATTAAGAACCATCGCAGACGAGCGAAACTTAGGTGATATTGTAATAAAACATCGCCTGATGGATGGTGATTTGATTTATAATCTAAAAAATGCCGTAGAAGAAGATAAAGTAGATTTTGTTATTATGGGTACGTCAGGAGTCACAGACTGGACTAAATTCTTTCTTGGTTCAAATACAAATGCCGTAATTTCAGAAATTAAAGTTCCTGTTTTATGTATTCCTGCAGATGCAAAATATAAAAAAATAAAAACAATTGGATTTACAACCCGTTATCGTGAAAAAGATAAAGCAGAGCTAAGAAAAGTACTCAATATTGCTCGAAAAACAAATGCAAAAGTAAAAAGCTTATATGTAAAAACAACAAGTACAGATGTTGCGGATACAACTATCAAAGAATGGGAAAAAGAGTTTGCCAATGAAAATGTTGAGTTTCTCGTTCTGCCAAGTGACGAAGTAAAAGAAACAATTCTTGATTTTATATTGTATAAAGATATCGACGTGTTAACAACGATAACACACAAAAGATCTTTCTTTGAGAGTTTATTTGAGTCCAGCTTTACTAAAAAAATAGCCAAAGAAGTTTCGATTCCTGTTTTAGTAATGCATGAAACATAAAATCTGCTAAAGTTTGATAGTAAAATGCTAGGTGTAAAAGCTATATTTGTATTTCATTTAAATCTAAGAAATGGAAGCATATCAAAATAAAGTTAAGCATTACACTACAATTTTTCATAAAATCAACAAGAGATACAACAGCATTAGTATTCTGCGTCTTTTAAGTATTTTTCTTTGCCTGTTTTTATTGTTCTATTATATAAAAACCAATGAGATTCTTTATGCAGTTTTTGCTTTTCTGTCTTTTGTTGGTTTTCTTTTTTTAATGAGAATTCATTCACGCCTATCTTTTCAGAAAGAGCTTACAACAGCAATTCTGAAACTGAATCAAAACGAAATCACGTATTTAAAAAGAGAAAAAATACCTTTTGAAAACGGAATTGAATTCAATGATTTTCATCATCCGTATGCTTACGATTTAGATATTTTTGGAGAACATTCTTTATTTCAGAATACAAACAGAACCGCCACTTTTATCGGAAAAAAAACATTGGCAAATCAATTGTTAAACTTGTTGCCCAATGAAACAATTCTCGAAAATCAGGAAGCAATCAATGAGCTTAAATCTAAAATCGACTGGCGTCAGGATTTCCTTGCTCTTGCAATGATCAGCAACGATTCTAAAAATTCGTATGATTCGTTACTTTATTGGAATTCATTTAAAAATAATACCTTACCTAAAGTTTTAGTTGCGTTATCTGTTATTCTTCCAACGTTGTTTTTAGGATTTTTAGTAGCTTATTTTATTACTTCAAAAACTATTTTATTGTCTTACCTGACGTATATTTTTATTGCGAATCTAATTGTTTTAGGGCAGTCATTCAAAAGGATTCAATCTGAAATCGCCAAAGCGGACAACGTAGATAAAATCATTAAACAATACAGTTTATTAGTTCAGAAAATTGAAACGGAAACTTTTCAATCCAAAAAATTAATCGATTTACAGCAACAGTTAATTTTTAAAAATGCTACCGCCAGCAAACATTTAAAAGACTTGTCTGAATTGTTTTCGAGAATGGATACGATTAATAATCTTGTAACAGCAGTTGTATTTAATGGCTCGTTTTTATTTAATCTTCATGTTTTGAAATCGCTTTTAAAATGGAAAGACAATTATTCGACCGAATTGGAAAAATGGATTGCTATTATTGGTGAATTTGAAGCCTTAAATAGCCTTGCGAATCTGGCGTACAATAATCCTGATTTTGTTTTCCCGAAAATCAATTCAGAATATAAAATCGGATTTTCTGATTTAAGCCATCCTTTATTAAATCCGGCAACCAGAGTAGGGAACGATACTCATTTTTATCCAGAATCGTTTATGATCTTGACAGGATCTAATATGTCCGGAAAAAGTACTTTTTTACGAAGTTTGGGCATCAATATGGTCTTAGGAGGAGTAGGTTCAGTTGTTTGTGCTAAAGAAGCTAATATTCATCCACTTCCAGTTTTAGTTTCAATGCGATTGTCGGATTCTTTAGCAGATAGCGAATCTTACTTTTTTGCCGAAATCAAGCGTTTAAAACAAATTATGGATGCGTTGGAAGATCAGCCTGCTTTTGTTTTGTTAGATGAAATATTAAGAGGTACAAACTCTGATGACAAACGAAACGGAACTATCGAAGTCGTGAAAAAGGTCATTGCTAAAAATGCAATTGGAGCCATAGCAACGCATGATATCGAGGTTTGTTTAACAACAAATGAATATCCGGATACATTAACCAATCAATGTTTTGAAGTAGAAATTCAAAATAACGAGCTTCATTTCGACTACAAACTCCGAAGCGGAATCTGTAAAAACAAAAGCGCTACTTTCTTAATGCAGAAAATGGGAGTGATTTAGGAGTGTGGATTTTAGAGTAAAGAGTAAAGAGAATAGATAGATTTGACTTGGTTTGTCAATGTGAGCGAAGTCGAAGAACTAACAATTTTTTATCAGTTTGTCATCATGAGGAACGAGGGATCTCCACAAGTAGTGCTACAAAGTTTGGAGATCCTTCGTTCCTCAGAATGATAAGATCATTTATTTCAATACTTCTTTTATAGTATTCACAAAAGCTTCAACGGGCTGAGCGCCTGATACTGCATATTTTCGGTTAAAAACGAAAAAAGGAACACCTTGTACGCCAATTTCCTGCGCTTCGGTGATATCATTTTGAACATCTTTTAAAAATAACGCTTCATCTTTTAGAACTTGTAAAACCAGATCCTGATCTAAGCCAGCTTTTACAGCTAATTCTATTAAGGTTGGCCCATCATTTAAATCTCTTCCTTCAGTAAAATATGCCTTAAAGAAAATCTCTTCCATTGCATCGCTTAGTTTTTTAGTCTTAGCCAGTTGTATAATGCGATGTGCAGTTAATGAATTTGAGATAATAGCTTTGTCAAAATGATAGTCCAAACCAACACTTTTTGCGCGTTCTGTGACACCTTTGTGCATTTCTACAGACTGCTCGACAGAAATACCTTTTCTCTCAGCTAAAAACGTATAAACGTCTTTATCTGATTGTGGCGTGATCGTTGGGTCAAGTTGAAAACTTTTCCATTCAATTTCAAATTCACCATCCGGAAACTCAGCTAAAGCTGTTTCCAGTTGTCTTTTTCCGATATAACAAAACGGACACATGATGTCCGACCAAATTTCTATTTTCATAGTACAAAGTTATAAAAATTGTTTCAAGTTTTTATTTGTTTCAGGTTTCAGGTTTTCTTGCATTGTGTGGATTTTACCGCAAAGCACGCAAGAATCTTTTTATTGGGCTGAAAATAATCTCGCAAAGACGCAAGGACGCAAAGTTTATCTTGATAACGTCTGCATCTTATTTAGGCTAACCAAAGAATGAGAGTATGAGTTTAAAAAACTTTGCAACTCTGCGAGATTAAAAAAGTGTAACTTATAAATTAACTTTACAAAAATAGAAGTTCGCAAAGTTTTTTCACTCAAAACTTTGCGAACTTTGCGTTTGTAGACGTTAACGCTAGAAAAAACTTTGCGTGCTTTGCGGTAAAATCCACACAATCCACACAATTCAGGAAAAACCTGAAACCTGAAACTTGAAACAAAAAAAACTTTCCCACAATAAAAAACCGCAAATCTTAAAAAAAGAATTGCGGTTTCTAGGTATAAAAAATGGTTGGTTAATAGCGTTGTTATTTTTTTTTACAATGATATGTCTTTAATTTGAAACTAAAAAAGATCCCTGTAACAAAAAGAACTTTTGATGTTAACTATTTAACATCACGGGCATTACCAACATTGTAACAGTTTCACCTTCTTCTAAACCATCTACTGGTGTTAAAATTCCGGCTCTGTTAGGTAATGACATCTCTAACATAATCATATCTGATTGCAGGTTAGTCAGCATTTCTGTTAGAAAACGAGAGTTAAAACCAATCTGAAGATCGTCTCCCTGATAATCACATGTCAGTCTTTCTTCCGCTTTATTAGAGTAATCGATATCTTCAGCAGAAACATTCAATTCAGCTCCGGCAATTTTTAGACGAATTTGGTGTGTTGTTTTGTTAGAGAAAATCGCAACACGTTTAACAGAGCTTAAAAATAAAGAACGGTCAATCATTAATTTGTTTGGATTTTCTTTTGGAATTACCGCTTCATAATTAGGGTATTTTCCATCAATCAAACGACACATTAAGATATAGTTGTCAAATGAGAAAGTCGCATTTGAATCGTTGTATTCAATTTTTACTTCAGCATCAGAACTTCCTAAAATACTTTTCAAAATATTCAAAGGTTTCTTTGGCATAATAAAATCAGCCACCTGAGATGCTTTTACATCTGTACGGGCATATTTTACCAATTTGTGAGCGTCTGTAGCAACAAAAGTCAATCCTTCCGGTGAGAACTGGAAGAAAACTCCTGACATTACCGGACGTAAATCATCATTTCCGGCAGCAAAGATTGTTTTGCTTACTGCAGTTGCTAAAACATCAGCAGGAACAAGCGTTACAGAAGGATCTTCAAGACTTACAGATTTAGGAAATTCTTCACCTGCAGCATATGCTAAAGCATATTTTCCTGAGTTTGAACTGATCTCAACCGTATTGTTTTCTTCAACTGTAAAAGTTAAAGGCTGTTCCGGGAACGTTTTTAAAATTTCAAGCAAAAGTTTTGCAGGTACAGCAACACTTCCTTTACTTGTAGAATCGATTGATAATGTAGCAGACATCGTAGTTTCAAGATCCGAAGCCGAAACTGTCAACTCATTATTGTCTAGTTCAAATAAAAAGTTATCTAAAATAGGCAACGTATTGTTACTGTTGATTACACTACCTAAAACTTGTAATTGTTTTAATAAGTACGAACTCGATACTATAAATTTCATCTCTTTTGTTTTATTTTTTTGCTCTTTCACTTAGTTTTTCTGCAACTAAGATAGGTTTTACAAATATATCGTAAACAATCTTAGTTTCGCAATTTTTTTATTAACATCTATTTGCTGTATTTTCTTTTACGAATGTAAGTAAATGCTAATCCAAAAACCAATAAAATTAGAATTGGAAGTCCGATAGTTATGAATTGTGTCAGGCTATAATTTTCGTAAACTTTGTTCTTGTCTAATAAAGGTAAATTGACATCTTTACTTCTAATGTTAATAAGTCCGGTATCATCCAGTAAATAATTAACGCAATTCATCATAAAATCTTTGTTGTCATATAAGTTTCCGGTGCGCTGATCATAACCCAATTCAACCGGCATCATATTTTTATCCAGCTGATTCCTTGCCAGGTCTCCATCAGCAATGACAATCATCTTGTTTGGTTTTCCTTTTACTAAAAATGAATTTTCTTTAAAAGGCAAAACACGATTCTCAAAAGCAGAATGAAAAGAACCCTCCAATAAAACAGAAAGCGGGATGTTTCCTTTGTTGAGATAATCCTGAGGAGAAGTTTCTTCTGTAACGCTGTTTAAGGTAATTTCTGTAGGAGTTCCAATTGCTTTCGAATATTGAGACGATTGCAATAAAACTGTTTTTTTAATTCCGTTCTTTAAAGTATCAATCGAACTTGCGAAATCAAATTTGATTTCGCCTAAGTTTTTTACAATCGGATTACTGCTGGTTGGCACTACAACCGGAGCAAACTTCCAGATAAATTCCTGATATTGTGTTGCACTTCCTTGTTCGCCTGTCGCCAATTTCAACTTGCTTCCTCGTTCATCTTTTACCAGATCAGGATTAATTCTGAATCCGTATTTAAAGAACATATCGTTTAAATTCAAATCTCTTGGATACGCAAGAGTTGTGCCTGACTGGTTATACAAACTGTCCATGTCAGCTGCAACCTGATCGATCAGCCATAATGTTTTACCGCCATTCATGATAAACTGATCTAAAACCTGTTTTTCCTCATCAGAGAAAGATTCAGTTGGTTTTGAAATAATCGCTAAATCATATTTTTTTAAGGTGTCTAAAGTTCCGCTTGGGTTCTTCGCTACAGAATCTAACGTGAAAGGACCTATATAATAGCTCTCACGAATTTGCATCAGCATTTTTGCTATATGAGCTTCTTTTAGTTCTCCATTTCCTTTGATGATCGCAACCTTTTTTTGCCTGTCTTTGCTGATTTTGTTAATCGCATCGGCAATCGAATATTCTAAATGCTGAATTGATCCAATTACTTTTTGAGTGGTCGAAGTTCCCATTATGTTCTTCAATAAAGGAATATTGACTTCTTTATTGTTGTAAACCGCAATCGCCCAGGGAAAAACCATTGCCTGAGATTGTTTTCCTTTGTCATCAACAGTGATATTGATTGGCGTAAGACCTTTTTGATATAACGATTTTATAACATCCATACTTTCGTCTTCGTTTTCCATTGGGTTAACGAATTCGAAAACGATATTACTGTTATAGGCCTGGAATTCTTCGAGTAATTGTCTGGTTTCCTGTTGTAAACGTTTGAAATCTGCTGGTAAATCACCCTGCATATAGATCTTAATCGATAACGGATTTTTAACCTGTTTTACAATTTGCAGAGAGGTTTCGGATAAAGTGTATCGTTTGTCTTTGGTTAAATCGAATCGGTGAAAAAATAAACTTCCTAATACATTTAAAACGATTAAAACAAAAAGAGTAATGGCTAATGTTTTGATATTTTGCTGAGTAGATGCTTTCATTACGCTTTAAAAGATTTTAATTGATAAACAGTAAAAGACAGAAACAACACTGTTATGCTCAGAAAGTAAATAACATCACGAGTATCGATAACGCCCCGACTCATACTTTTAAAATGGTCCTGCATACCCAGCGCCGAAATAATAGTTGACGATCCCGGAATCAGTGAAGACAAACCTTCAAACCCGAAATAAAAGATAAAACACAGAAAAACGGATATGATAAAAGCTACAATCTGATTTTCTGAAAGGGTAGAAGTAAAGATGCCGATCGCAGAATAAGCTGCAATCAAAAACAATAATCCGAAATAAGAGCCAATTGTGCTTCCCATGTCAATATTTCCTTCAGGAGAACCCAAATCTGAAATTACTTTTACATATATAAAGGTTGGGATAATTGCCAGAATAATTAATAGGAACGAACCTAAAAATTTTCCGTTTACAATTTGCCAGATCGATAATGGTTTCGTCAAAAGCAATTCTAATGTTCCTTGTTTTTTTTCGTCAGAAAAACTTCTCATGGTAACGGCCGGAATAAGGAAAATTAAAATCCAGGGCGCTAAAGTGAAAAACGGAGTCAAATCAGCGTAACCCGTGTTCAGTATATTGTAATCTCCTTGAAAAACCCATAAAAATAGTCCGTTGCTAATTAAGAAAATAGCGATGACCAAATAGCCAATAGGAGAGCCAAAAAAGGATTTTATTTCTCGTAAAATGATTGATTTCATGTAACTTATTTTTGTTTCAAGTTTTTTTTGTTTCAGGTT
>NZ_MUGR01000002.1:0-304 GCF_002217195.1 Flavobacterium aquidurense | reverse complement strand
CCTAAAACTTGAAACAAATAAACTAATTTAAAGTAACGAGCTTATCCACACTCCACGCTTCCGGTTTTGCATTGAACAATTTTTTTGTAAAACTCCAAACAGAATTAAAAAACTCAGAATTTCTATAATTCTCTAAATGTTCTTCTGTTTCCCAGTAGCTATAGGTGAAAAAGATGCATTTGTCATTTTTATCCTGATACAATTCTAAAAAACGATTTCCCTCAGCATTTCGTATTTTGTCTTTCACACTTTCGAAATTTTCCAGAAAATCCGGGATTTTTTCTTCGTGAAAACTCATTTTTAC
>NZ_MUGR01000019.1:0-133437 GCF_002217195.1 Flavobacterium aquidurense | reverse complement strand
GCAACATGTTTTCGTATAAATACTTCTTCATGGTATAGAAGTGAATTAATTAAATTAGCATTAAACTTATTATAAATTCGACTGTAAGCAACTAATTTATAATAATTAACAAAGCGCCAAACGTCATACAGCTTTACATCGACATTATTTAAAATTTTACTTTCAATTTCTTCTATTTCTATCTCAGATATTTTATCTCCAAAATAATGTTCTGCGTTATCTCCTTTGCAAAGAAATGGAATCTCTTTATTATGCCATCTTATTGAACTTGAATCAGTATTTCCACGGTTAATAATATTAATGATTTTTTCTTTTTCATTATCATTGTCAATATCATCAATTATACTAATTAAATTAATTGATGAGAAATCTTCAACTGCTGGAAAAATTGATCTATTTGACAAAAACATTAATTCTTTAATATTCTGTCTAAAGTTTAAATTTATTCTATTATAAACTAATACCAACTGCTTACACGAAAATAAAGAGGAGGTTGGATTAATACAAATAATTGATTTTTTTAAATATTCTATATTTAATTTCTGTTCTTCAAAACTCTTTCTAAAAAACAAGTTTTTCCCTACTTCATAGTAATTAGGATGAGAAAAATAATACTTATTATTATCATATTTTAAAAAACCTCTTTCTTCAAAATATGCTATACTTTCTTTAAATCTTTTTTTAATTTTGTTGGTTTTAGCATATTTAGGAAATTTAGTCTCATCGTTAAGAACTTCATAAAACTTAGTTTTTTTAAATATTGAATACTGATTATCATCATCTGATAAAATAAAACCTAAATCCTCAATATTAACTCCAATATTGTTATTACAACATATTGACATAATGCCCAAAATTTTTGACTGTTCAAAATTATCTTTTAATAAATTATTTGAAATATCATTAGCATTATGTCGAGCAATACTTATTAATTCAGTTAACGATTTAGAATTTAATTTATCTGAATCATATCTTGACAAATAGTGTAACTGACCTACTTGAATTTTATGCTCTGTTTCTTTTCTAATATAATCACTAACTTTTTCTACTATTAGTTTATCAACTTTTTGAGCGTCTGAAAATTTTACCCAAAAATTCAATATTAATTTATTATCGTCTTCTGTTAAATTAATTATATTTTCATGTATTTTTTCAGAAAAAGCCTCGTCTAAAATCTCAATTTTACTGGTAATAATTAATTTATGGTTTAATGATAATTTTTTTGATAAATCGATTATTTTGTTTTTGATATCATTTGATTCACTCTTTGGTTTTAAGTGACCAAAAGGATCTTCAAAAATTAAAATTTTATCTTCTTCCCTATTCTGATTAAAAAAGTTTTCAATTTGGAAAAATTCGCTCGAAACCGATACCTAATTGTATCCTATATCTATAAAATCATTTGCTATTTTTTTAGCTAATTCTGTTTTACCGCATTGTGATATTCCAGTTAATAATAACAAATTTGAATTATTTAAAATCTCAAAACATTCAACTTCTTCTTTTCGAGATATAAAATTTTCAGTAATGGTATATCTATTTATTTTTGATTTGAAAATTAAGTTCTTTAAAGTCGGAATAATATCTTTTTTTGAATCTCTACCTTTTTTTACAATTTCAAGTAATTTCAAGTACAGATCCTCTGAAAGTGATTGTGGTATTGAAATTTTTTTGTTTAAACAATTTAAAATCTCATCATCTACCTTTTCTTCTACTATTTGCTCCCAAATCAAAGTGTTTTTTATTAATACTTCGATGTCAGATTTATTTAATTTATTTGATAATTCATCGCAAAAAGCTTTTCTCTTGATATCTAATTTAGTATCCTTAAATTTCACTCCTTTTAATTCATTTTTAAATTTCAAAATATCTTGTCCTGAAATATTATTACTATTTGAATCAATTAAAGGAAACTCTTTTAAAAATATTAAAGCTTCGTCACTACATCTTGAACGAGTGACAAATAAACATTTTGTTTTTTTATCTTTAACTCTTAATAATAAATTATTACTACTGCTTCTTTCTTGAAAATGAGACAACCATTCAAGAATCTTTGTAAAACCAATATTACTTCTTTCTCTCTTAATTTGTATCTCAATACAATTTTGATTTTCATCGACAAAAGTAATATCTTCACTTCCAATCTTCTCAACATATAGTTCTGAATTAAAATCATTACAATGTAAAAGTGCAAATAAGACAGTTACTTTATACTTATATTCGCAACCTTTAACACCTTCGGTAGCTACACTCATCTCAATTGAATTTTAAAAATTATTGAAGCCTAATTAACAAATAAAAAACCACAAACCGGCAAAATAAATTTGCAAATCTATGGTTAACAAAAAGTAAATAAAAGTTTTAATCTAAATCCCAAAAAAGTTCTTCGCATTCCTCGCAGTTTCCTCCGCAACAACAATCCCCGAAACTCCTTTAAACTGCGCCACAGTTGCTGCAACAAAAGGCAGAAAAGCAGGTTCGCAACGGCGTTCGTAGTGTTTTTTCAGGAGATTATTGGGTACGTTTTTCGGCAGCATGAATGGCGCATCGGTTTCGATCATCATTCGGTCCAGCGGAACGTACTGAATCACTTCTTTTAAATGATCAAAACGTTTACTGTCTGAAATTGCTCCGGTAAAACCGAGATAAAATCCGTTATCGAGATAGGTTTTGGCTTCGGGCAAAGTTCCGGTAAAACAATGTACAACGGCTTTTGGCAATTGTGGCAAATAGTCTTTTGCAATGTCCATAAACTTTGTAAAAGCGGCTCTTTCATGCAAAAACAAAGGTTTCTGAACTTCAATCGCCAATTCTAATTGCGCTTTGTAACACGTTTCCTGAACATTTCTGGGCGAAAAGTCACGATCAAAATCGAGTCCGCACTCGCCTACCGAAACTACGTGTTTCTGTTTTAGTAAATTTCGCAGTTTCGAAATACTCTGCACATCAAAACTCTTCGCATCATGCGGGTGAATTCCGGCTGTAGCATATAATATTCCGGGATATTCTTTTGCTATTCTAGAGGATTCTTCACTGTTTCTTACGCTTGTTCCGGTGAGTATCATTTGCGATACGTCGGCATCTAAAGCGTTTTGTACGACATCGTCTATGTCGTTTTGGAATTGTTTATTGGTTAAATTAATTCCTATGTCTATGTATGTATTCATATTTTTTTTAAGTTTCTAAGATTCTGAGAGGCTAAGATTCTAAGTCTTTTTTCCTCTTTGGAACGTTTATTATTTTTTTATTTTGCCACTAAGGCGCTAAGACGCTAAGTTTTTGTTTGGTTTGTATTTTTAATCGCGCAATCCCGATAGCCATCGGGAGCAGAGTCGCAAAGTTTTTTACACAAAGTTGTCATTTCTAATATAAAATGAGGATAAACCTTTGTCCCTTTGCAACTCTGAACCTTTGAACCTTCTCTATCAATTTTCATAAAGCCATTTTTGGGCCATTACTATAACTTCTTGTTCGATAGTATCCAGACTAACATCTTTATAATACCAATTGACTTGGCCTGCTATCAAATCATCCCAAGCATCATCAAGAACAGAGAGATCGATTATGTCTTTGTCTACATCAAAGTCGCAATAGAGATGCAGCATTCTTTTCAGGTTACCTCTCACATCGTCATGTTTCGCTACTTTATTTAGAAAATATCTTATATGACTTTTTTGAGATTCCTCTTTGTTTTTTGCCGTTAGATTCAATTCCGAGAGAACGGCTTCGAGATAAGGCTGAACTTCATCAGAATCAATTGGTTTATAGAAACAAGCCAAGTTATAAATCGCTTCACTCTCATAACCTGAATTGATCAATTCGATTGCCCAGTCTTCGATTAGATCGATATTGAGGTATTTATAAAAATGAAAGGTCAGAATGTAATCTGTGAGTATTTCGAAGTCTTTGTTTACTAGTTCCATGCCTGTTTTTTTTTTGCCACTAAGGCGCTAGGACGCAAAGTTTTTTATTCTCTTTGTCTGGTTTTAATCTCGCAATCCCGATAGCTATCGGGAGCGAAGTCGCGAAGTTTTTGCCTTTGTCCCTTTGTTCCTCTGCACCTTTGAACCTCTCTTCTAGAAATCCCCGTAATACACCTGGAAGCAAGGTAATTTCAGATCGTTTCTCCAAGTGTCGACAACTTGGTTTCTGTCGTCCAGAACGAATTCTACAAAGTATTTATCTTTGATAAACTCATTATAGATTTCGGTTTTTATGATCGAATCTTTTCGGCTGTCTTTGGTTTTACGCATGATCAGGTTGTCGTATTCGATTTCGTGTTTTTCCAGGAATCGCAATGTTGGTTCTTTGTATCGGTCTTCTCTTCCCGAAACCAGCAATATTTCATATCCCAATTTCTTGTAATTTCGCAACACATTCGCCACCGGATTATTGATTTCATCTTCATCACATTTACTGGCATCAAAAGGATTCCTTCCGTTCATTAAAGCCAGCGTTCCGTCAAGGTCGCAGATAATAGCTTTTGGCAGATTTGGGTTTTGAGCGCAGTATTCCGGAGAATCTTTAAAAAATTGTCTGTGCATTTTTCTGATTACTTTTTCTCCAACCGGTTTTTCTCTCAACGCATCTCGTTCTAGACAAACCGCAACATCTGTATTAACTTCCATAACCTCAATTTCAACCTTTTCATTGAATTTTGTGTTATATTCCTGAACCAATTGAGAAACGCGTCTTAAATTTGTTTCAGATAAATTTGTATCATCAATCACAATGCTTTTTCCCTCTTCAAGAGCTTTTACTATTAATAAATCACGTACTTTTTTAACGAATTTTTCGTTTTTATCACTAGTATTTCCGTTATCAAACATCGCGCGCAAATCGTCTCTGTTGATTCGTTTATAGGTCTCAGGGTTTTCTGCAATTATCTTTTTTGCCAAAGTCGATTTTCCGCTTCCCGGCAATCCTTTCATTAAAATTACTTTTCTCATTTTATTCTTCTTCTCTATTAAACGGTTTTTCAAATGCGGGACGAATCATTTTCCAAATAATCTCCGAATAATTTTTGTTATTCAGCATTGCAAACAAAACTCCCGGATATTGACAAGTCATGAAATACAAAGCAGTTTCTTTGCGTGATTCCAAAACTTTAAAATCTGCCTTACATTGAACTTCTATTACCGAATATTTATTTTCTAAATCTCTTTTGGTTTGTTTTACCCACTCAAAAAATTCATCCGGAACACGTTCCAAAATTTCTTCCATTGATTGATTGGTTTTCAAATATTCCCAGATATTCAAATTCGAAACCTGAGTGATGATTCGGTGTAAACGAAGGTATTCATCAAATTTAATTTTTACCCGAAAGTTGTTCGTATATTTAATGATAAAACCTTCTTTATTATCGATATCCATTTCTTTCAAAGTCAGAATATCTTTGATTCCGTCGTATTTTTCAACTACAGGAAAACCAATATTTTCAAGCGGAAATTCCTCTCCGGATTGTGTATCGATAATGGCCAGTAAAACAAGTTCTTCTGCTGCTCCGTAATCTAAAACAATTCGGTTTTCAGGATAAATAATTTCAAACAAATAGGTTTTGTTTTTATCCAAAAGCGGCCATGAATTTCTGTATTTTCCGTGCAGCATTTCATTCGCCTTATCTGACTGATCACTTGCAAAAGAACCGCGGCTTGCCATAAACGGAACCTCATCGATCCAATACAAAATCCCCATCGAACCGTCCATTTTATCGTAAACCTCAAAAGTCGATTCAGGAAGAATTTGATTTTCCATTTCACCTAAATTAAAAAACTTAGGAAAAGGTTTTGCCACAACATTAAAATTTTCATCTAAAATCAAACCTCTGCACGCTAAAGTTACCTCATTCCAAATTCTCTCAAATTGAGCATTTTGGGTATAATTATAAATATATAAATCATGTTCAGGATGTTTGTTTACCCGCACATAATTTTTTGAAATCATTTCCTTTAAAAGCGTTGTATTCATTAGTTCTTATCTTTAAACAAAGATTCAAATTCAAGTGCGCACTTATTTCGCGTAGTATTTTTTTTAAAGGTACAAAGTTGCAAAGGTTCAGAGGGACAAAGGTTTTTACGCAGATTTCGCATTTTATGTCATTTCGACGCAAGGAGAAATGACAAACTGTACGTTTAATACTTTTATAAAAAACTTTGCAAGACGCACAGCAATACATCTCTACAAAAACCTTTGCCCCTTTGCAACTCTGAACCTTTGCCCCTTTTTTTAATCAATTAATAATTGCGTAACTGCCGCAGCATTTATCGCCCATTGTGCATTGTAAATCTCATCGGCATTTTGATCTTGGATGATTGTTAAACCCTGGGCTTCCGCTTTAAGTTGCAACAAGCTACCAATATTCAATTTGCTGCTTAGTTTTGCTAATAATGCCTGAACTCCTTTAAAATCCAAACCCTGAACAACTTGTCCTCCAAAAGTCATCTCTAACCAAATAATTTCTCTTTTGGCTACATCCAACACTCCGAAAACCAAACCTTTGGCAACATTTTGCGTTACACGAACCTGATGATCTACACAAGACGGGTCGTATGCCACTCCGGTTTTCTCAGAGATTTTCATCGGGTGTTTACTGTTCATCCAACCCACAACAAGATTTGGCGTGATACTTCCGTTGCTGAACGCATTACAGGTAAAAGTTACAAATTTGGCTTTGGCTTTCGCCAAATCATCAATGTTGATGTTAATATATTCAGCGGTTCCAATTTTAGCCGGAATACTTCTGATATCACCGCTATGTTTACAACCAACAGTTTCCAATCGGTGGTAAGAACAGATATCGGCTTTATCTTCATACGCAATATGACAGCTTAAATCCATATCCAGGTGTTGCGCTGGCAAACCTGCACCCCATTGCATGAACAATCGCACTTCGTTTCCTGCAATCGGGAAACGTGTTCCCATTAAAGCAACCGGTAAATCCTGAACATTTTCGCTTCTATCCCCAATCGAAACTGGCATATTAAACAATTGCGGATCAATATAGATCGTTTTGTTTTTGTTAGCAATTGCTGCAAATCGTTTTTTCATGGCCAAAACACACAATTCTTCGATCTGGTTTTTCATCGCTTCTAATTGATCATCATCGTACAATTTCAATAAACCGTTTGGCGCAATTCGTTTGTTGGTTCCGCCTAAAGGTTTTACGCTTCTTTGCATGTTTTTATCAAAATAATTTTGAGCATACATGTTCAAAGTAAATACCAATCTGGCAGGAACTTTATCTATAATTTCTTCGAAATGAGCAACGGTTTCGTCTGCACCAAACCATAGCATATTCGAGAATAACGAACGTGCAAACAATCCCGGACGTTGTTTTAATAATGCAAATGTTTTATCGGCATCAAATTTTAATCTTGAAGAGTTTACTTTACTTTGCCAAACGTCATATACCTGATTGTAAAACACATCCATTAAAAAAGCTAATTTTTCAAAACCTTTTCTTTTGCTGTACTCCGCCAAACGAAGCGCTCGGATAAAACGAACCCACATTCCTCTTTTTGGGTGCATCATTTCGCACATTGTTTCAACATCCATATCAAGATTATTCAACCAGGATGCAACCATCAAACATTCTTTTCTGGAATATTTAAGTTTCAAATCTTTTTGAGACGCAACTTTCGCCTGCGCACTTGTATCTAAAGGATTATAAAAATGAGTTGCGTTTTTAGATATTCGTTTGATGATGGTTTTTGGCTCAATAATTTGCAACAATCCTGTATTCTTGAACCATAAATATCTTAAGATATCTGTTGGCGATTTAAAATACTGACACGCATTTTCGGCTTTACCTTCTTCAATTAAAACATCGATTACCAACATCAAAGTTTCCTTCATTGCGATATCTACTTTTGGTAATGGCAAGTATTTCAACGCCATTTTTAAACTATCTGCCTGCGTAGCATCTAAAGCGGTTTTAGATTGCAATAATGATTTGTAGAAATCTTCCAATTCCTTTTCTGACCATAAATCCAAAACTTTTAATTTGCTTCCTTGTCCGTAATTTTCGATTTTTACAAATTCAAACGGAGTTCCGCAAAACGGACAACCATTGTATCTTTCTAAAGGAAAAGTATTGTTTGGGATAATATGTCCGCATTGCAAAGTTGTTCCGTTTTTTGTTTGAAAAAAATTGGCAAAAAAAGTCGCAACGTGATCTATGGCAGATTCTCCGGTTGGAATATTCCATTCTTTAACCAAAGGCGCCCAGTTTTTATCTGTTCCTAAAACTTCTCTCAGAACTTCTAAAACTTCTAATTTATAATTCGGTTTTACATTATTTAAAGCGTGTAATAAAGCTTCGGAAAACGTAAATCCGAGTTTTGAAACATTGGTCACAAAAACCGATGTTGATCCTGATAATTTTTTAATATCATTCGCAATCATTTCTGATGGAATGAAAATAGCGTTTTGACGCAAACTGATTTTTAATAATGCTGTTGTTTTCATTTTTTTAATTTTTAAAATTTAGATAATGGCGTTTCTGAGTTCTACCTAAAAGATTTTGAAGTAAGAAACACTTGACCTGAAATTCGAGTGTAATTGATGAACTGTTTTATCTGATGGGTTTCCCCGAGAAGTAAGTTCATCTTGACCCTCCTTTTTTATTAATGATGATTTTAAAACTTGTTCGGACTCGAACCGAAAGTTACCAATTGTCTGAAGTAAGTTTTAATTGACCATTAATTGTGAAACAGGTGGGATTCGAACCCACGACCCGGACATTAGAAGTGTACGAAGTAAGTTTTGATTGACCTTTGAAGGATAATTTCAAAACTACCTGCTCTAACCGCTGAGCTACTGCTTCATTTTAAATTGAATAAAAAGGTAATGGTAGAAGTGTGTACATTGGAAAGTGTTTTCGAAGTAACTCAAACTTGACCTGTTTTATTCTTTTTTATTTGTATGAACGTTTGTTTTTATTTTCTGAACAAAGATTTCTAAACTCTTGCGCAATTATTCTGCGTAGTAAAATTTTTGTTACCTTTTAAGAAATACTATTTGTTTTATTTCCTGAACAAAGATTTCAGAACTACTGCGCAATTATTTTGCGCAGTAGAAAAAGAATTTTATATTTGAGTAAAAAACAACATGAATTTAGACCGAATTTATTCTGAATTACTTTCAAATATTGGCTTTTCAGCAAATGAAATTCAGAAAAACTGGATGGATTTAGAAAAGGCATATTCCAAAAAATCAAGACATTATCATAATCTGACACATATAAAAGATATGATTGCGAGTTTTGATACCTATCATAATCAACTTGATAATCCAAATGAAATATTATTTTCTATTTTTTATCATGATGTTGTTTATTCGGCTTCCAAAAAAGATAACGAATTCAAAAGTGCTGAATATGCTTTGGCTATTTTGCCTGAAAATACAACACTAAATAAACAATTGGTTTTTGATGCCATTTGTGCTACACAACAACATCAGCATAATGAAGTTGAAGATATTAATTGGCTTATCGATTTTGATTTAAAGATTCTCGCCCGAGATTGGGACGATTATCAAATTTACTTTGAACAGATTAGAAAAGAATATAGTATTTATCCTGATTTTCTATACAAACCAGGAAGAGCTAAAGCTTTGAAACATTTTCTGGAGAATGAGTTTATTTTTCAGACTGAGGAATTCAGGAAATTGTATGAAGAGAAAGCAAGGAATAATATTGAAAAAGAGATAAGCATTTTAGAAAGCAAAAAATAATCTCGCAATCCCGATAGCTATCGGGAGCGAAGTCGCAAAGTTTTTGTTTCACGCAGATTTTTTAAGATTTAAGCAGATAAAGCAGATTATATTTTAAATTCAAATCTGCTTAAATCTATTTAAATCTGCGTGAAAAAATTCTACGGTTCTGTGAGAAAAATCAAGAAACTATGTCACAAAACAAAAATGCCTTAATACGGTACAAAACCATTGACAAATGTCTACAAAATAAATATAGGCAATGGACACTGGAGGATTTAATAGAATGCTGTTCTGAAGCTTTGTTTGAATATGAAGGTCGGGAGAACCCAATTAGCAAACGAACGATTCAGATGGATATTCAGTTGATGCGAAGTGAAAAACTGGGTTATAATGCGCCAATTATTGTTTATGATAAAAAATATTATAAATATGAAAACGAAGAATTTTCGATCACGGATATTCCGCTGACGGAAACAGATATGAATGTTTTGACCGAAACCGTTTCGATGTTGAAACAGTTTAAAGACTTCTCTTTGTTTAGCGATGTATCGGACATTCTGCAGCGTTTGGAAGATAAAATCTATGCCGAGAAATCGCACACGAAGCCCGTTATTTATCTGGATAAAAATGAAAAACTGAAAGGTTTGCATTATCTGGATGAAGTATATCAGGCTATTATCAAGAAGATTGTCTTGGTAATTACCTATAAATCTTTTAAATCGAGAGAGGAAAA
Source organism: Flavobacterium aquidurense (assembly GCF_002217195.1). Taxonomy (NCBI): domain Bacteria; kingdom Pseudomonadati; phylum Bacteroidota; class Flavobacteriia; order Flavobacteriales; family Flavobacteriaceae; genus Flavobacterium; species Flavobacterium aquidurense. The sequence goes on along the minus strand of NZ_MUGR01000019.1, from coordinate 122,990 downwards.
TAAATTTCATTTTCATCCTTTTATTTTGAAGGAATTTAATAACAGATGGTTTTTGGTAGGAAAGAAAAAAGGTTCTCAGCCTATTGCCAATTTGGCTTTGGATCGAATTATTTCGATTGATTACGATTTTAATCTTCCTTATTTAGAAGAAGATTTTGATGCCGATTTGTTTTATAAAAATGTAATTGGCGTTACGGTTAATACAGGATCACAACCCAGACGAATTGAACTTTGGATTGATCCAGTAAACGCCCCTTATGTTTTGACAAAACCGTTGCATTCTTCGCAGCGACTGATTAAACAAAATGAGGATCAAAGTATTATTGTTCATATATTCCTTACTCCTAACTATGAAATGGAACGCATTCTGTTAGGTTTTGGTGATGGTATCGAAGTGATCAAACCTGAAAATCTACGAAATCGTATGAAAAAGATCCTCGAAAAGGCAATTTCGCGCTATAGTACTGAAGATAAGACTAAATTAAACGCATGATTTTTTATAAAATGTAGAATTAAATCTTAATTTAAAACCATAAAACGATTTTTACAGCATTAAATTTGTTAAAACTTCAAAAAAGAATAGTATATTTCAATTAAAATTAAACCATAAACCACTCTAAATCAGAGTTATTTTTTTACTAACCAAAAATTTATCATAAATTAATATGCATGCATAGTATTTTTTGATTATATTTGAAATCGATATAGTTACATATGAAAGAGAAAACAATAGATTATATTTTGAGAGCTACATGGCAAGCTGTATCAAGAATGTACAACGAAGAAGCTGCAAAATACGATGCCACAATGGCGACCGGATTTGCACTTTTGAGTATTGACAAAGAAGAAGGAACTCCGTCTACTGCTTTAGGTCCAAGAATGGGAATGGAAGCTACGAGCCTGACCAGAACATTAAAATCGATGGAAGATAAAGGTTTGATTGTTCGAAAGAAAAACCCAACGGATGGTCGCGGTGTTTTGATCTACCTGACGGAATTTGGAAAAGAAAAAAGAGATTTATCTAAAAATACGGTGCTGAAATTTAATGAAACGGTTAGAAAACATGTTTCGGATGAAAAACTAAAGCATTTTATTGAAGTTTCTGAAATTATCAACGAATTGATTCAGGACAAAAATATATTTAATCAAACAGAAAAAATAGAAAATGAATAATACCACTTCATTCATAGTAATGAAAAGGTTTATCCCAAATTCAAAAAACAAAAACAAATTTTAACGACTTATGAAACGCACAATTAAAAAAGTTGCTGTAATTGGATCCGGAATTATGGGTTCAGGTATAGCTTGTCATTTTGCTAATATTGGTGTTGAAGTTTTACTTCTTGACATCGTACCTCGTGAACTGACAGAAGCTGAAGCTAAAAAAGGATTAACACTTGAAAGTAAAGCCGTTCGCAACCGTGTGGTAAACGAACATTTGGCGAATTCATTAAAATCGAAACCCTCTCCTATTTACAGTCAAAAATTTGCTAGCCGAATTACAACTGGAAATACGACTGATGATATGGCAAAAATTGCCAATGTTGAATGGATTATCGAAGTTGTTGTAGAACGTCTAGATATCAAAAAACTAGTTTTTGAACAAATCGAAAAATTCCGTAAACCGGGAACTTTGGTTACATCAAACACTTCTGGTATTCCGATTCATTTTATGAGCGAAGGAAGAAGCGAAGATTTTCAACAACACTTTTGTGGAACCCACTTTTTTAACCCTGCGCGTTACTTAAAATTATTTGAAATTATTCCTGGTCCAAAAACTTCTACTGAAGTATTGGATTTCTTAAACGAATACGGATCTAAATTTTTAGGAAAAACTTCGGTTGTTGCTAAAGATACTCCGGCGTTTATTGGAAACAGAATTGGTATTTACGGAATTCAGAGTTTATTCCATTTGGTAAAAGAAATGGGATTAACGATTGAGGAAGTTGATAAATTGACTGGTCCGGTAATTGGTCGTCCAAAATCGGCTACTTTCCGTACCGTTGACGTTGTTGGTTTGGATACTTTAGTACACGTTGCCAACGGTATTTATGAAAACTGCCCAACAGACGAACAGCACGAATTGTTTAAACTTCCTGATTTCGTCAACAAAATGATGGAAAATAAATGGTTAGGAAGCAAAACGGGTCAAGGGTTTTATAAAAAAGTAGATAAAGATATTTTGTCTTTAGACTTAGATACATTAGAATACCGTGCTGCTAAAAAAGCAAATTTTGCTACGCTTGAACTGACAAAAACTATTGATAAACCAATCAATCGTTTTAAAGTTTTAGTAAAAGGAAAAGACAAAGCAGGTGAATTCTACCGTAAGAGTTTCTCTGGAATGTTTGCTTATGTGTCAAACAGAATTCCTGAAATCTCAGACGAATTATACAAAATTGATGATGCGATGAAAGCCGGTTTTGGATGGGAAAACGGTCCATTCGAAATTTGGGATGCTATTGGTGTTGCCAACGGAATCGAAATCATGAAAGCAGAAGGTTTAGAGCCTGCTGCATGGGTTACTGAAATGTTGGCTTCCGGAAGCGAAAGTTTCTACTCTGTTAAAGAAGGAGCAACTTATTTCTATAATATTCCAACAAAATCACAAGTTAAAGTTCCTGGACAAGATTCATTTATTATTCTAAACAACATCCGCGAAAGCAAAAAAGTTTGGAGTAATAGTGGTGCAATCATTCAGGATCTTGGAGATGGAATTTTGAACTTAGAATTCCAATCTAAAATGAATACTATTGGTGGCGATGTACTTCAGGCTATCAATAAAGCAATCGACTTATCTGAAAAAGAATATCAAGGTTTAGTTATTGGTAACCAGGCAGCGAATTTCTCTGTTGGGGCTAATATCGGAATGATTTTCATGATGGCAGTTGAGCAGGAATATGATGAATTGAACATGGCAATCAAAATGTTTCAGGACACAATGATGCGCGTTCGCTACTCTTCTATTCCGGTTGTAGTAGCTCCTCACGGAATGACTTTTGGTGGTGGATGCGAAATGAGCTTACATGCTGATAAAGTGGTTGCTGCTGCAGAAACATACATGGGATTAGTTGAATTTGGTGTTGGTGTACTTCCTGGTGGTGGTGGATCTAAAGAAATGGCTTTGAGAGCTTCAGATTTATTCCGCAAAAATGATGTGGAATTGAACGTTCTTCAGGAGTATTTCTTAACGATCGCTATGGCTAAAGTTTCGACTTCTGGTTACGAAGCTTTCGACACTGGACTTCTTCAACATGGAAAAGATGTTATCGTAGTAAACAAAGATCGTCAGATTGCTGAAGCTAAGAAACATGCGTTATTAATGGCTGAAGCGGGTTATACACAACCTATCAGAAGAACTGATGTTAAGGTTTTAGGTAAACAAGCATTAGGAATGTTCTTAGTTGGAACTGACCAAATGGAAGCTGGAAAATACATTTCTGAGCACGATAAAAAAATCGCTAACAAACTGGCTTACGTAATGGCTGGTGGTGATTTATCTGAAGCGACTTTAGTATCTGAACAATATTTATTAGATATCGAACGTGAAGCTTTCCTGAGTTTATGTACTGAGAGAAAGACTTTAGAGAGAATTCAGTATATGTTAACTAAAGGAAAACCACTTCGTAATTAGAAAATAGAACAAAGAGAATAGAATATAGATTTCAGACTTTGCGAAGTCTATTTTCTATACTCTATCTTCTATAATCTTAAAAAATAGAACAAAGAGAATAGAATATAGATTTTGAGACAAAGTAAAAGTCTATTTTCTATGATCTATTTTCTATACTCTTAAAAAAAACAAAAACAAATGAAAACAGCATATATCGTAAAAGCTTACCGTACTGCGGTAGGAAAAGCACCAAAAGGGGTTTTTAGATTTAAAAGACCTGATGAATTAGCAGCAGAAACTATTCAGTTTATGATGGATGAACTGCCTGATTTTGACAAAAAACGTATTGATGACGTTATGGTAGGAAATGCCATGCCGGAAGCAGAACAAGGACTTAACGTTGGACGTTTGATCTCGTTAATGGGATTAAAAGTAGAAGACGTTCCTGGTGTAACTGTTAACCGCTATTGCGCTTCTGGATTAGAAACTATCGGAATGGCAACTGCTAAAATCCAATCAGGAATGGCAGATTGTATTATCGCTGGTGGAGCTGAAAGTATGAGTTTTATTCCGATGGGAGGTTACAAACCAACTCCGGATTATAAAGTTGCCGCTGCAGGTCACGAAGATTATTACTGGGGAATGGGTTTAACTGCGGAAGCGGTTGCAAACCAATACAAAATCTCAAGAGAAGATCAAGATGAGTTTGCTTACAACTCTCATATGAAAGCTTTGAAAGCGCAAGCTGAAGGGAAATTCGATAAACAAATCGTTCCGATTACTGTTGACCAGACTTTCATCAATGAAAATGGAAAAAAAGAAACTAAATCATACGTTGTAAAACAAGACGAAGGTCCAAGAGCGGGAACATCTGTTGCTGCTTTGGCTGGATTGAAACCAGTTTTTGCTGCCGACGGAAGCGTAACAGCGGGTAACTCATCACAAATGAGTGATGGTGCTGCTTTTGTTTTAATCATGAGTGAGGACATGGTTAAAGAATTAAATCTTGAGCCAATTGCCAGATTAGTAAATTTTGCTTCATCTGGCGTTGAGCCAAGAATTATGGGTATTGGTCCTGTAAAAGCTATTCCGAAAGCCTTAAAACAAGCTGGTTTAGAATTAAAAGATATTGAGTTGGTTGAATTAAACGAGGCTTTTGCTTCTCAGTCTTTGGCTGTAATTCGCGAGCTAGGTTTAAATCCTGATATCGTAAACGTAAACGGTGGAGCTATCGCTTTAGGTCACCCTCTTGGATGTACAGGAGCTAAACTTTCTGTTCAGTTATTTGACGAGATGAAACGCAGAGGTAGTAAATACGGAATTGTTTCGATGTGTGTGGGAACTGGGCAAGGTTCTGCGGGGATTTACGAGGTATTGTAAGCCCCCTAACCCCCAAAGGGGGAACTAATAAATGCATAAAAACAAATAAAAAAATAGTTTAACAATTTACACCCTACTTACCCCTAGTAGGAATTCCCCCTTTGGGGGTTAGGGGGCTGATATGAGCGATAAAACAAGAGGAGGTCAATTCCTAGTTAAAGAAACAAAGTGCGAAGATGTCTTTACACCAGAAGATTTTTCGGAAGAGCAGTTAATGATGCGTGACTCTGTTAAGGAGTTTGTGGACAAAGAAATTTGGCCTAACAAAAATCGTTTTGAGAAAAAAGATTACGCATTTACTGAGGAAAGCATGCGTAAAGCAGGCGAACTGGGACTTCTTGGAGTTGCAGTTCCTGAAGAATATGGCGGATTAGGAATGGGATTCGTATCTACAATGTTGGTTTGCGATTACATTTCTGGTGCAACGGGATCTTTCTCAACTGCTTTTGGTGCGCATACCGGAATTGGAACCATGCCAATTACGCTGTACGGTACTGAAGAACAAAAGAAAAAATACGTTCCTAAATTAGCTACAGGCGAATGGTTTGGAGCTTATTGCTTAACAGAACCAGGTGCAGGATCTGATGCTAACTCTGGAAAAACGAAAGCTGTTTTATCTGAAGACGGAAAATACTACTCTATCACAGGTCAAAAAATGTGGATTTCGAATGCAGGTTTCTGTAGCGTTTTCATCGTTTTTGCCCGTATTGGAGATGATAAAAATATTACTGGTTTCATCGTAGAAAATACTGCTGATAACGGAATTTCGATGAATGAAGAAGAGCATAAATTAGGAATCCGCGCTTCGTCTACACGTCAGGTTTTCTTTAATGATACTAAAGTTCCTGTTGAAAACATGTTGTCTGAAAGAGGAAACGGTTTCAAAATTGCAATGAACGCATTAAATGTTGGTCGTATCAAACTGGCTGCTGCCTGTCTTGATGCTCAGCGCAGAGTAACTTCAGGAGCTATAAAATATGCTAATGAGAGAATCCAATTTAATACACCAATTTCAAGCTTTGGAGCTATTCGTTATAAACTAGCAGAAATGGCAACTAGTGCTTATGCCGGTGAAAGTGCTTCTTACCGTGCTGCAAAAGATATCGAAGACAGAATTATCGCTCGTGAAGCTGAAGGAACAAGTCACCAGGAAGCTGAATTGAAAGGTGTTGAAGAATATGCTATCGAATGTTCTATCTTAAAAGTAGCAGTTTCTGAAGATGTCCAGAATTGTGCTGACGAAGGAATTCAAATCTTTGGTGGAATGGGATTCTCAGAAGACACGCCAATGGAAAGTGCCTGGAGAGATGCCCGTATCGCCCGTATTTATGAAGGAACAAACGAAATTAACAGAATGCTTTCTGTGGGAATGTTAATCAAAAAGGCTATGAAAGGTCACGTTGATTTACTAGGACCGGCAATGAAAGTTTCTGAAGAATTAATGGGAATTCCATCTTTTGATACTCCGGATTTTTCTGAATTATTTGCAGAAGAAAAAGGAATCGTTGCCAATCTGAAAAAAGTTTTCTTAATGGTTGCAGGAAGTGCAGTTCAAAAATACGGACCGGATTTAGATGCTCACCAACAATTATTAATGGCTGCTTCTGATATCTTAATCGAAATCTATATGGCGGAAAGTACTATTCTCAGAACTGAAAAATTAGCTAAAAATCAAGGTGAAGATAAAGTACAAGAGCAAATTGCAATGGCAAAATTATACTTGTACAAAGCAGTAGATATTGTAACTCAAAAAGGAAAAGAAGGAATTATTTCTTTTGCTGAAGGAGACGAACAACGTATGATGTTAATGGGATTACGTCGTTTTACAAAATATACAAACATGCCAAATGTTGTGGCATTAAGAGAAACAATTACCTCTAAATTAGTTGCAGAAAACGAATACTGCTTCTAATATAAAAATAGTTTTTAGCTTTTAATTTGTTTAAACCCGCACTCATCCATAACAGTGCGGGTTTATTTTTTTTTATCTTTTTTCACCATATAAGTTATATAAGCTCATTCAAACAATGCTGTTTATCTTTTATTAAGTCATTATATAATTTATATTACACTTAAAGAATACTACTTATATTTCTTACAGATATTATAAGTTGCGTAACTTTCTAAAACATCCTGCTTACATTATCTTATATAACTTACACGGTTTAAAACACCCATAGAGTTATACCTTTACAATTAACCATTTACAATTAATAATTAACTATTAGGTTTCATAATCAAATCGTGATCTCCCTCAGAACTTAGGTTCAGAAAACGTTCGTACTCTCTCAGAACATCTGAGATAATTCCGTCTTTACTCAAATATTGAATATCATATCCCTTACGATGATCACCAAAATAAGTAACAGGTTCAAAAACGAATTCTAAGTCAATATCCGGAGTGTTTTTTTCGTTCAGTAAAGTCTCTGAAACCGTTTGTTTCTGAGCCATAACACCATATTTGAAGTTTCGTAACTGATCGTATTTTATTTCCAGCTCAATGGCTTGTTGAGGCGAAGAGAAAGAATTTATATGTGCCTCAATATTATTTTTAGCCAATTCTACTACTAATTCTTCAAAAGCTTTTTTTACCGTTTCATTCAAAAATTTATGAATGTCTTTCTTTTTAGAAACTGTTACAATCTTTTCTAAATGTTCTTTCCAGTTATTATTGTTCCAGTTCAGACTTCCGTGCGAATATTTTTTAGCACTATATTCGCTGTCTACCACCAACGCTTTCCACAAATTATAACATAAAAGTGCCATAATAATTCCAAAAGGCAAAGCAGTAATCAATGTCATCGTCTGCAGAGAGGCCAAACCACCGGAGCGCAATAAACTCAATGCCAATAGAGACAACAGAACACCCCAAAATATACTTTGCCATTTTGGAGAAGTTACAGCTCCCTTTGATGCGATACCATTCATTATAAAAATTCCGGAATCAGCTGATGTGATAAAAAACACGCAAATTATAAGAATAGATAAAACATTTAAAAACGTAGTAAAAGGGAAATAAGTAAAGAAATTAAACAATAAGGTATCGGGATTTTTAGCAAATTCGCTCAAAGCCCCATGCGCAATATGCTCATCAATCCATACGGCACTGCTTCCAAAAACAGTCATCCATAAAAAATTAAAAAAGGCGGGAATAAATAATACTGCCAAAATAAACTCTCTTATAGTTCTTCCTTTAGAAATTTTAGCGATAAATAATCCAACATAAGGTGCCCATGAAATCCACCATGCCCAATATAAAATTGTCCACTTCGAAAACCATTCCTGGCTTCCTTTTTCATAAGCATACGTATTAAAAGTAAGCGAAATAAAATGACTGATATAATGGCCCAAACCTTCTGTAAAGGTGCTTAAAATATAGATAGTCGGTCCGAAAACCAAAATAAACAACATTAATAAAACGGCCATAATAATATTCAGCTCACTTAATTTCTTAACTCCTTTTCCTAAACCTGAAATGGCCGAAAGAACAGCTATTATCATAACTACCAAAACAATGATAATTTGATAACCGAAACTGGATTCCGGAATTAAATGAAGACTTACTAATCCGGCACTTAACTGTACAACTCCAAAACCAAGTGTCGTCGCAATTCCGAAAAAAGTACTGCACAAACCAAAAACATCTACGATATTTCCAAACATTCCGTGAATTCTATTTTTTAAGATTGGGTAAAATCCGCTTCGGATGGCAAGAGGCAAATTATGTCGATAAGCAAAATAGGCTAGTGAAAGCCCTACTACACCATATATCGACCATGCATGAAAACCCCAATGGAAAAAAGTATACAATTGCGCTTCTTTAGCCCGCAAATTTTCTGCCAAATTAGCATTTGCCGGCGTTGCGTAATGTGACATGGTTTCCCCTACTCCAAAATACATCAAACCAATTCCCATTCCGGCAGCAAAAAGCATTGCTATCCAGGAAAAAAAAGAATATTCAGGTTCAGAATCATCTGCACCCAGTTTGATCTTTCCGAATTTACTAATGGCCAATGTGATCAAAAACAGCACAAAAACAGTCACTAACAATACATAAAGCCAGCTTAAATTTTTAAAAATTATTGCTTTTACAACATTAAGAGCCTGCTCTGTATCCTTTGAAAAAAAAACACAAAATAATGATATTGCAATAATTATAGCTAAACTGGGTAATGCAACTGATTTTGTAAAATTGGTTTGAAAGGGACTTGAGCTTTTAGTTTTATTCATAGTAAAATTGTTTGTCACTTATTATCAAAAGTTGCTCTGAATCTTAGATTCAGATAAAGAAGTTGTTTTTATTATAAAAATAACTTTGATAATATATTTAGAGATGTATGGTAAATTTAGTCAAAAAGAAAAAAAAAACCTATTTAAACGCCATAAACTTGATTTTTTAAACAAGAAACGTAACAAATGAGCTCAATACTGTTTGCCTATTTAATTAGTATTTTACCTGAAAAGTTTTATATTTAGCATTCTAAAAACTTTAAAAAACATACAATGAAACAAATTAACCTGATTGCCCTGCTTTTATTGTGCAGCTTTACCACAAGTACATTTGCACAAAAAAACAAAAAGATCGACATCATTGCGTATTACACGGGCGATGACAAACTCATTAACGATTACGAAGTAAAGAAATTAGACCAGATTATCTTTAGTTTTTTACATCTGAAAGACGGGAAACTAAGCGTAGATTCTCCTAAAGATTCGACCACTATTAAGTATTTGGTTTCTTTAAAAGCAAGTAATCCGCAACTTAAAATTATTCTTTCACTTGGTGGCTGGGGAGGTTGTGAGCCTTGTTCTGCTGCATTTTCTACTGCTGAAGGAAGATTGACTTTTGCAAAATCAGTAAAAGAAGTGAGCGATTATTTTAAAGCTGACGGTTTAGATTTAGATTGGGAATATCCGGCAATTGAGGGACTGCCTGGACATTTATACCAGGCTGCTGACAAACCAAACTTTACAGAATTAATCAAAATTCTACGAGCTACATTAGGTAAAAAATACGAATTGAGTTTTGCAGCCGGAGGTTTTCAGAAATATCTGGATGAATCTATCGACTGGAAAACCGTAGCGCCGTTAGTAAACCGCATCAACATTATGAGTTATGATTTAGTAAACGGATATTCTACAGTAACAGGACATCACACACCATTGTACAGCACCAACCCTAAAGAGGAATCTACAGACAGAGCCGTTGAATTTTTATTGAAACAAGGAATTCCGGCTGAAAAATTGGTTATCGGCGGGGCATTTTATACCAGAACATGGAAAAATGTAGCCAACACAAACAATGGTTTGTATCAGGCAGGAGAGCACATTCAGGGTGTTCCTTTTAAAAGTTTCGGAGATACTTTTACAGAAGCAAATGGCTGGAAATATTTCTGGGATGACAAAGCAAAAGCTGCTTACTGGTACAATGAGAAAGAAAAAACTTTTGCTACAGGAGATAATTTAACTTCAATCAAAGCAAAAGCGGAATATGCTAAAGCGAAAAAACTTGGTGGAATCATGTTTTGGGAACTTCCTTTGGACGCTCCCCGTAACGGAATGGTAAATGCTATTTACGAAGTAAAAACCGCTAAATAAATCATTTTAAAACAATAAAAAAACGGCCGCTACAATTTGTAACGGCCGTTTTTCTGTTTATAGAGAAAGACGATTAAACTTTTGATTTATCTAATTCACCAATAAAAGGAATTGATTCGAGAATCTCAGCGCGAATTATGGTTTGCAGATATACTTCCAGCTGAAGAAATTTAGCTGCATTGATCGCTCCTACAGCTTTTTTAGCCTGATTATAGGTCTTAGAGTATAATTTTTCATAAGCCAAATGATTTTTTAAAGTTCCTTTTGCCAGTTCATCGGCTTTTTCATCTGTTAATGTTGCATAATTTGCAGCATAATCATTGATCAGTTGAAATTTTGTCTGACCAAGTGCTTTACGCTCTGTTTCGTAATTATCATATACTTTTGTAAAAGCGGCAGATTGCGTATCAGACAAATTCATGTACTGTTTTACAAGATCACTTTTCGATTTGCCATAAATACTTTGCAGCACATCTACATCTTCCTTAAACGAAGATTGTGCATAAGCTGAAAACGAGGCAATTGCCATAATAAGAATAAGACTTAATTTTTTCATAGTTTAAAATTTAATTTGTTTCTAAAAGATTTATGTACAATCAAATATAGTGATTTTTCCTGCAAAATAATTTTAAATTTAATGACAAATATTTATAGCACAATAACAAAGCCTACACCACAGGACTCAGTATTGAAAAAAAACTAAAATCCTTACTTTTTATCCGTGAGAGCTTTAGGCGCTTCAATTTCTCCATCATAAGAAATTGATGCCCTGTTATTACTATTGACGGAAAGTGACGCTCCTCCATCAAAAAAGATTGTAAAAATCAAATCATAGACATCATCTTTTCCTTTAACAGTAGCTCTGAAAGTATAATTTTTCTTCTTTTTTTCCACTTTTATATTTTCCGGAATACCTTCAAATTTTATTCCTCCGTCTCCTCCGTAAGGAACATTAAATGCACGCCCGAAAAAGGGTAAATCACAAGTTGTTTTTTCTGTATTGAAGTTTAAAAAATAACTATTGTTATTCAGAATAATAAACCTGCCTCCTTGCGGATTGACTTTTTGTGCTTCGAAAACAAAGTTTTTAGCATCAATCAAAGCTTCAATTTCTTTTTGTTTTTTCAGGGCGCTTTCTGCCTTTAATTCTTTCTTCGTTTTTTGCTGGGCAAAAACCGGAGCTGCCAAAAAGCATACTAATACTAATAAAAGTGATAATTTAGTTTTCATAATATATCTTTAATAGAGTATAAAGGGCAATTATTATTTTTTTGTAAACCGCATCATCGCAATATCTCCGGAAATAAAATTCAATGTTTTTCCGTTATCCGTAACATCGTATGAAGTAATTTTTTGCAAAGTACTCATAAAGACCTGTTCACCTTGCTGCGCATCCATGCACATCATTCTTGTCACGCCCAATCCTTGTGTAAAATCAATTTTGCTTTCGGTAACATTCAGTTTCCCCGTAAAAGAGTTACAGCTATTGTTTCCTGAGACCTGATTTTCTTTTACATTAAAAGTAATGCTTGGTTTTTTGTTTGGATATAAACCATCAAAAGCAATTCTTGGACCACTGATATAATTAAGTTCCCATGTTCCGTCAAGTTTTGAAACGGAATTGTTTTTTTGAGTTTTAGAAACGTTACATGAAATTAAGACCACACTTAAAAGAAGCAAAACTAAAATATTCTTTCTCATAATTTTATATATTAAATTAGAAAATAATAAACAGTATTTAGTAGGCTTTTAAATTTGAGGTTATACGAAATTACGCAATAATTCCTGGTTCTTTGCTTAAAGTGATATTAAATTGCCACTAATAGTTTTAGATTTTTTTAACTATCTTCAACAATCAATGTCGCGATTTTATGTTAAATTTACTTAATAATTAATTTAAAAGCCTCTCATATGAAAAAAATACTCGTTTCTTTCGCTATAATTACAGCCTTATTTGTTGGTTGTAAGACCAATACAAAATCAGGAGATGCCAAAACGCTGACTGTAGCCCTGGAACCAAAAAGCAATAGTACAGTTGCCGGAACTGCTACTTTTACAGAGAAAGATGGTAAAGTAACTTTTGTTGCAAAAATGACTGGTTTAACACCGGGAGTTCACGCCATACACATTCACGAAAAAGCTGATTGTAGTGCTGCTGACGGGAGTTCTGCTGGCGGACACTGGAATCCAACTTTCAAAAAACACGGAAAATGGGGTGTTGCAGAATACCACAAAGGTGATATCGGAAACTTCACTGCTGATGCAAAAGGTAATGGTTCTATAACACTAACTACTGATGAATGGTGTATTGGATGTGGTGATGAAACTAAAGACATTCTTGGAAAAGGTTTAATTGTACATCAGGGAACTGATGATTTCACGACTCAGCCTACCGGAAATGCCGGCGGAAGAGCAGCTTGTGCAGGAATCATAAAATAAAAACACAAATAACCACTATTTTTCACAAAAATCTAGTGGTTATTTCATTTAAAATATATCCTAAAACAAGAAAAAGATATAGCTTTGCAGCTATAAATAAAAGTTAATGATTAACCCATCAGCATCAGGTTGGATAGACAAGTTTTTTAGTGAACAAAAGTTCTCAGAAGCAATTCCTTTTGAAACTACGGATTCGTTTTACTATAAAGTCAGAGAAACCGGTTTTATCTATGGTCACATCATTACTATTGATTCCCGAATTCCGGTTCCTATAAAAGGCTGGTTTAAAACCGAAATTTCTAAAGTCGCCTTATTAAATACTTTATACGGCGTTTTTTGTTTAGAAAGAAGAACCTTTGAGCCGACCACTTTTATTGCTGAAGTATTAAAATTTTACAACGAAATGAATCCTGAAGGATTTAATTTGTTCAAGATTTTACTTCCAAAAGATACTCCCTCCCTATCTTTAGAAAACATCATCGATCAAAGAGTTCAGACCAATGATAGTATTATCAGTAAAAACTTTTCGCATTTAGTAACCAATGCCCTTTTGTTTATCGATGTTTTGGCTTTCAGACAGTATCTGGAACATGGTGCAATTCCTGAAAAGTATCTGAAACGAATCGAAGAAACAGTGCTTGGTATTGTAGCTTTGGCTTTAAAAACCAAAACGATCAAATCACAGCACGATGACTTATTAATAAAACTTTTTGAAGCTTCGATACGCTATTCAAAGTTTTCAAAAGTTACCGTTGATACGCTTGAAACTTTACAGCTTGATTATTTCAGTAACAAACTCGAACGCTATTATTTAATCGACATGGCCGGAATGGCTTTATGGAGTGATGGTGTAGTCGAAAACGAGGAATCTTACTTTTTATATTCGCTGGGTTCAATGATGAACGTTTCTGATGATTTTGTAACCAAAAGCATCGATACAACCAATAATTTTATTACCACTCATAAAAAGAAAATTCCTTATTTTAATTACTCTAATCCTGTAAAACATTTTTACGATCAAATGACGCATAGCGTTGTAAAACTGATTGTAAGAAACAAAAACAGACTGGTGAAGGAAATTATTCAGAGTAAAGAATTAATGATTCTCCTGGCTTATTCTACAACGAGGGATTTGGATGCCAAAGAAAAGAAGAAAGTAAAAAAACAACTTTTAGATATTTGCAAAACGATTCCGTCACTGACTATATTTTTACTGCCGGGCGGAAGTTTATTATTACCGATACTGATCAAGTTTATTCCAACCTTATTACCATCGGCTTTTAATGAAAATCTGGATGAAAACGAATAAGAACCTGTTTAATTTATAAAACAGTTCTAAAAAAAAAAATCGCCCTTTTGAGGCGATTTTAATTTTTTATAGATTACTTAGCTGATATACATCATCTAACTCTTCATTCGAAGCAATATTTACATTCAAATCAGTTACAAAACCTGAGTTTAATCCGTAAACCCATCCGTGAAGCATTAAATCCTGACCATTTTTCCAGGCGCTTTGTACGATTGATGTTTTAGCCAGGTTATACACTTGTTCTTTAGCATTGATTTCGACAAAAGCATTAAAACGCTCTGTTTCATCTTCAATAGAGTTTAAGTATTTATCATGCAAACGATATTCATCTTTAATGTGACGAATCCAGTTATCGATAATTCCAACAGACATATTACCCATAGCTGCTTTTACACCGCCACAACCGTAATGTCCGCAAACGATAACATGTTTTACTTTTAGAACATTTACTGCATAATCCAGGACACTCAGCATATTCATATCAGAGTGCACGACCATATTGGCAATATTACGGTGTACAAAAACTTCTCCCGGTTTAGCACCAATAATTTCATTTGCAGGAACACGACTATCAGAACATCCAATCCATAATAATGGTGGAGTTTGTCCTTTAGCCAAATCCGCAAAATAATTAGGATCTAATGCTAATGATTTTTCAACCCACTCCTTATTGTTTTCTAATAATTGCTTATAAAACTCTTTCATTTTTTTGTTTTTTGATTGGTATTTCTAAATGCTCAAACACATTAAAAATAACTTTACTGTAAAGTTATCTAATTTTTAATACTTCTCACACTAGAGAAATACCTTAATTAATATAATTTGTTTAAAAATCTCCTTTTACAGTTTCTTTTTGGACTAATGCTCTTTTTGCAACATCATAATAATGTTCTATAGAGACGTGATTGTTAATGTCAGGTGAGTTCTCAAGATCGTAAGCTTCTTTGAACCCTTTTAATTTCACTTTGATGTTCGCATCAATCGCTCTTGTTTCCTTAAACTCGCGAATCAAATCTAAAACATCATGTGCAATATACTCTGTATCCTGAGCATTAATTATTACTTTAGAATTTTCAGGAATTTCATTCAATGTTAATTTTATAGCCGCTTTGTTCAGGAATGAAACTTCCTGTGCTAAATCGATATGGATAACGTCTCCGTCTTCGTACTCTTCTTTTTTGAAGCTGTACGCTCTTTTTAAGTTTCCTCTCAATACAAAAATTACACTAATTACAATTCCTAAAGCAACTCCTTTAAGTAAATCTGTTGCTACCACAAATACAAGTGTGGCAACAAATGGTATGAATTGGTATTTTCCTTTTTCCCAGAAATGTTTGAATGTTGCAGGTTTCGCTAATTTATATCCCACTAATATTAAAACGGTTGCCAAAGTTGCCAACGGAATTTTGTTTAAAAGTGTTGGAATAGCCAGAACGCTCAACAACAAAAGCACTCCGTGAATAATCGCTGACATCTTAGATTTTGCACCTGCATTATTATTAGCAGATGATCTCACCACAACTGATGTCATTGGTAACCCCCCTAAAAGTGAACTCATAATATTACCAATACCTTGTGCTCTAAGCTCAACATTGGTGTTGGTATAACGTTTCTGAACATCCATTCTGTCAGCAGCTTCAATACAAAGTAATGTTTCAATAGAAGCAACAATGGCAATTGTGATAGCAACTACCCAAACTTGCGGATTTGTAACAGCAGCAAAATTTGGCGCAATCAAAATAGATTTAAATTCATCAAAAGACTTTGGAACTGGCAATGAAACCAAATGTTCTTTTGCAATTGCCAATGAGCTTCCTGTAGCTACAAAAAATTCATTTAAAGCTATCCCAATAATAACAGCAACAAGTGCTCCCGGAATTAATTTTAATTTCTTTAAAAAGGAAACTTTATCCCAGGAAATTAGTATAACTAGTGAAACAAGCGAAATGACTACCGCTCCTAAGTGAATGTGTTTCAGAACATCGAATAAAAACGAGAAAGAGTTACTTCCGTCGTTTTGTATAAAAGCCTGATCACCTTCAAAATCAGCATCGTAACCAAAAGCATGAGGCAATTGTTTCAGGATAATAATAATTCCGATCCCCGCTAGCATTCCCTCAATAACATTGGTTGGGAAATAATTTGAGATACTTCCGGCTTTTAGAAATCCTAATGCTAATTGAATTAATCCAGCAATAAAAACAGACATTAAAAACACATCAAAAGCACCAAAATCAGTAATAGCAGTCAAAATAATAGCTGTTAACCCAGCTGCTGGTCCCGATACACTAATGTGTGACTGGCTTAAATAGCCTACCACAATCCCACCAATAACACCCGAGATAATTCCAGAAAATAATGGCGCTCCGGAAGCCATTGCGATACCTAAACACAAAGGCAGAGCCACCAAGAAAACCACTAAACCTGACGCAAAATCAGATTTAAGGTTGGCAAAAAGATTGATTTTTTTTGTCATAATACAATACTAAAAAAATTATTCATTAAAGATTTACCACATTTAATCAAAAATGCAGTCTGTTCAAAATAATCGGAAGTATTATACTAAATTGGGAGGAGGAGCAAATATGCTCGGAGAAATATTATCTAATTTTACGATGTTTTCAGAAACAATCGTTTTCTTTTGAATATAAACAGGCAATACAACCTCGTGCTCTAAAATTGCAGGATGTACAACAGATTTAAGTTCTTTGTGAACTTCTTCCTCTGCACAGTTAAAAGATATAGCCGTATTAGTCCCTTTCTTTATCGCCTGAACAATTGTTGGGGTCGATAAGAAGGCGATAAATATGAATAATAATATGCGAGCGATTAATTTCATTGGAGCAAAAATAGTGTTAAACAAATAAAATCAAAGCGTCAGGCTAAAAATTTTATACAAATTTAACAGTCATAAAAAAACAGAATGACACTTTCGCATCATTCTGTTTCTATTTTACTCAAAAGCAAATCATTACAATTCTTCTTCTAACCAGGCTCTCATCATCCAGATTGTTTTTTCCTGCTCAGCGATGAAGTCACTCATCATAGAATTGGTTCCTTCATCATTTATTTCGTCTGATTGTTTCAGAATTTCCCTTTCGATTTTTAATAAATCTGATAAGGAGTTTACAATTAAGTGAACTGCTTTTTCATCGTTTGAAATATTCTTTCCAACAGTCAGTTTATTATTTTTGATATAATCTTCAAATGTATGCAAAGGAGTTCCTCCAATGGTTAACACTCTCTCTGCTATCATATCAATTTTTAATTGGGCATCTGTGTACAATTCTTCAAATTTTACATGTAAATCAAAAAAACGTTTACCACGAATATTCCAATGTATTCCCCTTAAATTTTGATAATACACCTGAAAATTTGATAACAGAATATTTAATTCCTTTACTAACAGTTCTGACTCTTTTACAGGTAATCCTAAAATATTTGTTTTCATAGTTTTTCGTTTTATAATATGTTTACTACAAATTTAATATAAGTTCTTCAAAAATGATATAAAAAAAAATTATATTTTCTTATTTTTGCATCACAAAATACTATCAAAATGACAATTACTCAATTACAATATGTGTTAGCAGTTGCGGAACATAAAAACTTTACACTTGCTGCCGAAAAATGTTTTGTTACTCAGCCTACATTAAGTATGCAGATTCAGAAAATTGAAGAAGAACTCAATATTTTAATTTTCGACAGAAGCAAAAAACCTATCCAGCTTACAGATATTGGTCAAAAAATTGTAAATCAGGCAAAGAATATTGTAAACGAAGCCGACAGGATAAAAGATATAGTAGAACAACAAAAAGGTTTTATTGGCGGAGAATTTCGTTTGGGAATCATCCCAACCATTATGCCTACTCTTTTACCGATGTTCTTAAACAACTTTATTAAGAAATACCCAAAAGTAAAACTCCTGATCGAGGAGCTGAATACGGATGAAATTATTTTGAAGTTAAAAAACGGCCATCTTGATGCTGCAATTGCTGCAACTCCGCTTGAGGATGAAAAAATAAAAGAGATCGTTTTATACTTTGAGCCTTTTGTGGCTTATATACCGGAACACCACGCCAGTTTTCAGAAGGATGAAATCGAAATTGCCGATTTAAACATTAATGAAATTTTGCTTTTGCAGGACGGACATTGTTTCAGGGACGGAATTTTGAATTTATGCAAAAACGGAACTGATATCGATCAGAATAATTTTCAGATACAAAGCGGAAGCTTTGAAACCCTTATAAAATTAGCTGATGAAGGTTTGGGCACAACGTTACTTCCGTACCTGCACACCTTAGACTTAAAAGATTCCGACAAACTGAAACTACGAAACTTTAAGGAACCAAAACCTGCCCGTGAGGTAAGTTTAATTTACCCGAAGAGCGAATTAAAAATGCAAATCATTGACGCTTTAAGATCGACAATCGCCGGAGTGGTCAAAGGAGCAATTGTTTTTCAGAACGTACAAATCATTAGTCCGCTACAACAAAAGAAATAAAATAGAAAAAGGAGCCAATTGGCTCCTTTTTCTTATACTTTGATTAGTAGTAAACTTTGTTTTAGTTCTGGTTTCTCAATAATAAAATTCATCAACCATTCTTGTAATTGTTCCATCTCGTATGGTAACAGTGTTTTGATGGCTTTTTCTAATTCTTTACAGAAAAGCATCGGATCGAAACTTACTCTCTCAAGTATTGATTTCGTGTAATCAAACATCATTTTTGACATAATAAAATAAGATTTTCGGGGGTTATCATTATTTTTAAACTCGCACAAATTTAATCAAATATCATTCATAAGCACTTCTTTTAACTTATTTTTTTAAAAACTTTGGCAACGAATACGTTTTCTTAATACACATAAATCAATATAGAACGATTCTAAACAACTCATTTAAACCTTTTTAAACGCCCGGAACATTTCTCTTTTTCCCGGAGGGCCTGCCAATTTTTCTACGGTAAACCCAACTTCGATCATGCTTCTTTTAACAACTCCGCGAGCGGCATAAGTCACAAGAACTCCATTTGGCTTTAAACTATTGTACATTTTCTGAAAAATCTCAGTACTCCACAACTCAGGCTGTACGCGATATCCGAAGGCATCAAAGTAAATCAAATCAAAAATTTCGAAGTCGTCTATTTCATCAAAAAATTGTTTTCTTTTAGTTAACGAAAAATCAGCACTAATTTCTACTTTTTGATTCCATTCGCATTGATGCATTTTTTCAAACACACCTTTATATTGATCTGCTTCCAATTCTGCAACGTAATTCATCTCTATCACTTCCTTTGCTTCCACCGGATAAGCCTCTACTCCAACATAATTAATGTGTTGTTGCTTTTGACCAGATTCTAAAAAAGTAATAAAAGCATTTAAGCCCGTTCCAAAACCAATTTCAAGAATACTAACCGGATTGTTCTCAAACAATGAAAGTCCGTTTTTTATAAATACATGCTTCGCTTCCTGAATCGCACCGTGCTTTGAATGGTAACATTCGTCCCATTCCTGCAAATGAATTGTCGTTGAGCCATCTAGCGTTTTTATTATTTCTCTTTTCACTTTTCTAAGAATTTACAATCTGATTGAACTGATATTCATGGTATTCAAGCTGCCAAAATTAGTCAAAACAAATGCGTAAAGCCTTAAAAAACGGCTGTTTTTTCATAAATTCTTTATAAAACTGTCTTAATTTTTTCACTTTATTATAAGATAAATAAATCTCAGTTAAAAGGCATAAATAATGCAGTTTTACTAAGTAAATTACATATTTTTACTTAATTTTGCATTCAACAAATTCTATTTTACACCAAATCATTACTTTAGAATTTTTCTGATGGGATGAGAATTACATAAAAAACTTTACATAATTATGAGTACAACTCAAACAAGCAAAATTGAAATCAGAAAAGCCACTTCGTCAAAAATAAGCGGAGTAGACTTTCAAAACTTAAGCTTTGGTGCTGTTTTTACAGACCATTTATTCGAATGTGATTTTAAAGATGGAGAGTGGCAAAATCCTGTCATTAAGCCTTATGCTCCAATTTTAATGGATCCTTCTTCAAAAGTCTTTCATTATGGGCAAGCTATTTTTGAAGGTATGAAAGCTTACAAAGATGACAATAATGATGTTTGGTTGTTCAGACCTGACGAAAACTTCAAACGTTTTAATAATTCAGCTGTTCGTATGGCAATGCCGGAAGTTCCGGAAGCTATTTTTATGGATGGTTTGAATGAATTATTGAAAATCGATCAGGAATGGGTTCAAAAAGGAAACGGAAGCAGTATGTACATCCGTCCTTTTATGATTGCTACCGGCGCTGGTGTTGTGGCAAATCCTTCTGACGAATATAAATTCATGATTTTACTTTCTCCTGCACAATCGTATTATGCCGGTGAAGTAAAAGTAATCATAGCTGAACATTATAGTAGAGCTGCAAATGGTGGAATTGGAGCTGCAAAAGCTGCAGGAAACTACGCGGCACAGTTTTACCCAACTAATTTAGCAAACAAAGACGGCTTTCAACAAGTGATCTGGACAGATGATGCAACGCACACAAAACTGGAAGAAGCGGGAACAATGAACGTTTTCTTCAGAATTAACGATACTTTATTGACTGCTCCAACAAGCGAAAGAATCTTAGATGGTATTACCAGAAAAAGTTTGCTTGCAATGGCAGAAAAAGAAGGTCTTAAAGTAGAAGTTCGTCCGGTTATTGTTTCAGAATTAGTAGAAGCTGCTAAAAACGGATCTCTAAAAGAAATTTTCGGTGCCGGAACTGCTGCAGTGATCAGCGTAATCAAAGGTTTCTCTTACCAGGATGTTTATTATGAAATGACTCCTGTAGAGAATTCATACGCTTCTCTTTTAAAAGAAAAACTAACAAATCTTCAAAATAAACTTTCTGAAGACACTTTTGGATGGACTGTAAAAGTGCAATAAGCAAAAGATTGTTTTGTTTTAAATATAAAAACCCGACAAATTCTAAAATTTGTCGGGTTACTTTTTTCTACAATCTTGTCATTTCGACGAAGGAGAAATCCTCGTCAGAAGCTCGACAAAGATTGGATTTTCATTGCGGAGTTACTTGCAAGGATTTCTCCTTCGTCGAAATGACAAAAATTGCGCAAAACTTTGCGAACTTTTTATTTTTATCTTACAGGGACTACCCAAAAAACCTTTGCGGTCTTTGCGGTTAAACCTCTTTACAACAATTTAGAAAAATCAGGCTTAAAATAATTTGGCCCCTTCATTACCTTTCCGTCTTCTCTGTAAATAGGCTTTCCGTCTTCGCCCAATTTACTCATATTACTACGCTGAATTTCATCAAAAACAGCTTCAATTTTGTCCTGCAGACCGTGTTCAATAATGGTTCCGCATAAAATATACATCATATCACCAAGAGCGTCAGCGATTTCGACCAAATCATTATTCTGAACCGCTTCAAGATACTCTTCATTCTCTTCCTTCATCAAATTATAACGAAGTATTTTTTTACTTTCACCCAAATCAGCAATTGGTGTTTGACTGTGACCTATTTTAAAAGCAGTATGAAACTCAGTAACTGCATCAAGTTGTTTCTTCATTATTTTATTTCCTTAAATGAAATGCCAAATTAGCAACTATTCATATACAATTCTCTAAATTTGTAAAAAAATAATTTTTTACTATGTTTAGTCAAGGACAATTAATATTCGCACTCTGTTTTTTTATTGCATTTGTAATCGTAATGATATTCGCTTATCGAAAAGACCTCGCATTACACAAAATTTTCTACAAAGGAAATTATAAAGTATTAATTGTATTCCTGATTTTTATCGCTCTTTTATTTGTGATCAAATTTTACTTTAAAAGATAGTTTCGAAAAATTTTTCTATATTTAGAATAAATAACGCTGAAAGCTGCATAATTAAAATTCATTAAAAACGTTTTATCTGAAGCTTTTTTTTGATCAAAATAATTTCATAAAGTTTACTTTTATTATTGTAGCATTCATGTGACTAGTAATAAAATTTATAACTTTACGACACAAAATAAACGACTCCAATGAAGATTCTAAAATACATATTCCTACTATTATTATTAAGTTTAGTTGCGCTAACCGTTTTTGTTGCTACCCAAAAAGGGATTTTCACTGTTGAAAGAAGCAAAGTCATCAATTCGCCAAAAGCAACGGTTTACAATTACATCAATGATTTTAGAAATTATGAAGATTTTGAATCCTGGTCTGTAGCAGATCCTTCAATAAAAATGACTTTCCCCAATAAAACAGCCGGAAATGGTGCTTCGTACTACTGGACAGGATCCGAAGGAAATGGAAATGCGATCACACTAAAAACCAAAGAAGGAGAAAGTATTCAGCAAAAAATGAAATACGACGGAACAGAGGCTGATGTCAACTGGACGTTTAAAGATACTCTGGGCGGAAAAACGAAAGTTACCTGGAAAGCATCCGGAACTATGAGTTTCTTGTTTAAAGTTTACACTGCCCTTAACGGAGGTTCTGATAAGGTTATTGGAACTATTTACGAAAAAAGCCTTGCAAACATTGATAAAAATCTGGATTACGAAACCAGAACTTTTGCCGTTGAAGTAAATGGAGTGGTAAAGAAAACCGAAACTCCTTATATCGGACAAACATTTACAAGCGAAATACAAAAAATAAGCAAAAATGCCCGAATTGTAATTCCTAAACTTATCGAGTTCAGCCAAAACAATGGTTTGTCTGCCAACGGAAATCCTTTTATTATTTACCACACCTATAACACAGCAACAGGATTAGCTAAAATTTCTATTTGTTTGCCTACAAATAAAGAAATTATGACAACTTCCGGAAGTGATATTCTGGGCGGAACTCTAAAGGGTTTCGAAGCTGTAAAAACAACGCTAAAAGGAGATTACTCCCATATTAACGACGCAATTACAAAAACTACTGCCTTTATCAATAAAGAAAAAATTACACCGGATTTAAGCTGGTCTCATCTTGAAATATTGACGGTTAGCAAACTGGATGTTAAAAGTCCTTCTAAGCTGGTGACCGAAGTGTATTATCCGGTACAACCTAAAATAGTTCCTGTGGCTAAAACCCCTGTTTACAGAACAGATACTGAACCAACCTATACGGAGCCAACAGAAACAGATCCTGCAGAAGCACCAAAAGCGGCGCCAAAACCAGCTCCAAAAACAAAGCCTACTCCTAAACCGGCTCCAAAAACAACAGAAGAAGAGCAGTCTGAATTCTAAGATAATGATAAAGATTAAACCTTTTGTTTAAATTTCATTCTAATAAGATAAATCTAAAAATTTGACAGACGAGAAGGAATTTATACAAGAACTATTAAATCCTAAAACGCAAAATACAGCGTTTCAAAAACTCCTGTCTGATTATCAGAAACCCTTGTATTCTCATATTCGAAACATCGTTTTGAATCATGATGATGCAGATGATGTTTTGCAGAATACTTTCGTGAAAGTTTTTCAGTATTTAAAAAACTTCAAAGGAGAGAGTAAACTTTTTTCGTGGATGTACCGAATTGCCACTAACGAAGCTTTGACCTTTTTAAATCAAAAAGCAAAACTAAGCGGCGTGACTTCTGAAGCATTACAAAATAAAACCATCGACAATTTGAAAGCTGATGTTTATTTTGACGGAGATGAAATCCAGATCAAACTTCAAAAAGCCATCGTGACCCTGCCGGAAAAACAACGATTGGTTTTTAAAATGAAATATTTTGAAGAATTAAAATATGAAGAAATTGCTGAAATCCTGGGGACTTCAGTTGGCGCATTGAAAGCATCTTATCATCATGCCGTAAAAAAAATTGAAATATATGTTACATCCAATTAAACCTTTTGCAACTAAAACTATCTTATAGATATTATGAAAGCATTTAAACTAGAAAACGAACCGAAGAGAACAACCGGATTTAAAACTCCTGAGCATTATTTTGATGATTTTTCGGCAAGAGTTTTACAACAGGTAAACGACAAACAAGAAGTAAAAGTAATTCCGATTTACAAGCGTAAAAGAGTTCTTTCACTATTTGCCGCGGCTGTAATGGTTATCGGATTAATGATTCCTATAGTAAACAACTATACGAACACTTCTAAAGATCTTGACGAAGATACTTTAGAGACTTATTTGTCTTATCAGTCGAATCTAAATCAATATGATTTAATTAAGGAACTGGACACTAAAGATATCGATAAACTTAACAAAGGTGTTGCCCTGGAACAGGAAACACTGGAAGACATTTTGGCTTCAAACCCAAATATTGAAAATTTAATTTCAGAATAAAACAAAAATATCAAAAGATGAAAATTAAAAATATACTACCGATAATTCTATTCTTTGTTACTTTCTCATTTTATGCACAAAGTGATAAAACAGATGAGAAGCGAGAAAAAATTAAGGCATATAAAGTTTCTTTTTTAACTACAGAACTAGAACTAACCTCTACAGAAGCGGAAAAATTCTGGCCTATTTACAATGCATATGACGACAAACAATACGAACTGCGTCATGAAAAAATGAAAACCTATCTGCGCAAATTAGACGACGACAACATCAGTTCAATGTCAGAGAAAGAGGCAGCGTCGCTCCTGTCACAAATAGAAAGCACTGATAAAGAATTATATCTTTTGCGCGACAGGTACAATACCAATTTAAAAAAGATCCTATCGGCTAAGAAAATACTAAAGCTTAAAAAATCAGAAGATGATTTTAACCGCAAATTACTGAAACAATACCGTGACAAAGCGAGCAAAAGCTAATATTAAAAAGAACAACAGCGACAGGGACCCTATATAATAATACTTACTTTATTATTTAGGGTTCTTGTTATTTAAAACGAATTCGGATTACTTTATTATGACCTGCAGCAATTGCCGTATTCCTGTTTACAAAACGAATCGTAAAAAGTTTTGAATCTGTTGATAACTGAGTCCAGTTTTCGCCCCCGTTCTGAGAATACTGAATCCCTTCAGAACCTACGCAGATAATTTCTTTACCATTTCCTCCCGGAACATACTGCACGCATGATGCGTATCCAAAACCCATTTCCTGACCTATTAATTTCCAGGTATTTCCACCATCAGTCGTAAAAGCTTTATTATCTGTTTTTTTGTTTGGAAGCTCATAATCACCACCTGCAATAAATCCGTGTTTGGCATCATAAAAATCAGCAGTAAAAATACCTGTCATTGCTTTTCCCTGAACAATTGGCGTTTCAATTACTTTCCATGTTTTCGCTTTATCAGGAGAATAAAAAACACGTGCTTTTTTTCCACCTGAAACCAGCCATGTATCATTTCCTTTTATAACAATATTCGAGTTACTTGCAGCAAAAGCCGCTTCGCCCTCAGCATTTGTAGGTAATTTATCTGAGAGTATTTTTGTCCATGTTTCGCCTCCGTCACGTGTTACAATAATTGAGAAAGTATCTTCTGTTGGATCCCCTATTGCAATTCCCTCCTTATCATTCCAAAATTGCATACTATCATAAAACACCTTTTCGTGAACTTCTTTATAAACTAATTTTACTTTTTGTGTTTTTTTAGATACCTGATAAAGTAGTGCAGGATTTCCTACGCTTAACAAAAAAACACTCTGAGAATTTTGAGCAATGCTTCTAAATTCCAAGTTCAAAGTATCACGATAAATACGGTCTTCAAACTTCTCTTTTTTATCTAAATCATAATAGCCAAATCGGGAATTATCAGCTCCGTACCAAATTTTATTCTTATCAATTACAATCGCCCTAATACTAATTTTATCCTGAAACAAAGTATCTATCTGTATGGAAGTAAAACCACCCCAAAACGACTTTTTATCATTATGATTCAGCGCTTTAAAAGACATTAATAAAATCAAAGCACCAAAAAACAATATTACTTTTCTCATATAAATTAGATTTTTTTGATGCTAAAATACAATTATTTATAACATATAAAATAAGTTCTGTTCTTTTTTCTGGCACAGTAATTGGATATCTCAGAATATCAATCTTAATATGATTTAAAATGAAAACTAAACTACTTTTTATAGCCCTGCTGACATTAGGTTTTAGTTCTGTACAAGTACAAAGCCAAACTACTGTTTATGCAAAAAACTCAGATATAAGCGATAACTTAGACTTAAGAGCTGTGGCCTCTATGTTTGGGGAATCAGCAAACCTTCAGGATTTTGAAAGACGTTTGAACGATCCTAAATATCAAATATCCAATCTTGACTTAAATGGCGACGACCAGGTTGATTATTTACGTGTCATCGAATCTGTAGAAAACAGAACGCACGTTGTCATTATTCAGGCTGTTTTAGATCGTGATGTGTATCAGGATATTGCTACGATCGATGTAGAAAGAGACAATTATAATAAAGTTAGCGTGCAGGTTGTAGGTAATACCTATTTATACGGAGCCAACTACATTTATGAGCCGGTTTACAGTATAACTCCAGTGATCTATAGTTCATTTTGGGTCACCAATTACAGACCTTATTACTCCACCTGGACCTGGAATGTCTACCCTACCTATTATGCAGCATGGAGACCTTACCCTATTTACAGATACAGAAACAATATTAATGTTTGTATCAACGTAAACAATCATTACAATTATGTAAATACAAGAAGAAGTTACAGAGCTCCGGTTTTATATGAATCAAGACGTACCTATGGCTACGAAACAAGACGTCCTGACTATAGTTTTGCGCAAAGACATGCCAATGTATCGAACAGATACGATCTGGATCAAAGACGTGTAGCAAGCAGAGATTATAACAGAACTCAAAATACGTATAATACTAACAGAACAAGTACAGGAAGAGTTTCTACTGCGGACAACAGAACTTCAGGCAGAAATTACGCTGACAACAGAAACAATACTGACAACAGAAACAACACAGACAGAAGCTACAATACCAACCGAACATCTTCTGTAAGCAGAGACAATTCAGCAAACGTAAATAATCCTGTAAGAGTAGAAAATACCACAAGAACAGAAAACAGAAGAAATTACGGTCAAAATAATGCAAATGTTTCCAGAGAAAGTGCACCAAATATGAATACCAACAGAACTTCTGCCACTCAAAGAACAGAAACTCCCAGAAATTATTCAGAAAACAGAGGCGGTTCTGAAAACAGAGGAAGCTCAGCAAGAACTCAAAACACACAACGTTCCGAGTCTCCAAGAGGAAGTCAGGAATCAAGAAGCAGCCAGCCACAAAGAGAAAGCGGATCCGGTTCAAGAGGTGGCGGAGGAAGAAGAGGCTAATATTAAATTCGCATTTCTAAATAATAAACTAAAGCACAATTTAACGATTGTGCTTTTTTTTATCTTTTTAATTATAATTGACGCTAATTTGTTTTAAAACAGTAAATTTGCAACCGTCTTTTATAAAAACATACATGAGCGCATCGCATAAAAACTTACATAGTAAGTTGTCTATAGGGGGTTTATTGATAACATTAGGAATTATTTATGGAGATATTGGTACTTCTCCGTTATATGTAATGAAAGCCATACTTGGTGATTACGCCATAAATGCTGACATTGTTCTGGGTGGAATTTCATGTGTTTTTTGGACCCTGACCTTACAAACTACCATAAAGTATGTTCTTATTACTTTAAGTGCTGATAACCATGGCGAAGGCGGTATTTTTGCCTTGTATGCACTGGTTAAAAAAACAAAAATTCAATGGCTTATTGTCCCCGCAATTATTGGAGGCAGCGCTTTACTTGCTGACGGAATTATAACCCCGCCTATCTCAATATCCTCTGCTGTAGAAGGAATTAGAGCGTTTTATCCTACAATGAAAACGCAGACCATTGTTTACATTGTTATCGGAATTCTGTTTATTTTATTTACCATACAACAATTTGGAACCAAGCTGGTTGGGAAATTTTTTGCTCCAATGATGCTTATCTGGTTTGCCATGCTGGGAACTCTGGGGACGATTCAGATCATCAGCCATCCAGAGGTTATAAAAGCGATTAACCCTTACTACGCTTACCATTTACTTTCTATACATCCTGACGGTTTCTTTGTACTTGGATTTGTATTTTTATGTACAACAGGTGCTGAAGCATTGTACTCAGACATGGGACACTGCGGAAGAAAAAACATTAGAATAAGCTGGATTTTTGTAAAAACTACTTTAGTACTAAACTACTTTGGACAGGCAGCTTATCTGATTCATCATGAAGGAAGTACATTACAGCAACTAGGCGGAGAAAACGGAAATCCTTTCTATTTAATTATGCCTCACTGGTTTCTTCCATTTGGGATTGTAGTGGCGACTTTGGCAGCTGTTATTGCTTCTCAGGCACTTATCAGTGGTTCATTTACACTGATCAACGAAGCGATGCGTTTGAATTTCTGGCCAAAAGTAAAAATCAAATATCCTACTGAGGTAAAAGGACAATTGTATATTCCGTCAATCAACTGGCTGCTGTTTTTTGGTTGTGTTGGAATCGTTTTACACTTCGAAAAATCAGGAAACATGGAGCATGCCTACGGTCTTGCTATCATTTTATGTATGATTATGACGACTATTTTACTTAATTATTATTTGATAATGAAAAGAGTAAAATTGTATTTAATGGTACCTCTTATCACGGTTTATTTATTGATAGAATTTAGTTTTCTAATTGCCAACATTACAAAATTTGCAGAAGGTGGTTATGTAACGTTAATCATTGCAGCAGTTCTGATTTCGATTATGACGATTTGGTACCTGGCGAAAAGAATTAATAAAAGCTACACTAAAATCATCAAAATTGACGATTATAAGAAAGTTTTAATGGAGCTGAGCGAAGACTTATCTATTCCTAAATATGCCACACACCTCGTTTATATGACCAATGCAAATCGTGTGGATGAACTTGAAGAAAAAGTAATTTACTCTATTTTACAAAAACGTCCTAAAAGAGCTGACATTTATTGGTTTGTACACGTAAACATTTTAACTGAACCGTACAAAACACAATATAAAGTTACTGAAATTGCCAAAGACGATATCTACCGAATCGATTTCAACTTAGGATTCAGAGAACCTACAAAGATCAATTTGATGTTCAGGGAAGTAATTCGTGATATGGTAAAACGTGGCGAAGTAGATATTACAAGCCGTTATGAATCATTGAACAAAAACAATATTATTGGTGACTTTAAATTTGTACTGTCTGAAAAATTCTTGTCAAATGACAATGATTTAAGATGGCACGAAAATATTATCATGAACTCTTATTTCTTTATCAAGAAACTGAGTTTATCTGAAGAAAGAGCATTTGGTTTAGACAGCAGTTCGGTGAAAATAGAAAAATTCCCAATGGTGCTTCACGCTCCGGAAAATATTGGATTGACCCGAATTATAAAATAAATCATTTATAAAATACTTTAGAAAAAACACTCTTTTAAACTTTATCAGAGTGTTTTTTTCTTTTTAGAGGAAGTTAAAACAACATTCATAATTAAAAATTTAACTTTCAATCAATTAATAGTACCTTTGCAACTCAAATAATTAAAATGAGATTACACAGAAATTTAGTTTATACTACCATCGATTCTTTAAATGCAATTTTCAATGAAGGAGAATATGCAGACAAAGTGGTAGCAAGAGCATTAAAAAAAGACAAACGTTGGGGAAGTTCTGACAGGAAGTTTGTTGCTGAAACGATATACGAAATTGTTCGTTGGAAACGATTATACGCAGAAATTGCCGAAGTAAAAGAGCCTTTCGACAGAGAGAATTTATGGAGAATGTTTGCTGTTTGGGCAGTTTTAAGAGGATATCCAATTCCGGATTGGAAACAACTGGAAGGAACACCTGAAAGAAAAATTAAAGGACGTTTTGACGAACTTTCTAAAGTTAGAGCATTAAAAGAATCTATTCCGGACTGGATGGATGAATTGGGTGTAAAAGAACTTGGAGAAAAAGTTTGGGCTACAGAAATTGCAGCTCAGAACCAGCCGGCAAAAGTTATTTTAAGAACTAACACACTTAAAGGAACAAAAGAAAGTTTGAGAAACACCTTGATGGATTTGAATATTGAAACAGAATATTTAAAAGATCAACCTGAAGCTTTAGTTTTAAAAGAAAGAGCCAATGTATTTTTGACAGACGCTTTTAAACAAGGACTCTTTGAGGTTCAGGATGCCAACTCACAATTGGTAGCCGGTTTTCTGGATGTAAAACCAGGAATGCGTGTGGTGGATACTTGCGCAGGTGCCGGAGGAAAAACATTGCACATTGCTTCTTTAATGGAAAACAAAGGACAATTGATTGCAATGGATTTGTATGAAAGCAAGCTAAAACAATTGAAATTGAGAGCGAAAAGAAATGGCGCTTTTAATATTGAATATCGTATTATTGACACTACAAAAGTGATCAAAAAATTACACGAAAAAGCGGATCGTGTTTTAATCGATGCGCCATGCAGCGGTTTGGGAGTCCTTAAAAGAAATCCTGACGCCAAATGGAAACTGAAACCGGAATTTATTGATAACATTCGCAAAGTTCAGGCTGAAGTTTTAGAAAGCTATTCTAAAATCGTAAAACCGGGCGGAAAATTAGTGTATGCAACTTGTTCTGTATTACCATCAGAAAATCAGGAACAGGTGGAGAAATTTCTAAAAACTGAAATTGGTAAACAATTTACTTTTATAAAAGATCGTAAAATCCTAGCTTCAGAATCAGGTTTCGACGGATTTTATATGGCATTACTAGAGCGCAAAAATGCGGTAATTGCTGAATAAAAATAAATCGTAATTTAAAAAATTCCAAATTCCAATTTTACAGTTGGAATTTGGAATTTTTATTTTGGGATTTATTTAAACCAAACTAGGTTTACGCAACAACTTCCCGTTTTCGTTTTCTTTGAATTTCGGAACAAAAACAATTTCTTTAGGCTTTTCATATTTTTCCAGAACATTAAAAAAGTCCGGAGCAAATTCTTGTTTTTCTCCTTCGATAACCAGAATAAGCTTTTCTCCTAAAGCCGTGTCCGGAACTCCTGTAACAAAAAATCTATTTGTTAGCTTACTAATTAATTTTGCTTCAATCTGTTCGGGAATCAGCTTTACTCCTCCACTATTAATTACATTGTCTATCCTTCCTAAAAAGATAAATTGATTCTCTCTAATCAATTCTACCAGGTCATTTGTAACGATAGGTTCTTCTGAAATCGTAGCAACAGTAATAACCAAACAACCGCGATCATCCTGCGCAATTTTCACATTAGGTAAAATAGTAAAAACCGTCTCCCCTACTTTTTTGGCAGCAATATGCGTGATAGTTTCCGTCATACCATAAGTTTCGTAAACTTCTGTTTTTAATGGTAAAACTTTTTCCTCGAGGGCAGCATCCATTTTTGCGCCTCCAATAATTAATTTCTTTACATTTTTTAAATCAGCTATTGAATTCTGAACCTGCAACGGAACCATTGCAACAAAATCATATACTTTATCATTAAGCACCAATGGCTGTGTGCTTGGTGCTGTAATATCTAACTCAAGCCCCAAAATAATACTGCGGACCAGCATCATTTTACCGGCTATAAATCGTACAGGCAAACAAAGCAAAGCTTTATTACCAGGTTCTAATTTAAAAAAATCTCCTGTCGCCAATGCAGACTGAATCATGGCCTGTTTTTCTAATCGCACCAATTTAGGAAGTCCCGTTGTTCCGGAAGTTCTCATTTCGATATAGTCCTTATCATCGAACCAATCGAGTAAAAATTCTCCTATCGCCTGCTCGTTGCCATCACCTTCTTTTATATAATCATAAGCAACACGGCGCACCTCGTCTGCGTTTAAATGAAATCCATCTATTTTAAAATAATTATGGACATTTTTGTGTGTTAATTTTGACATATTATTATTGATTTGAAATTTCTACAACATTTATTTTACCCGTTAATTTTTCCTTCCAGTCATTCCACTTGTATTTTTTACTAAAAATAAAAAGCAAAACAGGATAAATCACAACAACTGGCAGTATTACGTCCAGACCTGCTGATGGCTCTGACGTATCTTTGAAAAGGGAATGCGTCTGAAAAACAGACCAGTCTGAAGTAACCAATAAAGCACCAATCAAATTATTGGCAGCATGAAACCCTAACGCCAATTCCATTCCTTCATCCATAAGAGTTATGACTCCTAAAAACAATCCGGTTCCTATATAATAAACCATTATAACATACCCCATTTTAGCCACCTCAGGATTAAAAACATGCATCGAACCAAATATCAGCGATGTCATCATTAACGGAAACCATTTGTTATGTGCCAAATTAGCAAATCCCTGCATCAGATATCCTCTAAAAACATATTCCTCAGTACTGGTTTGTATGGGTATCAATATCGATCCTAAAACAACCAAAATCAAAAACGGTACTGGCTTAAAATTCCAAATAAAATTTTCCGGAGATTTAAAATATACTGCCAGAAAACTTAAAACAGAAAAGAAAGACCATAAAATGAAGGAAAACCTAATGCGTTTCCAATCTATTTTTTTTCGGGATGTGGTAACAGATAAAAAAGTCTGGCGATGCAGATACTTTACCACAAAATAAATTCCGACAAGTGCAAAAGCAAAAGAAATCATAATCAGAAACAAGGTAATGTTAGGCTCGAACATGTTCATAATAGCAGCGTTGTCTGAAGGAAAAGCCTCTTTTTTGACAAAACTTCTATAGAATACTGCAATCGAAAAAGGAATCTGACCAATAAATGATGCTATAATGATTAAAACTGATCCTATAAGATACAGCCAGAATTTATTCTGAGGTTTAATTCCTTGCTCTAGAAACATATTTGTAATAATTTAAAAAAATGAGAATCTGATTTGATAAGTAAATCTTATTTTTGGTCTTGCTAAAATACCTAATTTTAGTTTAATTATCTTACAGCACATTTAAATATATCAAAATGATACAAATTTATCACAATCCACGTTGCGGGAAATCCAGAAACTGTCTGGCTTTCATAGAAAAAACCAATCAGGAATATCAAATAATTCCTTACCTCACAGAAACCCCAAATTTTAATGAGCTAAAAGAACTTCTTAAAAAGCTGAATCTTGACCCCATCGAATTAGTCCGAACCAAAGAAAAAATCTGGATTGAAAATTACAAAGGCAAGGAATTGACAAACGATCAGATTATTCAGGCCATGATTGACAATCCAATCCTGATCGAGCGCCCTATAGTAGTAAAAGACGGAAAAGCCATTATTGGTAGAGACCCTGATCTGGTTGCGGCTTTTTTAGACTGATTATAAAGAATCAAATTAACATATTTTTGTGATTTCCTTCTTTAAACCAAAAGCTACATTTACGGTCTAAAATGAAAAGAAACCAAAAATATACAATGAAAAAAATCAAATTTGCTGTAATGCTTGTATCCTTTCTTACAAGTTTTTACAATTATGCACAACAAGGACCACCTGCTAAAAACACTGTAAAAGTCACGGGGAAAGTTTTCGAAAAAATAAGCAAACAACCTCTTGAATATGCCACAATTTCTATCACTGCTCCAAATAGCACCAAGGTTATTGCAGGCGGAATCACCAATCCAAAAGGTGAATTTGATGTCGCTGTTGCTCCGGGAACTTACGACATAAAAGTGGAGTTTATTTCGTTTAAACCAACTGAAATAAAAGGAAAAAGTGTTCAGGGCGATACCAATCTAGGCGTTGTTAACCTGTCTGAGGATGCGGCACAATTGAATGAAGTTGTGGTTCGTGCCGAAAAATCAACGGTAGAAATAAAACTGGATAAAAAAGTATATAATGTTGGCCAGGATATGATGGTAAAAGGAGGAACAGTAAGTGACGTTTTAGATAACGTTCCGTCTGTTTCTGTTGATACTGAAGGAAATGTAAGTTTAAGAGGAAGTGACAACATCAGAATTTTAATTGACGGAAGACCTTCAAACGCTATAAATGTTGCTGAAGCTTTGCGTCAACTTCCTGCTGATGCCATAGATAAAGTAGAAGTAATCACCAACCCATCAGCTCGTTATGATGCAGAAGGTGGTTCAGGATTGATCAATATTATACTGAAAAAAGGTAAAAATCAGGGTTTCAACGGAACTTTTATTGCCTCAACAGGTATTCCTGAAACGTATGGCGTAAGCGGTAATTTAAATTACAAAACCGAGAAATTAAATTACTTCACTACTGCAGGTTACAACTACAGAACAAACGAAGGCGGTGGATTGACCAATACCGAGTATCTTAATGCTGACGGAACTCCTAAAGGTTTTTTAAATGAAGATCGTGATACTAAAAGAACGAACGAAGGATTTAACGGAAGAGCCGGTGTAGAATGGACGGTTGCGCCAAATACTTTTTGGACAAATGCCATTAATTACCAAAAAAATAGTGGCGACACGAGAGACTTGATCAATTATTATAATTACGATGCTGCTCAAGCTTTTACCGGAACAACATTTAGATTAAACAATGGAGTTACAGGAAGCGAAAACGTAGAATATACGTCTAATTTAATCAAAAATTTCAACGACAAAGGACATAAACTTACTGCTGATTTATCAGTTTCAAGAAATACAGATGACAGCAACAGTATCATTACGGCTTCACCTAATTTCAACAGCACCTTAAACGACCAGGTTCAAAAACAAGTACAGGTTCAGGCTGATTATGTTTTACCATTAGGTGAAGGAAGTCAGTTCGAAGCCGGATACAAAGGTAGTTTTGGCGACCTGAACAACGAATATCTAATAACTGACGGTGCAGGTGTCAAAGATGATAATTTATCTAACACCCTGGAATACAAAGAAAATATAAACGCGATTTATACACAGTATGGTTTCAAATTAAATAAGTTTTCTTATTTATTTGGATTACGCTGGGAAGACACCAACATTCAGGTTAACTTATTAGATACTAATGAATTCAACACTAAAAAGTACAACAACTTATTTCCTAGTGCCTTTATTAGTTACGAAATTTCAGACCAGAGCAACTTTACTGCAAGCTACAGTAAACGTTTAACAAGACCTAGAGGCCGTTTCATGAATCCTGCAACAAATTACGCCAGTAATATCAATATTTTTCAGGGAAATCCGGATCTGGATCCATCCTTAACTGATAAATATGATATTGGATATATCAAACGCTGGGACAAATTAACTTTTAATACTTCGGCTTATTTCGAAAACACGAAAGACGTTTTTAGTTTCGTAAGAACTCCAAACGGCGACACAGTAGATGGAATTCCGGTGATTCTAAGCAGACCAATTAATCTGGGAAGAGAGCAAAAATATGGTTTCGAATTTACATTGAATTATACACCGTTTAAAAAATGGAGAATAAACAGTAATTTCAACCTCTATAATGTAAAAACAACAGGAGAAAATACGTATACTGATACCAACGGAAATCTGGTGGTACAAAATCTAAACAATCAGGCCAATACCTGGTTTGCCAGAATCAACTCGAAATTAACTTTACCATACAAAATCGACTGGCAATTAAGCGGAGTTTATAATGGTGAACAAAAAACGGCTCAGGGTAAAAACCTTGGACAATTTGCGATGAATACCGCTTTCAGCAAAGATGTCTTAAAAGACAAAGCTACTATTGCATTTAATATTAGTGACATTTTCAACTCAAGAATCATGAAGTCGTATACTTACCTTCAAAACGATACAACACTTGAGAGTCAAACTTCGTACAGCGAAATGCAATTCCGTAAACGTCAATTCAATTTATCTTTCACATATCGTTTCAACAAGCCTAAAACGGAAAGAGAGAAACCCGGAGCGCCTAAAAATGATGGTGATGGCGGGAGCGAATTCCCGGGATAGTTAAGTTAAATTCCAAAATAAAAAAATCCAAATTCCAATTACTCAGTAATAAATTGGAATTTGGATTTTTTCTTGCAATTTGATTAGATCTTTTGCATAAAAAAAGGACTCGTAAACGAGTCCTTTTTTATTGAAATCAATTAATTAATATTTAACTGATTGTTCTTGTCTTTTCTTTGCTCTTTTCTCTTTGATAAGTTCCCAGCTAGCTCCCGTAACCCAATAAGATACGAAACCAACTAAGAAAAACATCAACCAAAACCCTATAGTTAGTATGGTCAAGAAAAGTAAAAAACCTAAGTACTGTGAAAATTCAAACATGTTTTCCGGAATTTTTGAATGTAATGACAAATGTAAGTCTTATATTTTTCCTTACCAATAAAATCCAAATCAATTTTCATAAAATCACAATAATCCGTATATTTAAACTCATTTTAAATAAGGGACTTTTCCGATTATTATTTAACTAGCTAAATTATAAGAACATGAGTATTTTTAGGAGCTATTTCCCGCTATTCGCTGCAATCTTTTATTTTTCTAAAGAAAAAAAATAAAAGATTTTCGCTACTATCGGGGCTAAAAACCAGTTTTCATAAGAAGCATTCGTTTTTAGCTATACGTTAAGTTTTCAGCTTTCATTATAATACTACTCGCAGAAACAACAAACAACAAACAACAAACACATATACATCATGAAATACAGAATAGAGAAAGACACTATGGGCGAAGTACAAGTCCCGGCAGACAAATACTGGGGCGCACAAACAGAGCGTTCGAGAAACAATTTTAAAATTGGAGCTTCAGCCTCTATGCCACAAGAAATCATTGAAGGCTTTGCTTATCTAAAAAAAGCAGCCGCTTATGCCAATGCAGACTTAGGCATTCTTCCTGCCGAAAAACGCGATGCGATTGCAGCAGTTTGCGACGAAATTCTTGCCGGACAATTAAAGAATGAATTTCCATTAGTGATTTGGCAAACAGGATCAGGAACACAAAGCAATATGAACGTGAACGAAGTTGTTGCCAATCGCGCACAAGTTTTAAAAGGCTTCAATATTGGCGAAGGCGAACCTTTTATCAAAGCCAATGATGATGTCAACAAATCACAATCATCAAACGATACTTTTCCAACAGCGATGCACATTGCAGCTTACAAAATGGTTATTGAAACTACTATTCCGGGAGTAGAAAAACTACACGCCACTTTAGCAGCAAAAGCAGCCGAATTTAAAGACGTGGTAAAAATTGGACGTACACATCTCATGGATGCAACTCCTCTAACTCTTGGACAGGAAATTTCAGGATATGCCGCTCAATTGTCTTTTGGACTAAAAGCACTTAAAAACACTTTAGCCCATTTATCCGAAATTGCTCTTGGCGGAACCGCAGTAGGAACCGGGCTAAACACTCCAAAAGGATACGACGTAAAAGTTGCTGAGTACATCGCAAAATTCACCAACTTGCCTTTCGTTACCGCAGAAAATAAATTTGAAGCATTAGCAGCACACGATGCTATTGTAGAAACTCACGGTGCTTTGAAACAATTGGCCGTTTCGCTTAATAAGATAGCAAACGATATTAGAATGCTGGCTTCAGGTCCTCGTTCCGGAATTGGTGAAATTCACATTCCTGAAAACGAACCGGGATCATCCATCATGCCGGGAAAAGTAAACCCTACACAATGTGAGGCCTTAACAATGGTTTGCGCACAAGTTATCGGAAACGACATGGCAATTGCCGTTGGCGGAATGCAAGGGCATTATGAATTAAACGTTTTTAAACCTGTAATGGCTGCAAATTTCCTTCAATCAGCAAGGTTACTAGGAGATGCCTGCGTTTCATTCGACGAACATTGCGCTCAGGGAATCGAGCCCAACTATAAACGCATCAAAGAATTGGTAGACAATTCCCTGATGTTAGTTACCGCTTTAAACACAAAAATTGGCTATTATAAAGCCGCCGAAATTGCTCAAACCGCACACAAAAACGGAACAACTCTTAAAGACGAAGCCGTTCGTTTAGGATATGTATCGCCCGAAGACTTTGATGCATGGGTAAAACCGGAGGAAATGGTTTAAAAAAAAAGTTATGAGTTATAAGTTATGAGTTAAAGTAAAAAAGCAGAAGATTAAAAAAATCTTCTGCTTTTTTATTATTTCTAAAAGTTACAATTCATAACTCATAACTTCCTCCTATTTCCCGTCTACGTAATCTTGTAAATAACTGAATCTTTCAGTTAATTTTCCTTTATCCGTTATTTTGGCACGTTGCAGGATTCCGTCTTTATCTCCATTGAAGAAAGCTGGAATTACGTGCTCCATAAATTGTTCCCCAAAACCTTCACTGGCGTCTTTTGGGATTTCGCATGGCAAATTATCAACCGCCATGACTACAACTGCTGCAGGATGAAATACCTCAACCTCTCTGTCTTCTAAAGGAAAATAGCCATAGATAGGTTCCTCAATTGTCGAAGAACGAACGGTACATGCAATCGGGCCATTTACATCACAAGAGATATCAGCAACAACTTTTAGTTTGCAGTCACTTGCATTCAGCATTTCTCTCGTTAAAATCATCGGGGCACCAGCACCATAAAAATGTCCGGCAAAATAAATATCCGATACTTTAGTAAACTTTTCAAAATCAGAAACGTATTCGTCAGGATGTGCCAGAAAATCTCTAAAATCGATCACTTTACCATCAATTCGTTTATTGTACTCTAAAACATCCAACTGAACATAAACGGGCTGGGTATAATTTTTAGTTAAATAATTCTCGACCGTAATTTCTTTTACTTTAATAGCATCCAGAATTTCTTTGGCTCCGCTACCTACTTTTCCTGTTCCGGTTACTACAAATTTTAGAGCCGGCAAATTAATACGCTTCAAATGCATGATTAACGCATCTTTACCCGCAAGAGTTTCTGCTTTTGGCAGTTTAAACAATTCAAACTTTATTCCAAACGCACGAATTCCGTTATACACACCAACCATTCCTGCATATTTCCCAAAACCAATTAAACGGCGATTCTGATCGTCGACAATCGTTTCATGATCATATAAGTCGATATTTTTTTCTAAAATTGCTTTTAACAATTTCTGATTATAAGGCTGTTTTTTTATCGTATGAGAAAAAAAGAAATACGCTTTCTCGGGAATCAGATTTTCTACAGGAACTTCTTTCACTCCAAATAAAACATCACAATCAGAGACATCATCTGCAACAGTGATTCCCATACTTTGATATTGAACATCCGAAAAAATCCTAATATCTGAACTTTCTACCACAACGGCAGCATCATGATACGTTTGCTTGAGTTTAGTAAGTTCATTTGGTGAAAATACAACACGTCTGTCCGGTGGATTTTTTCTTTCCTTAATAATTCCAAATTTCATTTATATGCAGATTAAAATATTATTAATATAACTTTTAAGACTCATTTTGTTTCAAATATAACAAATTTAGTTAAATTTTTGTTGTTAAAATACAATTCAGAATGTTTCAAAATCATTACTAGCTGACTAACAAACAACTAATTAAACAAAGTCTTAATTTTTTGTTAAAACAAGCTTTGCAATGACTAAAAAAAGGCAAAACATAAATATTGAATTCTATATATTTGTTTTTAAAGAATGATGAAAATGAGCTTCCTTAAAAAGACAAATATACCACAAATACTTTTCCTAATTTTA
The DNA here is from genome assembly GCF_002217195.1 of Flavobacterium aquidurense. Classification (NCBI taxonomy): domain Bacteria; kingdom Pseudomonadati; phylum Bacteroidota; class Flavobacteriia; order Flavobacteriales; family Flavobacteriaceae; genus Flavobacterium; species Flavobacterium aquidurense. Next base: position 83,124 of record NZ_MUGR01000019.1, on the reverse strand, counting down.
GTTTTAGGGTCATGTGGAAAAGATAAAAACACAACAAATAAAGAAGAGGCTGCAATAGAAGACACCTTACCTAAGATGAAGCCTTTAGGTCCTGAAAAAAGACTTAGTCAAGCTTACATAAATTCAGTAACCGGAAGAATAAATCATTTTTATAATAAAACCTGGCCAAACAACACGATGAATGGCGGATTTTTAGTCGCTAGAAATGGTCAGATTATTTTTGAAAGATATAATGGTTATGCCAACAAAAATGAAGGCACAACAATTACTGCCAATACTCCGCTTCATATTGCGTCAGTAAGTAAGGTTCTAACTGCAACGGCTGTTTTAAAATTGGTGAATGCCGGCAAATTGGATTTGGATCAAAAAGTAAATACGATCCTGAAAACTTTTCCTTACCCGGATTGTACCGTAAGAATGCTGCTTAGCCACCGCAGTGGAATGCGTAATTACGCTTATTTTACCGATCGTGATAAATCAGTTTGGGACAGACACAATCAATTGACCAATAAAGATATTCTCAATATCCTTGCCACTAAAGATATTGGTCTGGAATCAAGAACAGGTACTCGTTTTAGCTATTGCAATACCAATTATGCAATGCTGGCACTTATTATCGAGAAGATAACGGGACTGACTTATAAAGAAGCGATGACGCAAATGATTTTCAAACCTTTAGGAATGTCCAATACTTTTGTTTTGGATACTGAAAAAGACAGAAAAAAAATTGTTCCGTCTTATAAAGGCAATGGTGTCGAAATTGGTTTTGATTATCTGGATTGTGTTTATGGTGACAAAAACATCTACTCTACTCCTCGTGATTTATTAAAATTTGACAGGGCAAGAAATGCTCCGGGTTTTCTGAAACCGGAACTTCTAAAACAAGTTTATACGGGTTATAGTAATGAGAGAAAGGGAACAAAAAATTACGGCTTAGGAATCAGAATGATCAATTGGGAAACCGGACAGAATTTTTATTTTCACAATGGCTGGTGGCATGGAAATACCTCATCTTATATTCCGCTGCAAAAAGAAAATGTTACCATAATTGCTTTATCAAATAAAATGACGAGAAATACGTATGCGGTTCGTAAACTGGCTCCCATCTTTGGTGATTATCCGTTTAATTTTAAAGATGAAGAATAATATTATTTTTCTCTAAAATTTATTACAAAACTAACTTCAAATAGTATAAATTTGCAAACTCATTTTTGGGGTCGACTGGTTTTGACAGCAAGTCGAATTGGAAAGTAAGCACGTCGAGCATTGAGACCTTGCTCGTAAATATAAGATCTTACAATTTTACACGGCGAAAATAACTACGCTTTAGCTGCATAATCCGAATTATAGTAAGATTAAGCCACGTTCCTATCAGATAGGAAAGCTGGATTCTCCTTGAAAGCCTTGGTTTGTGGCGGTCAGTCCAGGAGAACCGTAAAAATAAACCTAGATTTCCATGAGCTTCGGGTGGAGATCGAAATTAAGAAGATAAGTGTTGAGTGGTTGTTCCTGACCTAGCTCAACAACGAAAATCCAATCAGGAAATAAACGTGTAGAAAGCTCTTTAGTTGCTTGTTTGGACCCGGGTTCGATTCCCGGCGACTCCACAAAAAAGCCTGTAAACTCAATGTTTACAGGCTTTTTGTTTTTTAGTTGCCGTTTTCGTTGCCGTTTATTATTTGCTGATAACTTTTTTCAGGATAAGAAATAAAATATAAAAGCCCGCCAAATGCGAGCTTTATAATTTATGATTGGTAAATAGAAATATTTTTTTTCTATAATTTTATTGCCATTATCTCTAATATTCAAATCCGTTGCAGTAGCTATGGTGGTTGACATTACATCAAATACGCCTTTAAAATAACTTCTTTTTGTTTTGGCATTAAGCTAATTTGTTTTTCTAAATCAGTTATTTTATCTTCAATTTTGTCAACTTGAGTAACAATAGCTTGCTGTTCAGCTAAACAAGGTAGAGCTATTCTATAATCCATAATGTGTTGCTTGTCACCTCTTGGCATTTTCAAACCTTTGGGTTTTTGCATTTCATAGTCAAAAAACTCATCTTGTTTTAAAGTATAATAGATGTATTTCGAATCAATATTTTCAGATGCTGCTTGGAATACTAACACATCATTTGAACTACCTCCATCATTATCTGCAAACCATATCTTTTTTAAATACGGTCTAATATTAGACAATAAAACATCTCCAATGTTATACGCTGTTGACGTTCCAGCATCTGGTACAAAATTAGAATCAATTTTACCTGCCATATTTTGTAACATATTATCAACTCCAATATAATTTTTTGAAGTTAATAACGAGGAACTAATCCTTTTACTAGAAAAATCACATAAATCACGCAGTTTTTTACTATCTCCCTTAACTGCACCAATTATGTTTTTAATATTTTCTCTTAATTCTGAGATTCTTTCATTCGCTTTTTGCTCTTGCATTTCCAACACTTCAATTTCAGAAACTATTTTTTCTTGAATTTTAAGCGGTGGTACTGGAATTTTAAAATCCAATAAATCAGTTTTTGATATGTTATATTGAACACTTCCAAAACCTAATCGTTTAAGCTGTTCTCGACTAATACTTGATTTTAAAATTATATTTAAATAATTGGGAGAGATAACCTTTAAATCAAAATTAATAAACTTACCTACTCGCTGGTTTAATAAAAAACTATTACCTGTATTATTTTTAAAAACCGTAGGTATTGCAAGTAAATTTAATTCACTATTCATATCGGTCATTGCTATAATCACATCATTATCACATAAAAGGTAGTCTTTATATTTTCTTTGAAAATCATCGGGAAGAAATGTTTTTTTATATTCTAAATCTAAAACACCTCCAAGTCTAATATTCGCTTGTCTAAAATTCAATGTGTCTGATTTTTCAATATAATCAGAACTTTTAAAAGCAAATCCATTTTGAAGATCAACAAATTCTTTAAGAGATCTCACATCCCATTTACTTTCAATTTTTACTTTTTTTTTAACGGACAGCGAAATATTTTTTTCAAAGTCCACACGGTCAAACGTAAACATATCTACCAAATTATGATAGCTAAGATTTTTTTGTAAATTTTCTGGAAACTGTAAATCAAACTCCCCTAAAAACGCTTTATAAATATAAGTGCTCGCTTTTTCGGCATTAGTAAAACTATCGGCATCAAACAATTGAGTACATTCATCTATACTTTTACTTCGCTGTATGGCGTGAATACCTTCACTACCTCTACGGTTACTAAATTCGTAACCGAGAAATCGTTTTTCTTCGTTTTTTTCGCCTGTTTTTACTAATACTAATTTTTGAGGATAAGCCAAAATAAAATAAAGCAATTTATCTTGCTCGATAGCTAAAATAGCAGTCCAAAGTTCCTGTTCGTTTTTGGCTTTTATTTTCTTGATATATTCCTTATAAATTTCGTGTTGCTCGACGTTCTTATTAGGCGATCTATGCAACAGTGTTTTATAATCTTCGAATGAAATGGAGTCCCAAACGTGAGCTACATATTTTTTAAGCGGTTTTTCAATGCCGTTTATAGTTACATCTTGCAAGTTTACAAAACACTTTTTAATCGCTTCTTCTATATTATATGCATCTGCATTATTTCTGCGTCTTAAAAACAACGTTACGGTATTTGTTCCTGTAGCCATAAAAGTATTGGAACCTAATTCGGCAATACCTAATATTTCAAAATACTTTAAAAGGATTTCTCTTGTCTGGGTATAAATACCAGTATTACTCAAAATACTACTTGGCAAAATGATTCCTGCAACACCTCCGTCTTTTAATAGTTGTTTGGTACGTTCAATAAACAAACATTCTATTTCAGAACTTTGATCGGTTAATCTATTGTATAAATCAAATGCAAGCCTAGATTTTTCTTCATCCATCAAACCCTTGAAAGCAGAAACTGAATAAGGTGGATTTGAGATTATAACATCAAATTGCTTGTTGTCTTGCGGATAGGTTTTGTCGGTCTCCTTCAATAAATCCTTAAACTCTTTTGAAGTTCCAAAATCACCCAAACCATCTCCGTGAATGACTTTAGCCAAACCATCTCCGTGTAAATAACAACTTACTTTTGCTGTTTTTACAAGTCGATAATCTTTTTCAATACCATAAACGTAAGACTCCGCCCAATCAAATTGGTCAACTTTCCATTTTTCAATAGCTCTTTTGGTAGTAGGACTAAAAGAACTTTCATCTAGGCCGTCAATGTAATTTTGAACTACTTCCATTGACTCTGTGATAAAATGACCACTTCCTGCCGCATAATCAATTATTGTCGGTAGCAAGTCATTTTTATTTCCAACCTCAATTTTTTGAGCTGTAATTTCTTGAAACGGCAAACTTTTAATTATAAATCGAGCAATAGGAACTGGTGTAAAAAACTGCCCAGATTCTTGTTTCAATCCTGTCGTCAAAAGTAATTCAAAAAAGTCACTTAAAAACTGTTGGCGGTAATTATAGCGTATTTGATATACTTGAAGTAGTTCCACCACTTCTTTTACTACCTTTGCATTTTCCTCAAAAGAAGCATCATCATATACTTCCTTAATTGCAAATTCATTGTTCTTTTTAAGACGTATTTCAGTTAAAATTTCTTTGAATTTATCTTTGTATTGAGATTCAACTTGTAAAAATTGCTTATCAAATTCGCTGTCACTTACATCCGTAACCTTCTTTTCCAAAAGCTCAAGCATTCCTCTATTATACAGATCAGTTAGTCTTTTTTGAAATGAAATATGATCATCTTCTCCTTCAAGCCACTGGAAATGCAATTGATCACTTGTATTTCTGTTTTCATCAACAATTTTACAGAGGAAAAGTGTAAATATTTTATTGAAAGCGTTAGGCTTATCAGAAACGACATTATGTCTTAATATTTCCAAGAAACGATTGAAAATAAAACTACTGTCTTCTTGCCTTAATACTTTTAAATCATTTTTGGTTAATGCCTTACTTTGAAATTCATAAGGCGATACCCAACTATCAAAAACGCCATTTGTCTTTGGTAGTTTATTCCAACGCTCAAAGAAATCTTTCACATTTCCCGCTTGGCGATAATCTTCTTCAATTTTTACAATTGTATTTTTATACTCAACCTTTTTACCGTCTAATTTTGAAGCATATAGCATTAGAACATCAGCATTTTTGTCTTGTTGAAAATAAGTAAATAGTTGACCTCCGTTTTTTTCTAAATTTTTAAGCTCTTTCTCAAACTCAGCTCCCCAAGTCTTGCATTCAATCATTAAATAGGCAGAATTATCCTCTTTAGAAATCAAAATATCTAATCTTCCACTTGTACCGTGTCCAGTTTTCCAAGTTTTTTCTAAAGTAATATTTTGAGGCTGATATCCCTTTTCCAGTAATCTGTCCACACATTCTACAACAACCCAGTTTTCAGCTTGAGAGAAATTTTGAGTAGTTTTACTTTCTCCTTTTATTTTATTACCAAAATTGATAATTTCTTTTTCAAAATCAATTTCAATAGCATAATTATTTGAGTTAGAGTATTTTTTTCGAAAAATCCCAACGGTATTTTCTTTAGGTGTAAATCCTAATGAGAGTATAAGTTTCTTATTATCCATATTTATTAGAATTTTAGTTCACCTTGTTTAACATTCTTATTTTTTAAATATTTTGATTGGTTTTCTGCTACAGCAAAAACAGCATCTGAACAGTTGTATTTATGAGCTTCTTCAACCAACTTGTCAGCAACATATAAATTTTTTAACTCTAAATAGTCTTTCTCTAAAAATTCAGCAAGTGATTCAAGACTTGCAAACGGAAATTTTTTCTTTCCTGTTTCTATTTTAGAAATCTCAGTCATAATAATACCGAAAGACTGTCCAAATTCACTTTGATTCAATCCTCTCTTATTTCTCTCCCCTCTCAAAAACTCTCCAAATGTTGCCATAATTAATACTTGCTAAAATTACACTTGCCAATATATGGCAAATATAGTTAAGATTTTGAACGCTACAATTTTTTTTATCTTAAAGTACAAGTGCAAATGTGCAAGTTTTAATTTTCACGTTATTTTTAATTGGCCAGCTGTAAGCGCTTTTTCTGTTTTCACGTTATTTTGCATTTCTGCAGCTCATTCCTGGTTCTCGTTTTCACGTTATTTTGTACTTCTGAAGAAAAGATCCGGAACGGCTTTTCACGTTATTTACTTATCTACGTAAACAATTCTTTCCATAATACTCTAGAAAAGAAGCCACATCGTACTTAAACTCAAAAGTTGCTTCGATAAACTCTTTCCCCTTTTCATTGTAAAATTCTTTCATTTCCTTATATGAATTAAAAAAATCTTCTATAGCTTCTTTTATAGTTTTCCCAGTTCCATGAATTCCGTAATTTAATGTACTATTTTCAATATACACGCCATAAGTTCCATCATTACCTATTTCAATAAATGCAATGTTTGGTTTTATTTTATTATACATTGTTTGAGGTGTACCAATAATAAGATGTACGTCTTCGTAACTCTTAACTATACTAGAAACTTTATCCAATTCTAAATCTTCATCAGGGGTTAAAAAAGCAAAACCACCTTTTTGGGTAGCTATGTTTAATATCTCATTCATTCTTTTTTCAGCTACTTCAAATTCTTTATTTAACATCTTTTTCAGTTTTTAAGGATTGCACAGTTTCATAACTCATTCAAAAAATCTTTAGCAGGAGTAGTTTTCAAATTACCTTTTTTAGATTGTTTCATTTCCTCCAATCCCTTTTTAATATTTTCTAGAACATCTAATTCAAGTATTAGATAATGTCTGTCTTCATAATCTTTAATTAATAAACATAAAATTCCTAGTTCATCATCTTCAGGTGTATTTGGTTCAGCGTGAAAAATCTCAATAGCTCGTATTACAGCTTTATTGTAATCTTCTTCGGTTTCTATTGCTTCCCATTTCATAAATGATTCTTTTAATTACTTTAAAAATTAGTAGTTCAAGCAAAAAAATCCTACCGAAGCAGGACTTTAAATTTTATTTTAATAAAATGGCAATAAATAAACCAAATATCATTAATGAAACGATAATAAATATGCCTAGCATCCATCTTAATCGTTTTTCTAATTCTTTCTTAGTTACTAAGTCGCTCCTATTTTGCTCTACTTCTTTGTCTATTTTTCGTTCAATGTAAGAAGTCAAACTTAAAGCTGTTTCTTTCCCTACTTTTTCAGACAATAAAGAGTAAAGTTCTGTTAATGTGATACTACTCATTGTTTTATTTTTTTAATTATTTTTTTCAATGTCTAAAGTGCCAATAATTTAAGACCTAAAGATTACAAGAATATTACAATATTCAGAGAATCCGTCTCTTTTATAACCGCTTAAATTCTACGCCTAGTTTTTTTAAAAAAGCTTGTACAATATGCCGTTTATCTTCAAACTCCCAAGTAATGAAAGTCTTTCCGTGAAAGAAGTCAACAAAATTGTCATATAAATATACTGTTTCTCCTTTTTTTATCATTTCTAGTTCCTCTTTTGATAAATTAAAAATATCACCTTTTATTACCAATCTCTCTTTGTCAGATTGTTGTTTTTGTATAGTTTTTTCTATTTTCTGACTTTCTTTATCTAGATTAAAATCTATTGAATTGAGGAACTTTTTTGGCAGAGTGCGAATCATATTCAAATCTATTTTATTTTCAAACTGAATTTTTTTATGAAAAAATTCTACAAGCCCTTTGTATTCAAACCACTCTCCTTTGATTTGATAGTCCTTGAACAACACTTTTAAGGTGCTTTCAAATTGACCAGAATCATGAAAAATATTTGAATAAATCTGATTATCAGGATAGCCTCCAGCATTTTGAATAGTCACTATTCTTTTTTTTGCATTCTCTGAAATGCCAACTTTTATTTTTTGTTGGTCTAATATTTTTACAAAGTATAAATCCATGTTTTTAATTGTTTATGTTCGTTTACTTATTCAGATACAAGATAGTACGTTACTATTCTGTTAGTATAACGTTCGTCGTAGAAACTAAATTTAAGTGTTTGTCTTCCGTCCTTGTAGCTGACAAAAACATCAGTAAGTTCTAAAAGCTCACTTTCTTTTTCTCCTTTGTGAAATATTTCCATAGAAATAGTTTTTTTTGCCTTGTCATAGATGTAATTAAAATAATCGTCAGAAGGCTCTAAGGCATTGCTACAAATATCAGAACCATCAGCCCAAATTCCTTTGTTACCATTGTTAAATGAAAAAGTATCATCAAAACGACAATAGCCACGGTCTTTTTCTTTACTCATATCTGTATTAGCAACTCCATCGTTGTCTAAATCAACAGGTAAATCTGTTATAATTGATTCAATTTTGTAAGAGCCTGCTAGTTTTGGCTCTAAAACATCTACTTCTTTGGTGCAAGCCATTAAAGAAAATATTATCATTAACATTCCGATTTTTCTAATATTTTTTTTCATCTTTATTATATATAATTATATTGTTTATTTAATCTATTTAATTGGTATAATATCTAAGTCCAATTCCTGCAAACGGAACAAATTTTCCCAAATCGGAATTAGCGTGATAATACTCGTTTACTTTTATAAAAAACGTTGTTCTATCATTAATAAGGTAGTCAAAGTCTAATCCCGCATAAGCCCCATAAATGAATTTTGATTCATCCAAAATCAAACTTCCATTGCTTAAATTCAAGTCTTTATTATCGTTGACTATTTCGTAGCCAAGTACTACACCGCTCCCTAAGACAATCCCGAATTTTCTGTTTTGAGTAAGATACAAGGGGACAGAATATCCCAAATTAAGAGTAATGTCGTTGTAACCTATTTTATCTTCTCCGATTTTGTATTTAGCATCTGTTGCAAGAATAGAAGCCGAAATTGAGTTGTCTCCGTGAATAAAGAAATTATGACTTAACATTACACCATAACCGTCCTGTGTTGCCCCAATGCTAACACCAAAAGCATTTTTGTAGGTTTGGGAATAGCCTTTCGTAAAAGCTGATAGTAATAATACCCCAAGAAATAATTTAGTTTTTTTCATTTGTAATTGATTTTAATTTATAAAAATTGATTTTGAATAATTGTTTTTAACTTGATATAATTTCTTTGCATTCTGCAATGATTTTATAGTAGTTCTCTTGCATCATGCTATCGCTTATTGGTAGCTTCTGATTGATATATTTCCCTTGTATCTCGTCTCTTAAAAATTGAGTTTTTAAAAATTCTCGTGGACTTCCTTCAGCTATAATACCGTAGAACTCTCCTTGTGCTAAATTGACTATATCACTAATCTTTACACGATTTCGTTCCTGTATGTTTTCGCTAGTTCCTGAACTGGTATTACTTCCTAGGTGTATAAACTTTCCACTTGTACCATCACCTGTACTCTTAGATGTAAATGCTTCATCCTTTTTACTGAATAGATTTTGAACCATTTCAGCAGTTTTGTAATTCGTAGTTCTTCCGAAGAATTGATTCCCTAAGTTTGAAATAATAACCTGTGCTTTTCCCTCACCATATTTATCAGCCAATTGAGCATAATCTTGAACTCCAAATATTGTAGCGATTTTATTGCTCCTTGCAGTAGCAGGAATTTGTTCAATATTTGGGATAAAAATTGTTGGAGCTTCGTCTAATAAGACAACTGATTTTTGCTGATTCGGTTGATTCATTTGCCTAAGGGCTACGGAAATAATTAGTGAGATTGCTGGTGTATAAATAGTTGGGAGTGTACTGTCATTTCCTAAACATAAGAATGTTAAATTGTCTTTATTATTCAAATGCAAATCAACATCGTTGCTTGACATGAGCCAAAAGATATCAGGAGCATTAAGAATAGATAAAGCATTTTGAAGGGTTGCAAGCATTCCCGCAATTGTACGGTCTGCATTTCTATCAATAGATTCTTGTAATGCAGCTAACATACCTCTTGCTTCAGGGTCTTCCGATATCTTTTGTACTAAAACATCAAATGGGGTTTGTACTATAAATGATATCACATGTGGAAGCGTACATATATCGGGATGCTTTTGTCTTAACCACCAAATGACAGATACTAAAATATTCTTGGCACTACCAAGCCAAAAATCCATTTTCTTAATTGATTCAGGCAAAAGATTGTTGACAATGACCTGACTGTACTCATTTGCTATCGCAATTTTGGTCAAATATTTTGGATGTATAGGATTTACTCTGTCACTCAATAAAGGATGCTTAAAATCAATATTCTTTACTTTAATTGAAGTGTTTTCAAAACTCAAATAAACTTTATCGGTCAATTCTGGGCTTTTGAAATCGTATAGTATTCCTGTAAATCCTTTTTCTCCAATCTGTTGAATAATTGGCTCGAAAATACTCGCTGATTTTCCTGAACCTGCTCCGCCTTGAATATAGATTCCCCTGTACGGATTATCTAAGGTTATCAAGCCTTGATTTGTTTTAAACGTGAAAGAATCTTCTTTTTCGGACTTTTTTATTTTATCAAATTTCTCGGTTTGATTCTGTTTGGTTCTATTCTTAAATTTTAGTAGATAAACCGTATATAGAATAGGAGTTAGACAGATTATTGCTCCAAAATTTCCAATAAGTGTGCTTAATAATTTTCCTAATAAAGCAATTAAAAAGACTATTAAAATGTTATTGATTAAAGTGCTAATAATTATTCTAGGAAATCGCTTTTGTTTCGCATGATAAAATGAAACATAAACGATCGAGGGAATGCATAATATCACTCCAAAGTTTGCCAAATATGGCATCTTACTAGCTACAAATTTTGAAAACAGATACAAGAAGTTATTATATCCATTTGCAAAGTAATTTGGCTTTAATTCCTTTAATTGAAAATTATAAGAATCAGTCCACAAATTAGTTACGGAAAACACAAGCAGATGAGTTTCTAAAAGTATTACTGTTGATATTATAGTAAAAAGTAAGATGAATTTTAAAATACGGAGAAGAATACCAATTTCAGTATTCATTTCTCCAACGGTTGGTCCATGACTCATAATTATATTCTTTTAAATGTTAATAGTAGTAGTATTGAAATCAGTAAGATTATTGTCAAAATCAGTAAAATGTATGTTCCTAATCTTTGCTTTTTGTTTTCCTCCCTCTGAGTGTTTTGCAACTCTTGAATTTGATTCTTTTGCCGTGTGAATAATAGATTCCAGTGTGCGATAACCTCCTCTAAGCGTTCGGTTTTTGGCTGAATTTCCATTTCTAATGCCTTTTCCATGCAGATTGAAAACTCCTTAACTAAATTTGACTGCTCAGAAACCAGTTTTTCTAGTTTTTTTGTTTCATCTGCGATAATTTCTGCCACTATTTCTATATTTTTCATCGATCTAATTCTAATTTTAAATTGTTGTTTGGTTTTATTATTTCAGCATCTTCAATTTTTTGAAGATTTTTTGCATATTCAATGTCTTTTGAAATTGACTCTAAACGTTCTTTCTCAGTATTTTTTAGTTCAATTTCTGCCATTGGTTTAAGAACTGTTTTCAGGTATTTAAATTCTTGTTTCGTTATTTTTTGCTTTCCTAATACCTGAGCAACTGATTTAGTTCCATTTCTGCTTAATTGATTTACTTGGTTTTTAATTTCTTTCGGAATTGTGTTGGCTAAGTTTTTATTGGAATGGCTTTTTGATATCTGCTTACCCTGTGTACGTTTCAGAGTAGTATCGAGATTATGATTTAAGTCGTTTCTTAGACCGCTTTTTATTAAATTGCTACCTGACATAGAGCGATGTATTTCGCTTGCTTTAAAATCCTTTTGTGTCTCCTTATCTGTAATCCTGAAACCTTGAATCTGCCCTTGTCTATTTATGGTTGGTTTTACTTCTAATCCTTTCAAATCCATTTGTTTGATATAATCTTGAAAGCTTTGAGGATTTTGCTTTAAAACTTCCTGATGCTTTTTATAGATTTCCGCTTTGATTTCTTTTAGCTCATTTCTGTTTTTTTCAATGTTTTGAAACATCTTGTCCCTTGCTGAAATCAATCCTTTTTCTTTCGCTATTTCATTAGCTTTTTGAGAAGTCTTTTTCCCGATAAAGGAGTCATTATAGGCATTGCCTTTGTTGTCAATTCGGTTTACATATATATGTAAATGGTTGTGGTCTCTATCTTTATGAACGTAGGCAATATGCTGGTGCTCTTTTAAATTCATCTTTTCAAGATAACTTTCGGTGATTTGCTTAAAATCTTCGTTTGTTAATTTTTTTCCGTCTTCAGGCTCTGGACTTAGTACAACTGAGATAGTATTTAGTCTCGTATTAGAATTTAGATTTTGATATACCTTAAACTCATTTTCAATTTCTAATCCAGTACTACCAATTACATTGTGCCTAGTGATTTCTTCGGCATTCAATTTGTCTTTTCCATAGTCAATTGCATTTGATGTGTGTCCGATGCTTTTAGCTTTGCCTACCATCACTAAAAATTTTTAAAACTGAATCAGTTTGTTTAACCGTTTTCATTACTTCAGAGGCAAACAAAGAATCTTTATCTTTTAGAAGGTTATTAATTTTGACAAAACCATTTCGTATGTAATGCAGATTCTCAAAAGCTTTTAATTCTTCCTCAGTAAAAACAGATTTATTTTTACGTTCTAAGGCTACCATTCTGCAAAAACTAGCGGTATTCATTTTTCTACCTTTCGCTTTTTTTTCAATGATTTTTTTCTCAATGGTTGTAGTCCTAAACATTATAATTTTTGTTCTTGCTTGGCTCATAATCATAATTTTTAATTGTTGTGTTTTTCATTGGCGACCATCGGGAGAGAATGCAAGAATGTTTGTAGCGCTAGCGGAAAACACATCTTGAAATTCTAAACTTTGCGTATATCACTATGCGCGTATAAATTGGGTTAAATCTTTGAAACAGTTTGGTTAACTTCCATGCCGTAGGCTGTGAACCATTCGTTGTAATCCTTAAAATTGCTATAGACTTGGGAAGAATCCTTCGCATTTGGAAACGTTTCTAAAATTGATTTTGTAGCTCTGAAACCAGCATTGTCTCTGTCAAAAAAGACCTTGATTTCATTATAGCCTTTTAACTCTAATTTTGCTTTTTCTAATAAAGCGATTGAGTTTAAAACCAATATGTTTTCCTCAAATTTTGGATTCATTTCGGCATAGCTTAAAAAGTCCATAAAGCCTTCAAACAGCAAAATGATATCTGATTTATTAGGAGATTTTATCAGAGTTATATCTTTCTTTAAAATAGACCCTTTATAGAAGCTATTGCGTAGTTCAAACCCCTTTGATTGATTCTCGAATCCGATAGCATATAAATGTTTTGTGTCGATTGTAAATTTTACTTCTTTTAGGTAATTCCAATTTTTACTCGAAATACCACGCCCTATTAAGTACTTTTTTAAATTGTAATTTTTCAAATCACTTATTTCTGTTATTCCTATATTTCTTTCATTACAACTGACTTTATTTTGTTCATTATTTTGCTTTTGAAATAAAAAAGGAGAAACTAAATTAAAATCACTTAAATAAGTTAAAGCATCACTAACAGTACAGCGTGAATGTTTTATGACAAAATCAAGGGTATTGCCTCCAAAACCGCTTGAATGACAATACCATCTATTCTTTATGGTATCAATCTTAAATGATGGCGTACGCTCTTTACTAAATGGGCTTAAAAACCAAACTTGTGAACCGTTTGTTTTTTGTGGATGAATTCCCATTCGGTATAATACTTTTTCTATTGATATTTCTTTTGCTTGAGTAGTGTTCATAGCTTTAATTTTTCTAGGTTTAAAAATCTTTCAAAAAGTGATGAATTGATGACAAACAGTCCTTAACCTTTATGTACTCTAGGAATATTGAATCATCATTTTATCATCAATTCATCATTGTTTATAATGTTTCATCATTTACTTGTCATCACTATTTTTTTTGATGACAAACTGATGACAATGTAAAAGGTTACGAATAAGGGGTTAATCTCCCTTTGTCATCAAATCATCGAAATCTTTCAATAGAAATTCTCTAGAAACAGTATAGTATCTTCCTTTACTCGAATTTTGATAAAAATCTAAATCATTAGTAATAGTGATTTTTTGATATTGATTTGAATTAGATTGTTGCTGTAGCTTCCAGTCATTGCGAATGATTTTTTTTATTTCATTAGCATCGTGTTTGATTTTGAACTTGTTTAGAAAATTCAATAAATCAGAAAAGCAGAATTGTATGATTTCAACATCTAGGCTATCCATCGTATTAATCAAAACATTTGCTAATTCAATTTCTATTTTATTAGAATTGAATTTCACTAATTTCTCTAATGCTTTAGTTTTTATCTGTTGTGGAGTAAACCACATTCTCGAGTTATTTCCAGTAGAAATTTTTCGATTTGATATGAAGTGTAGAAAAGCAGGGATTTCGCTCATTAGCTTGCTTAAAAAATCAACATCTTCTTTTTCGTGTTTTTCAATTTTTCTTACCCAAAACCTTGTTTCTTCCTTATCTACCTTTATGAATGAGCTTTCATTATTAGAACACAGTATAAATTTCCCAAAGAAATTAGCCTCTCTTTTATCTTTTCCCTTAGCCTCAGTTTTATGAGTATTAGTAGTAGACAAGTATTTTATTCTCTCTGTCAGCTCATCAGTTTTAAACAATACCTCGTCAACTGCAATAATTAACCGATTTGTCCAATCACTGTTAAATTGTGAGGTAAAATCACTATTGGTTAAAAAGGTCATATTGTATTCGAAAATTTCTTTAAGCCATTTTAGCATCGTACTCTTGCCGGTTTCTCTCTCTATACTAACAAGACAGAGTATGGGCAAAAACTGTGTAGGATTGAGATATAGAAGCTGTAAATAATCAATTCCTAGTTCTTTTTGTTCTCCGAAAATATGTTCTATAAAATTTAAGGTATTACTTATGTCTCCTTCAACAGGTTTTTTGCTAATTGCATGATATGTGTTGTAATAATCTTGAACTCTTTTCTTAAAGAATTCATGACGATTTTCAGGAATACAGATGAAACCATCATATATTTCAATCTCTGAAAGGATATTTTTTCCAAAATCTTGTCTTAAAAGTTCAGGACTCCATGGAATGAGTATTTCAATACTATCTCCTGAAAGGGTAGGAAAAAGAGATTTTTTGAAATAAGTTGTTCCAACCCTGATGTATTTGTCTTTCATATACAATGAGTTTTTTTGTATATTTGTGGTATACAATGAGTTATTGAAGCGTTACAATTTGGCAGAATTGTGATGCTTTTTTTTTACTATTTTTCTTGAAGATTATTGGTTATTGCCTTGGAATAGAAAAGAATAACTAGACTATTTAATATCATTACTAAAGATTTTATTAACGGGTAAGTCGAATAGCTGAACAAGAAAACTTGGTATAGAGCAAGAATCGAAAAGATGATTAGTAAAATAACTAATCGGTTGTTTTTATTTTCCATAAAAAATGATTTTAGATTAAACAAAAAAAGACAAGCTTAGAAATCACAGTTTCTATGCTTGTCTTTTATATTTTAAAGATTTGATTTGATTCAGAGAATCATACAATTCATGGTGAGGAATCAAAATGCGAGTGCGCGCACCTATTTGTTCGGCTTTTATGTTCCCTTTTTTAATATAGTTACTAATCGTTTGAGTATCTACATTAAAGAGTGCAGCTGCTTGTTTTAAAGTATACTTTTTTTGAGATAAGTCTTCTTTAGGTTCAGTAAGTAGCTGAGTAACTAAACCTTTTAATTCCTTCAATTCTAATTGAATTGTTTCGAACGGATTTTGCATAATGTTGTCGTTTAATATTCGATTAATACTCGATTAATATTTCGACAATGTTATGGCTTATTATAGTTGAGTTTACTTTATAAAGTATAATAAAGTAAGATAAAGTGGCTATCTGCTAATATGTTATATATCTTTAGTTATGAGAATTTTTAAAAAATCATTATACAGTTGATAGTATTGTGAATTCTGGTTCAATCGAAGAATATTATTATTCATTTTATCAAATTCGAAAAGATCTTTTTTTATACTTGAAAAAAAAGATTCTGTAAAGTCAATTTTATCTTTGAATTCTTTATCTCCTAATGAAAATCCATTTTTAAAATTTTCTTTAAACGTCAGTAAAAATTTATTTTGTGGTAGATTAGAGAACTTATGTTTATGAGAATCAAATTTTATAACACACAATATTACTGCCAATTGTGTTTTACTCTCAAAGCTATAACGTTCTAATCCAAAATTTCCTTTTCCTTTTTTATAAATTTCCTTTTCAGAAAATATCTCAAAAAGCTCCATCATTAGATTGTCCTGATGACTACAATTTTGATTTGGTAAAGTCTTAATTTCATCATCTACAATATTATTTTTCTTTTCAAAATTTTGAAATAAAAGCTCAAGAAATTTTAATCCTAAAATTGAAGCAGGAATTATAATAATAAGTGAACTATATTTCGTNNTGAAAACTGTACAGCAATTATAATCATTATCATTCCCATTCTAAAAGCATCTTCATCAGATTTTTTTTTGAAAGTCATTAAATTAATCATTTTTGATTGTAGTTTATTGTAAAGTTTTGTGTTTCTCATTATTATACAATTTTCATTTTTAATTCAACATTGAAAACTTCATCCATTGCTTCTTTTTTTTCATCATCATTAACCTGATAATATTGATTTAAAGTTTTCATATCATTATGTCCCGTTATAGAAGCAATAAGCTTATCACTTTTACCTTGTCTTTTCATCATAGTAATAAATGTTCGACGAGCTGTATGTGTACTTATTCTATCATAAAAAAACATATCTTCTTTGATATTCTCTTTTCCTTTCGTTGTTACTTTTTGCACCATGTTAGTGTATTTCATTTCTTGAAAACAATCTTTAATATACTTGTTCTGCTTTTGGTTCGCAATAAGAGGCAATTTATAGTCATATTTCAGCAAAATATATCTCGATATATTTGTTAATGGTATTTCCCTTGCTTCCTTTGTTTCATCTTTATCTTCTTTAAGCATAATGCATTTTTCTGAAACATTACTTTTTGAAATTAAAGACAATTCTCCAAAGCGCATTCCTGTAACACAAGCAAAAACAAAAACATCCCTAACTCGCTCCAAACTTTCTGTTTTAAACTTATGTTGCATTAAGTTGTTAAGATCTTCAATAGTCAATGCAATTTGATTAGTGATAACTTTTGGAACTTTCTTAAATCCTATAAATGCATTGTTGAATGTGTATTTCTTTTCAAATGACCAATACATAAAGGACTTAAACAAAGTCAAATTTCTTGCGTAAGTATTATTGATATGCTTCAAATCTCCCATACAATAGGAAGTAAACTCGTCATGAAACGTTTTGTTTATCCTGCTGTAAGTAAGCTTGTATTTCCTGACTTTCTCAAAGTTTTTGAGTATGTTCTTGATATTATCATATCTCTTTACTGTCGCTTTCGCCCATGCTTGTTGCTTTTTCTTTTCTGCCATAAATTCATCGAAAGCATCAAAAAAAACATTCTTTCCAGAAACTGTCTTTTTAAACTCCTCGTCGAATACTTTTTTTAAAATAGTTGAAGTCAAAGTCTCTCCAATTCTTTTATAAAGACTGTAAGTTTCAAGAAGCAAATCAGAATAGCGGTTTAATTGCCGTTTGATGGTCTCAGCTGTCTTTCCCTTTTTACTCCCCGAAATAAACGGAAATTTATTTTCCTTATCCCAATACTTTGGGAGTATAGATTCTCCAGTTGAGTAAACGAACTTTTTATTCTCCTCTTTAAAACTACAAGTAAACAGGATTAATGTTTCTTTCTCTGAATTGGGTTCTTTAAGTTTAAAAGTGTACTTCATTTTGAGGAGGATTTGAGGTCAAAATCGTTGCCGTTTTCGTTGCCATTTTTGTCAAAAAATGACCAGTTGCCGTTTTCGTTGCCGTTTTTGTTATAATTCGTTATAATTACTTTATCATAACAAATATAAACATTCCATTGTTTACAAGGCATTTATAGAGATAAATATTAATTAACAGCAAAATATATCATAATAAGTTCAAGAACCGGCGACTCCACAAAAAAGCCTGTAAACTTATTGTTTACAGGCTTTTTTTATTAATCCCTTTTGCACAAACAATACCTTCACAACCTCAAGAAATTTTATAGTACACAAAAATAGAATTGATATCGTCTTCGTTTAAAAAATCACTATTTTTGAATAAACCATCATCACTTCCTATGACTGATAAATCACAACTCCGCGGTTCTATTTTTAGACATCTCGATGGATTAGCTGTTGCTCCAGTAGCAATCGCATTGAAAAACAATGGTGTTTTAGATTTTATTCTAAGCAAAAAACAATTTGAATTAGCGGAGCTTACAACTGTTTTTAAAGCCAATGAAGGTTACCTGAATGTTGGCTTGAGGATCTTAGCCTCTCAGGGATTTCTGGATTACGAAGTCAATAACAGTACACAGGAAATTGTGATCTCAGTAAATGAGAGGACAGAAACAGCTTTTTCAATGTTTTATCTGTATGAAGATGTCGTTGATTTACTCCATTTTTCTACTCAGTTTCATCCGCGCCTTTTTGAGGATGCACCTTTTGAAAAGCTCAATCTTATTTTTGAAAAATATAAAAAAAATTACGGAATTGAGCGCTCTGCAGATCCTCTAAAAAGTAGTATTCAAGATCAGATTTTAAAACATATCGAGGGTTATTTGATTGGACCAACGATCGTGCATCTGGCAATGAACGGTATGTTTCATAAATATTTCATGGAGACTTCTTTCAAACCTGAAGAGTTTCATAAATCTCCTGAACAATTTAAAAAAATACTGGATTTCTTTGTCCACCTTGGATGGTTCCTGAAGAAAAATGGTAATTATCAATTTACTGAGACTGGTTTATTTTATGCAAAAAGAGCCAGTGCTTATGGAGTTACAGTTTCTTATTTGCCCACCTTTGCCAAAATTGAAGAATTAATTTTTGGCGATCCGGCTATTCTAAGAATGATTACCAATGGTGAAAACGAAATTCATGTTGATCGTGAGATGAATGTCTGGGGAAGCGGCGGTGCGCACGATACTTATTTTAAAATTGTAGACGAAATTATCGTGAGGCTCTTTAGCCTGCCCATTGAAGAACAACCCAAAGGAATTCTGGATATGGGTTGTGGTAATGGGGCTTTCCTACAGCATATTTTTGAAGTAATCGACAGGCAAACTTTAAGAGGAAAAATGCTAGATGAATATCCTTTGTTTCTGGTTGGTGCAGATTATAATCAAGCTGCTTTAAAAGTAACGAGAGCTAACCTCATCAAGGCCGATATTTGGGCAAAGGTAATCTGGGGAGATATCGGACGTCCTGATGTACTTTCAGACGACCTGAAAGAAAATTATAATATTGACCTGAAAGATTTGCTTAACGTTAGGACCTTTCTGGATCACAATAGAATTTGGGAAGAACCCAAACGTATCAATAAAAATAGAATTAGTAAATCTACCGGTGCATTTGCCTATCGGGGAGAACGAATCAGCAACAATCTGGTAGAAGATAATCTATTAGAACATTTACTAAAATGGTCGCCATATGTGTCTAAGTTTGGTTTGCTGTTGATTGAATTGCATACTGTAGATCCAAAACTTACAGCGCATAATTTGGGAAAAACTGCCGCAACGGCTTATGACGCAACTCATGGTTTTTCTGATCAGTATATTGTTGAAATAGATGTCTTTAATAGTATTGCTGCAGAAGCGGGGCTATTTCCGGATCCATCGATTTTTAGACGATTTCCAGATGCTGATATTGCTACAGTAAGTATTAATTTATTGAAAGGAAACTAACTTATAGTTCAGTTAAGAAATGAAGATCCCAATTTAAGCTTTACAAAAAGATAAATATAAAAAAACATTTTATACGAAAGTGACTTTTCGCTGAAAGTAAAACAACTCTGATTTTTAGTATTTAACTGTTTATTCAGGAAATAGTATAGTTGTATTTATTTTAGGATTACAATCAATTTTCATGGACAAAATTAATAACATTTTCATGAATTTATTTTTCTGCGAAAACATTATCCGCAGCAACGTTCCTAAGAAATATATTCGCAACAGGAAGTTCTCTTTTGCGCTAAAATTCTTGAAATAAATTTCACGTTTTATTATTTGTAAGGATATAAAAATCAAATTACTTATTGCATTCTAAAAAAAAATCTAACGTTTGAAAACTATCAAACGTCAGATTACAAAAAACCACTTTTGTCTTAAACAAACTTATAAAAACTTAAACAACTTATTTTTAAAAGCCACTCCGCTATTTGCATTTAATACATTGCAATAGCATCAGGCAATATAATTTCGTTCACTAAAACCACTTTACAAATCGATTGGTAATTTCAAAACCGGAAGACTTCTTTCCTACCAATCAATTTCGTTCTCGGATAACTCTTCATCAATTTTAGATTATTTCAGAGATTATTTGGTTTTGTAAAATAATCGAATGTAAAAAAGAAAACTATCCTGTACTATCCTTTATGATTTCTCATTATTAGATCAAAAGTCAAAGATTCTTTTAATAAAAGGGCTTAAAAAACAAAACAACCCTAAAAAAACACCTCACCATAACTGATTTAACAATTATTAAATTGTCATTAAATATTGATCATAAAAAACAAAAATTAATAATTTTAACATCATAGTACAGGATACTATATCAAAATTGAACCTTTAGATTTGAATATCAAATCAGTTAAAAATTAGTAAATTGGTAAAAATCAGAACATTATTATTGTGTTTATGCATGCCGGCTTTCCTATTGGCCATGCCTGAAAACAATCCTTTAAAAGACCTGCGAAAAGTATCAAAACTAAATGCGGTTAACACCAATGACACAAAATCATTACTGTTTCAGTTTGGTTCTTTACTGCGCTCTTCAAAAGGAACAAGAATTAATAATGCGTTGATTTATGATTCAAACCGGGGATATGGTTTTGATTTTAATTCGGCTTCGAATGTGAAAATGAACTCCACCTCTTTTTTCATATCAAAACCAACGTACTTTTCGATAAAGGTTCCTGAAGGAAATTATCAAATTGAGGTAGTTATGGGAAGTGTTGACAAACCATCGAATATTACTATAAAAGCGGAATCCCGAAGATTGATGATCAATCAGCTTTCTATCATAAAAGGAAAACCGATCACAACAACTTTCAATCTTAATGTGAGAACTCCTAAAATAAATGACAACCTCAACGTTACTCTTAAGGACAGGGAAAAAGATATTCTTGATTGGGATGACAAACTGACTCTTGAATTTTTAGGCGAAGTTACTGTTCAAAGTATAAAAATCACTTTAAAAAACAATCTAACAGTCGTTTATCTCGCCGGAGATTCAACGGTTACTAATCAGGATGTAGAACCCTGGGCTTCCTGGGGACAGTTTATTACGAACTATTTTGACGACAGCGTTGTTGTTGCCAATTATGCCTATTCTGGTGCTGCCCTGAGTTCGTTTAAAGCCGGAAATCGTTTAAAAAAGACACTTTCTCAAATCAAAAAAGGGGATTATTTGTTTGTGGAATTTGGACACAATGACGAGAAAATAAAAGGTGCCGGAAATGGTCCGTGGGAGTCATATTCGGCTTTATTGACAGAATTTGTACAATCTGCAAGAGATAAAGGTGCAATTGCTGTTTTGGTGACGCCTACACAACGCCGATTCTTCAATGAAGATGGCACTTTGAAGGAAACACACGGCGAATTTCCTGATGCAATGCGCACAGTAGCACAAAAAAACAATATTGCGCTGATCGATATTACAAAAATGACAACGGAATTATATGAGGCGTGGGGCGATGAAACTTCGCGAAAAGCTTTTGTGCAATATCCAGCCCATACTTTTCCGGGACAGGAAAAGGCGCTGGACGACAATACTCATTTTAATAGTTTTGGCGCTAACGAAATTGCACTTTGTATTCTTAAAGGAATTCGCGAGCTTGACATTCCGTTAAAAAAACAGATCAAAAAAGAAACTGCCAATTACGCCCCAAAGCAACCCAATTTTATTTCGAGCTGGACGCTGCCTATGAGTGACCGTTTTGAAATCACTAAACCAGACGGCAACTAACCATCAAAGAATCTTATTTATTATGATGCTCAGAAACACCATTCAAAATCTCACTATTGCTGCATTTTCACTTTTTATAACCCAAACCAGCGAGGCACAGCAAACGGACAAGATCTATCTTTCAGGAAAGGATTTTGAACATCCTGTACAATGGGATTTTTATTGTACCAGCGGAAATAACAGTAAAACCTGGTCTAAAATAAATGTTCCCTCACAATGGGAACTCGAAGGTTTTGGCGAATATACGTATGGACGCTGGTACAAAGAACTCAATCAGAAAGAACCAAGTAAAGAAGAGGGTTTGTACAAATATGAATTTGAAGTGCCCGCCTCTTATAAGGACAAAGATATTCTGATTGCATTTGGCGGTGCTATGACAGATACTGAGGTAAAAATAAACGGAAAACTTGCCGGAGCAATTCATCAGGGTGGTTTTTACGAGTTCAAATACGATATCTCATCTTTATTAAAATTTGGTTCTAAAAATATTCTGGAAGTTCATGTTTGGAAACATTCAGCTAATAAATCTGTAAATGCGGCCGAAAGAAGAGCTGACTGGTGGCTTTTTGGCGGTATTTATCGTCCGGTATGGTTAGAAGTTTCGCCTAAAACGCATATTCGTACTATTGCTGTAAATCCTAAAATGGACGGTTCAATTACGGTTGATCTTAATCTGAAAAACATTCAAAAAAATACCACCTTAGAAACTTCTCTTAAAGGTTGGAATGGGGAAAACTTTCAAACTTTTACTTTTCCCATTAAATCAAAAAGTACCTCAGCAACTATTGCAGCACAATGGAAAAACATAAAACCCTGGAATCCGGAAACGCCTAATTTATATGAACTGGATTTGGTTTTAAAACAAAACGGAACTGTAATTCATGGATATAACAAGAAGATTGGCTTCAGAACTTTAGAGTTTAAAAAGCAAGATGGTATCTATGTAAACGGTACCAAAATTATAATGAAGGGAATCAACCGCCATTCGTTCTGGCCTGAAGGCGGCAGAAGTACAAGTAAACGCATCAGTGAATTAGACGGCAAATTACTGAAGGATATGAACATGAATGCGGTTCGTGGGCATTATCCGCCTGACGATCACTTTTTACAGGTTTGTGACTCTTTGGGACTTTTTGTTTTGAATGAACTGGCGGGCTGGCAAAACTCGTACGATACTGAAACGGGAACAAAATTAGTAACAGAGATGGTAACCCGTGATGTCAATCATCCTTCTGTAATTATTTGGGATAATGGTAATGAAGGCGGATGGAATTATGATGTTGATACAATTTTTGAAGCCAATGATCCTCAAAAAAGAATCGTAATTCATCCGTGGGCCGATTTTAATGGCTGGGACACCCACCACTATCCTACTTACTTAACAGGAATGCACCGTTTTAATGCGGGTGAAAATGTATTTTTTCCGACTGAATTTATGCACGGAACTTATGATAACGGTCACGGCGCCGCACTGGAAGATTTCTGGAGCCGCTATAAAGAAAGTCCGTTGTTTGCCGGAGGATTTATGTGGGCGATGCTCGACGAGGCTGTAAAACGCTCTGACTGGACGGGAGATGTAAAATTTGATTCGAAAGGTTCGCTTGCCGCCGATGGAATTCTGGGACCTCATCGGGAGAGAGAAGGAAGTTATTATACCGTAAAAGAGGTTTGGGCACCAATTCAGTTTCAGCCTAAACAGGTAAATTCTGATTTTGACGGATCGTTTTTGATTGAGAATGATTACCTTTTTAGTAATTTGAATTCCTGTAAAATGGAATTTAAAGTGCTGAAATCGGATAATGATGTGCTTTATACCAATGGCGTTCCTAAAGAAATAAGTTCCGGAAAAATAGAGCTTCCGAGTATTGATCCGGGAGAAATCCGTAAAATTCAGTTTGCTGTTCCAAATAATTTTGCAGAAGGTGATATTTTGTCGATCTCGGCTTTTGATCAGTTTAATAAAGAAATTTATACCTGGACATGGCCCATTCATAAGGCTAAATTTTATGCTGAAAAGTTTTTAGCGGTTCAAAATACTAAAGCAAAAGCATCGGGAACAAAAACAGGAAATGAAATTACACTAAAAGGAAGTGACGTTACAGTTACTTTTGATGCTGCAACGGGAGAAATTTCGTCAATTAAAAATGCAAAAAATATAATTCCGCTCACAAATGGCCCGCGCCCAATTGGGATGAAAGCGAAACTAAAAGACATTCAGCTGTCACAAGAAGGTGACAAAGCCGTTTGCAAAGTCAATTATTCAGGTGGATTGTCCTCTATAAAATGGATTATGGAACCGGACGGAAGATTTAAAATGGAATTAATCGCCTTAAAAAACGCTTCTGGCGGAGAAGGTTTTGATGGTGCTTTTTTTGAAGATAAAATCAGCTCATTCGGTATTACATTCAGTTTTCCCGAAAAAGAAGTTACCGGCATAAAATGGTTTGGAAGAGGTCCGTATCATGTTTGGAAAAACAGAATTAAAGGAACGACTTACGGCATTTGGGAGAAAGAGTATAACAATACGATTACAGGCGAAAGTTTCGAAAATCTGATCTATCCTGAGTTCAAAGGATATCACGCCAATTTATTGGGAGCAAATCTAAAAGCGGGAGCTTCATCCTTTAAAGTTTTCAGCGAATCTGATAATTTATTCCTGAGATTGTTTACACCGGATTTACCTAAAAACAGTTTCCCGGGAAGTTATCCGCAACCGGCATTTCCGGAAGGCGATATCTCTTTTATGTATGAAATTCCGGCCATGAGAGATTTTAAACCTCTGGAACAGCAAGGACCACAAAGTCAGCCAACGAATATCCGTATCAAAAGCGGAGATGACGGAATTAAAATGAATTTGTGGTTTGATTTTAGAAGTTAAATTCTTGTTTCAGGTTTTCTTTGTTTCAGGTTGAAATGAGAGTTTAACCGTAAATTTCATAAAGCTTATATACCATAAACTTTGCGGCGCTGTGTGTTTGTGTGAAATGATAAAAAGTTAATTATTATATAAATTAACAAAATACCATTTCAACATCTGACTTCTTCCATTTAACTTCTAACTTATTTTTATTTTACCTGATTGTTTTTTCCGGGTATTTTCAATTGTATAGAGCTGTCATTTATCTCAAACTGGCTTTCTTTCAAAAGTAAAATTACTTCGGCACCCGCCAGTAAAACGGGACCATAACCGTGAGCAGCGAAAACGTTGACAGGACGATGGTAATAGAATGCGGGATCAAAAGCCATTCCGGTTCCAACGCAGGTTCCTTCTACCTGGCCTTTATCATTTACTTTTGACGCTACGGCATTCCAGGCCAACAGTACAGCCGGAGCATAGGTCATCTTATTCACATAACCGCGATTGATGGCTCTGGCAATCGAATAGGCATAAATGGCGGTTGCCGAAGTTTCTAAATAAGAATCATTTCGATCTAATAACTGATGCCAAAAACCAGTTCCGTCCTGATACTGCATTAATCCGGCAATATGCTTTTGTAATTGTGACAAAACCTGAGGATATCCGGGATGATTTTTTGGTAACACTTCTAATAACTCGACCATGGTCATAAGAGCCCACCCATTTGCTCTTGCCCAATGAAACTGAGGATGAACCTGCATAGACTCGACCCAGCCGTGCATATAAACTCCTTTCTGGCTGTTGAACATTCGCTCAGAAAACTGATCGACTTGTTTTACAGCATCGTCAAAGTATTTTACATCTCCGGTATAACTTCCCATTTGTGCCAATGCGGGAACACTCATAAACATATCGTCTAACCAAAGCGTATTGTCCTGAGGTCTGTTTCTTGCTAATGTTCCGTCCTTTAGCCTAAATTGTTTGTTGCTGATAAAGTCGATATAATTGTTGACCAAAGGATCAATATTGGCTTTTAATCCTTCTTTTTTGGCCTTAATAAATGCAGCACAAAGAGCACCTGCAAAATCTAGTGCTTCCGGATGAAGCGTTTTAACCATATCGACATCTTTGATATTTTTCTCCTTATAATTGGCAGCGATATCTGTTATTAATTGTATTCTTTTATTGGAATAATCAGCAAAATATTTTTCGCCTGTAGCGTTTGCCGCTAAAAGCATTCCTGCATAGGTTACTCCCCATTCGTAACTTGTGAGTCTAAAAGCACCGGGTTCGAAAATGATATCCTGATTGCTTTTTTTATAATCCGTAATTACCGCTTTAGTATTGGCATCTACAATCTTAGAAGCTGAATTTTTATCTAAAAAATTATAAACTCTGTCTAATACTGCTTTTATATTTTCCTTTTGAGGGATCACATAGGGCGTTGGATAATCCGGCTGTGTTAGATGCAGTGGCGCTGTGGCATCTGTTTTCTGGGCATTAACCATAGTACATAATCCTAAGGCAAATACTGTTATAATTCTGGTTGGTTTATAGTTCATGGTTAGTTTGTTAGTTTAGCAAAATACAAATTGATTCTTAAATATTTTATCCTTAATCTAAATGAAAAACTTCTTTTAGCGAAGTAGCAACTGGCGAATTATCAGGATTTGTTTCCATGATATCGCTCATATACGCCCACCATTTTTTGACAATGGGATGATTTGGCAGTAACTTATGGTCAAAGTCTGCACTTATTTTTTGAACGGCGAAAAGTATCAGTGTTTCTTCGTCCAGAAAAATACTGTAATCCTGTATTCCTGTGTTTGAAAGTAAACTGGCAAGTTCCGGCCAGATTTCGTCGTGCCGTTTTTTATATTCTGTCTCAAAACCCGGTTTTAATTTCATTTTGAAAGCATTTCGAAGGATTGTATTATTTTGCATCTTTCAATGTTTCAGATTGACTTTAATCACTACTATTCAACATGTTAAACTTAACAAATTAATTCATCTTAAACTTTAAATTTAAAATACTAATCCTGTATTGGTATCCTGTGCTTCCCTGTTTAAAGAATTAAAAATATTCTATCTAAAGAAATAACTTCTTTTAAGACAGCTTTAAAAACAAAAAACTACCTGTTTAAAAGGTAGTTTTTGTTTAATTATTCATCTCCTATTTCAGGAAAGCATTCTACTTTTTCTTTCTTTAAATCTATTTCTACAATTTTCTCATTTATTAAATCGAATTTATATGCTTTTAATACTTTTTCATATTTTCCTGATGAATTTATTTTATCTATTACAACACCAAAATATTGATTATGCTTACTATTATAACAGTCAAAAGATAAATATTGATTTCCTTCCATTTTATATTGATACTCATCCATATTTATTGTTTTACCAATATCTAATATATCTATCACTTTCCATTTATCTGCTTTCTCTTTTTTTAAGAATATCGTTAAAAGAGTTCCTTTATGATTAATATTTAGCAAACCAAAATCTCTGATTTTAATTACGTTTTGATCATTAGTCTTTTCATTGTTTAAAGATAATATTTTTTGATATTTTTCTTCTTCAGTTATGGTCGAGTCAATTAAAAAATCGGGATATTCTTTTTCAAATTTATATTTACCATTGCTATAATTCACATATATACCAACAACGTTAAAATCAGAATCTTTATATATTTTACCAATTTTAAAATCTTCCTTCTTTTTGTTAGTTACTTCTAAAGAATCTATTGAACTATTTTTTTTTAAGGTGTCATACTCATTTGATGTTTTATTGATTTCGTTCTGACTTTTTTTTCCACAGGAAAACAATAAAACCACAATCAATAAAAATATTTTTTTCATANNACCAAAATAATATTTTTCCCAGTTAGATTTATTTTAGAAAAACTTTATTATCCATTTTGGTTTTCTTTTGAAGGATTTATATTAACATTCTTATTTAAATCACTTATTTCTTCCAAAGGTTTTAATGCCGCACCTCGATTTTCTCTTGAATTTCTAACCTCGAAATGCAAATGATTAAATCTTGCCGGCTGACCCTCTGCCTCACCTGTTTGCCCTGTATAACCAATAAGAGTTCCCGCTTTAACTTTTTGAAAATTTTTAACTTTTATTTCACTTAAATGGGCATAGAAAAAATTATATTTTTTTTCATTATAATAGCCTTCTATTCTAACATGTAGACCAAAAGTTTCTGAATAAGCAGGAGACAAAATTAATGCCATACCATCGATACATGCATAAACTGGAGTACCAATTGGTGCATAAAGATCCAGTCCTAAATGCTTACCTTTATTTCTTTTCGTTGTTTTTAATAAATAATCACTTTCATTAGGTGACCAACCGGATTTATACCAACCTCTTAACTCCATTCTATCAAGAGGCTTCTTCCAGATGTTTCTACCAAATTTACCCCCCTCTACACTAACATAATACTCATCAATTAATTCTTTTATTTGTATACCATTTTTTGTTTTATCTACATCTAAACTAGCATTTTCATTATAATTTGTTGTACCTAATTCATATATTGTCTTATCTAATCCTTGTCCTACATAAGCAGGCGCAAAAACAGCCATATAGATCTCTTCCGGTATAGTTGGCAAAACTGCTACAGTATTCATATATTTTTCAATTTTAACTAATTGCTCTAATTGAGTCATATTTGCAAACCTAAGTTTTACTTCATTAAGTTTGTCAAGACCTCCTCCGGTATATTCCCCCATATCGGTAAGGGGTTTTTGAGTAAATTGAATTAACCCTACCGCCCTTGAAAGTTTATTACCATTTTTATCAATCTTAATAAAAGAGTCTTTAGTCAGCTGATCTTTTGGAATTAATTTTTTACCTTCAATTTGGTATGGAGCAAAAGTACCACCTGTTTCTCTATTCATTACGGCCATAAGTCCATTTGCCATTTCCAATGTATTTTTAGGCCAAAGTCTTTTACAAATTTGTACCACTTTTACTCTAAATTCCTTACTAACTTTAGCCCCCCAAATCAATTGTGGATCATTTTCATCAAGTATTTCTTCATTATCTTTATTCGTACCAACCCCCATAACCATAGTCAACAATTTATCTGTCAAATGCTTCGTAGAATATCCTTCAATACCAACATAGTACTTTATTTTTGTCCCCTTTTTCAATTTCTTATTAAGGTTTTTCAAAATAAAACTGGTTATTGCTACTCCTTCAGAATTTATTATTACTGCGTTGCTATAAGTTGGTTTCTCTCCCACTTTATGGGCTGTTAACACAATTTCTTTTCCAACCATATTTTGCGTTTTAGCTATAATGGTTACAACTGCTCCATTTTCGCCAAACGGGATTTCATCTTGTGTTGTTACTCTATTGCTATCATACATAAAATAGGCATCAAGAATTTTTGTATCTGTTGTAACAGACAAAAGAGTATCTGAATCATAATTAGCTGGTACCTTAAATGGACATGGTTTCCCATTCTGAATTCCTAATAATTTAAATCCAATTTTGGCATTTTTACCGTTTTCAAATCCGATGAGTTTCCTGAAATCAGAATCAAATTTTATTTCTTTAAAAATTGTACCCTCTTCACTGGTCTTTACATCTAAATAATGTTTTGTTTTTTTGTTATTGAGATAAAAATATATTCTGACAGTTTGATTACTGTAATACGGAATTGCAGCTTTGATCCAATTACTTTCACCTGAAAAACCTGAGGTTACTTTTTTGCTTCCACCGCTCCATACCCAATAAGCTGCTGTAACTTGTGGCTGTTTTACTTCTATTTTAAAAATAGAATTCGATTTACTGCCTTTCTGAATGTCACTATAAGCTTCTACTGTATAATTTCCCACTTTTTGAGGAATCGGAACATCGTAGAAACCCCATTGGTGAAAATATCCTTTTTTAGGATTTTTATCTTTATTCATTATTGCTGTACCTGGTGACAAGTAGGGTTTATTATTAGCATCATAAATCATCCATTTTACATCTTCTTTTTCTTCATCTGTAGGAGGATTTATTTTAAACGTTTTGGCTTCTAAAGTCAACTTTCTGTTTGGGTCACCTAATAAAAACACAGCTGTAGCTGATGCATCTTTTACGTAACCAATACTCGTCACTTCATTTTTAATTACTGAGATTTTAGATTCCTTACTTAATGCATATTGATCTTTACTGGTTACTTTAATTTTATATTCGCCCAATTCAGGCAAGGCTATTTTGATGATACCTCCTGCATCTAATTCCAGTTCTTCTGAAATTTCAGTTACTTTATTGGCTGTTTTCGTTTCTAACTGATAATAAAGTTTTAACGGGTTTAATGTTTTTACTTTGGTATTTTTCAGGTTTACCTTAAATAATTGTTGTTTTACCGAAGCTCTTGTGAAACTGTCTTTAAATGGAGATTTAATCTCAATTTGCTGGGCAACTATTTCTAATTCTATAAAAGTAGATGTCCCGGCATTTTTGCTGCCTTTTATTGTAGGTTTGTAACCATAGGCATCAATTCTGTAAACGCCAGCTGTATCAAAATTATAACTAAATGAAGTTCCCTCATTTACAAAAACAATTCCTTCATCTTTTTTGTTTTGAACATTACGAACAATCCAATTGATATCTTCTTTTTTATACAGGTTTTGGTTTATAAATTTTTCATCAAGGAAAAATTCCAGGCTTTCTCCAATAATAAATGACTTTGCCGTAGTGTTTTTAATTTTTACCGCACCTTTATCTACTGCACTTCCCCGAATTTCTTCGTTGTTTACTTCTCTCAAAAATACATAAACATCTTCTCTTCCTATCAAAGCGTATAATTTGTCGGCACTTAAATTAGGATATATCTTTGTTTTAGTAGTTATTGTGATCGTATTGGGTAATGCACTCAATCCTTCTACTTCTTTCAGCAGTAAAAACAGTTCGTCGTATTGTTCAAAAAGATTAGCAACATTGATTTTATCATCTCCTAATTGTTTTTTGATTGTTTCCCAACGTATTTTATTTTTTACGGAAATTGTTCCATTTAATATGTTAGCATCAATTGCTTCAATCATTTTTTCCCGAACGGTTTCCCAGTTAATGTTTTGGTTTTCTACAGCAATTGTAGCAGACTGTTTTAGCATGTCATACATTTGAGTAAATAGCATATCATTTGGTTTACCAACAAAATCTTTGGAAGTTGCTCCTTCATCAAAAGCTTTTGAAATATTTCTCCAATACGCTGTTTCGACAGTATTATTTGCTGCGATTGCAGCCTCTAATCTCTTTTTTATTTCCGCTTTAACAACTTCTGTTTTTGGTTCATTGTTATTTGTCTGAAATGCCTGAGGAACCGTTAACATTTGTTGTGCGGCGACACTTGCATACGTCTGTGTTGTTATTCCGCTGCTAAAATTGAGCGTATTATTTTCTGCCCCTGCTGTCGAAGGAGTAGTGCTGTCTGATACAACAGAACTCATTGTTGTTCTGTCAGCGGTATCGACAGCACCTCCTCCGATTAGAGCACTTGAAGTTGATGTTGTCGATAAAGAAATAGCAGCCGATGAAACATCCAGGTTTGACATTCCCTCAGTATCCAAAGGAGTATTGCCAATCGATAGCGCTGTTTCTTTGATCTCAGCTTTGGTATCGATGGCGCCTCCTTCGGTTGAGGCAATAGAATTGTTGGCAAAAGCAGCAGCATTTTGTTTTTTTTGCTCCTGCCATTGCTGCACTATATCTTTTTGCTGGCCCATTTCTTTCGAAACTTTGGCCAGCTCTTTTATGATGGTTTTGGTTAAATCTTCTGAGCTTTTTATATCAGCACTATTTTGTATGGAAAGATTGAAATTATGGATTGCATTTTTACTCATCGTTAGGTGTTTTTCTGAGTGTAAAAGTAGTATCTATGTTTGCGATTTCTAAATTTCAAGACGCTTGTATTCAGTAGTTTCAGCAAGTTCTTCTTTTACTGAAACTACTGAATTCACCAGACTTTTTTTAGTTCATTTTGTATTCTTCTGTCCTACTTTTACACCCTCAAAAATTAAATAGTGAGATTCCTTTTATCGAATAATAATTCAAAAAGGCTTCTCCTGTTTTCAAAAAAAATAATCACCACACTATATATTAATCACACTAAATCAGCAGCCATTATGGATTATGTATTATCAACAGGCATGGTAAAAATGCCTAAAATCCCAGACAAGAGTAATTCACAACTTTTCTTAATCACACATTTAGAAAAAAGATTCCAAACAGGGAATTTAATCCTGCCCTAAATTGAAGACGAACACAACCACAAGATCTGTTATTCGTCTCCATACTTAAGAAGGTTCGATTTATCAAAATCAAATAATTACATCATTTAAAAAGAAAAAAATATGGCTTTACAAACATTAAATACCATAAAACAATGGTTTAAAACGGGTTTAAAACCAACACAAACTCAATTTTGGGATACCTGGGATTCCTTCCGACATAAATTTGATAAAATCCCTGTAAAAGAGGTCGAGGGACTTGACGAATTGCTTTTATCCAAAGCTGACAAAACCGTTCTAGACCATCACCTTGCCGATAAAAATGTTCATGCACCACAAGTAAATACGGACTGGAATAGTGAGTCCGGTTTTAGTCAATTACTTAACAAACCTGAATTTAAAACTATCAATGGAGAGCCATTGACAGGTGATGGAGATATAATTATTGAAGCAGGCGGATCCCAGAATTTACAAACCACTTTAGCCAATGGTAATGAAACCACAAACGGCATAATGTTTAACGATGACTATTATAATTGGTTAAAAACAAGCATAGATTCGAGATCTATACGTTTAACGGATAGTAATTCAGATATGTTAGTAGCTATTGATTCTGCCGGTGTTGTTACACGAGATGATAGTCAGCATGTTTCGCTAAATCCTCAAGGGATATTTTTTAATAGAGATACTGCTGATACTGCTGAATCGTATTTACGAATTAATGAATCTTCTACAGGCATTAGCACAGTAAATTTACCTGTAACCAAAGGTAAAGAAATAACATTAGCCGCTACAGACGATTTTAAAACAATCAACGGAGAATCTATTGTTGGAGAAGGAAATTTAGACATTGAACCTCAAGGTCTAAAGTCCGTTTTAGATGCAGATCCTACTGCTTCTTATGGCCAAAGCAAAGCAACCTTAATGGGCGATTACGCTAGTTCGAAATATAACGAGATTATCGTTTCTGATGAAACCGAAAAAACAGGTATCTATCAATTAAAAAACCAATTATCATTTGATCATACTGTATTAGATTCTAATGACATAGGAAATATAACCCTTTCAGAAGGCAATGTTATATTAACAAGGGATAAATCGAATAATCAGACGGTTGTCGATATATCTGATCCCGTTGCCAATACGCAATTAAGATTTCCTGCAAAATCAGAAGAAGGTAAAACATATACGATAGCTACTACAGAAGATTTTAAAACCATTAACGGAGAATCTATTGTAGGTTCAGGTGATATTTCTGTAAGCGGAGGTGCCGGAGACATCCCTACTCTGCAACAAGTATTAGATAAAGACAGAAATGCTACAAATGCAAGTATAAATCTCCTATCAGAGGACGGAGAATCACAAACAACGGTACATGAAGGTGGTCTTAATATTTCTGAAAAAACAGGGACAGGTTTCCTTATTACGGATATTAATAAACTGGGAGTTTCTGTAAGTAAAGATGAAGAAACTACTTT
This sequence comes from Flavobacterium aquidurense, assembly GCF_002217195.1. Lineage (NCBI taxonomy): Bacteria > Pseudomonadati > Bacteroidota > Flavobacteriia > Flavobacteriales > Flavobacteriaceae > Flavobacterium > Flavobacterium aquidurense. The sequence continues at coordinate 49,448 of NZ_MUGR01000019.1, read as the reverse complement.
CGCAAATATATCAGCTGATGAACTATCTTTAAATAAAAATCTATCCGGAAATCCGGTTAAGCAAGGCATTGTATTAAATGAAGATAGCGCCGGAACGTCTACTATTAAACTGCCTCTGACTTCAGATGGGGATGTAAAAACCTTGGCTACAACAGAAGATTTCAAAACAATTAATGGAGAATCTATTGTTGGAAGTGGTAATATTATAATAGGAGGTGAAACTGCTACAGATGCAACTGCTACAGCAAAAGGTATTGTTAAACTTGCTGGCGATTTAGGAGGTACGGCAGACTTCCCTACAACACCTACAGCGTTACATAAAACAGGGAACGAAAGCTGGTCAGGTCAAAAAACGGCAAGTAACTTTACGACTTCACTCCCTACCGTTTTAAACTTAATAAACAATTATACTGCATCTGCAAGCGGTAGAACTTTCCAGCTCATATCTGCACCGGGTTCGAGTTCTGTTCTTATGGGTATGGAACTGCAAAGTGCATCAGGTGGTAAGGCGTTGGAGATAATAAGCACATCGACGAGCACCGTAAAACCTGTATCTATAATGAACGCAAATACTGAGGTACTTTCTATAGATAAACTGGGCGCCATAGTAACTACCGCGAATGTAACAGCGGCAACTCCAACTTTATCTGGTCATTTAGTTACCAAAGCCTATGCTGATAGCTTAGTTGTTGGCTTACTGGACGACAGAGGTAGCTATAACGCTTCGGTTAACTCATTTCCTACAACCGGCGGAAGTGGACCAGGTGGCGCAATATTAAAGGGCGATATTTGGTATGTTTCTGTACCTGGAACTTTAGGAGGTAAAACCGTATTAGTTGGCGATTCATTCAGAGCTCTAACGGACAGTCCGGCACAATTAAATGCCAGTTGGAGCATATTAAGCACTAACATCGGATTTGTACCGGCAAACGACGCGAACATGGTTCACAAAACCGGAAATGTAACCGAGGATATAGACGGCGTCAAAACATTTACTGGGATTCTTTTCTCTACGCCAGTCAATACAAACGCTCCCGCTTTTATAGGGACATCGACAAACTCTATATGCATTTCGGGAAAATCAGCTAACCATTACGGGGTAAGTGGAGTCTCCACCTCTGGCGGAGGGGTACACGGCCTTTCTCAGACTGGCACAGGGGCACAAGGTACGTCAGGATCCGGTATCGGAACGATTGGTCTATCAGACTCAGGTATTGGTTTGGTAGCTTCGACCCGAATAGGGGCAAAAATAGCCAGTTTTATGGTAAACGGATTTGAGAAATCGTATATAGACAATGTCGGCCGATATATAGGGGGCGCAATAGATATTAATAATACAATAGCCAATTTAAAATATAGAATAACCAGCACTAATACAGGGGGGCACTTAGTGTTTGAAAATAACGAAGGTGCAGAAACTGTTCGGGTATTCCAAAACGGTAACGTGGGGATTGGGACAGCATCATCAACATACACTGGAGCTAAACTTCAAGTTAATGGAACTATTTCTACGGCAGGGATAGTAATGAATACTGGATCAGATATAAATGTATTGTTTGACACTGTACCAAATTTAAGTCAAATTAATTCGAGTACTGGATTAATAGATATAGGTTTTGGGGAAGGTTTAACTGTTCTTGAATCATTCAAACAATCTTCTAACGATTACGGAATGCAGAGAATAACTTACACCACGGGATCTCTTAAGGGAAAAGTCTATGTAAGAGTTAAAGACGCAGGTACTTGGTCTGCATGGACAGAGAAATAAAAACTAATAATTAAAATATTATAAAACAACCTCAAATTAATATCATATGAATAAACCAAAAATTACAGTAATCGTTAGCCTTTTAATTGTTTTGACTGGCTTAGTTGACACAAAATTCGATCTTTTGCAAGATGCAGGATTATTATTGGTAACCATCAACAGAATCAAATTAATCGGTTTGATGTTGTCAGCAGCGTTACCAAGTATTACTTCGTTATTTTCGACCGTAGAAAGGTAGAAAACTCCAAGGGCAGGAATAAAAAATTGCTCTAACAATCAGCAATAACCCCTTACCTCTATTTAAACTGAAACATCCAGGATAAAAAGAAAAAATAAATCTTTTGATAATCCTGGGTGTTTTAAGCTTTAAACACCAAATAGAAAAATCGTTTAAGGCGCTATAAAGTTGACAATTTAAAATCATAAAACCGATCACATAACGACTTAAAATCGTTCTTTTTTTCTACTGAAATTACAGAAAACGCTCATCTTATTTTTCTTTTTTATGCGTCTTTCTATACTACTTTTACGCGCTCCAAAGCCGAATAATAGTGTTACTCTAAACACGTCAATTTGCAAATTTCCAGGATGTTTTTATAAAAATATCCTCCTCTCCTACGCAGACAAAACGATGCTACCTGAATGAAACATTAATAAAAACAAATAACAATCAAACACAAAAATCATAAGAAAGATGCCTAAAATGCCCCATAAAAACAATCTAAAAAATAGATTAAACCATCATTAAAAAAATTAATACAAGAACTGAATTCATCAAAATCTAAAACTACATAATTTAAAGAAAAAACATGGCTTTACAAACATTAAACACCATAAAACAATGGTTCAGAACGGGTTTAAAACCAACACAAGCTCAATTCTGGGATACCTGGGATTCCTTCCGACATAAATTTGAAAAAATTCCCGTAAAAGATATCGACGGAATTGACGAATTGCTTTTATCGAAAGCTGACAAAACCGTTCTGGAGAATCACCTCGCCGATAAAAATGCTCATGCCCCGCAAGTAAATACCGACTGGAATAGTGAGTCCGGTTTTAGTCAATTGCTTAATAAACCTGAATTTAGAACTGTTAATGGGCAAACTATTGTTGGAACCGGGGATATAGCTATCACTACTGAACCTGCAGATTTACAATCCGTTTTAGATACAAATCCGATAGCGAAGTACGGAAATAGTTCTGCGGCTATAATGGGGAACTATGGTGATTCTAAATACAATAATTTGATTGTTGGAAATGACACAGACAGATCTTCGATGTTACAACTAACAAATCAGGTTGGTTTTCAGTATTCTAAAGTAGGAATTAATACTGAAAGCAATATAACAGTTTCAGAATCTGGTGTGAATATAAAAAGATCTCTTAACGGAAAAACTACTGATATCGTGTTAGAAGATCCAACGGTTAACACCTTATTAAAGATTCCGGCAAAATCAAAAGAAGGGAATACTTATACCATTGCGACTACAGACGATTTTAAAACAATCAACGGAGAATCTATTGTTGGAGAAGGAAATTTAGACATCGAACCTCAAGGTCTAAAATCTGTTTTAGATGCAGATCCTACTGCTTCATATGGAGAAAGTAAAGCAACCTTAATGGGCGATTACGGTACTTCGAAATTTAACGAGATTATCGTTTCTGATGAAACCGAAAAAACAGGTATCTATCAATTAAAAAATCAATTATCATTTGATCATACTGTATTAGATTCTAATGACATAGGAAATATAACGCTTTCACAAGGCAATGTTATATTAACAAGGGATAAATCTAATAATCAGACTGTTGTTGACATATCTGATCCTGTCGCTAATACTCAATTAAGATTTCCTGCAAAATCAGAAGAAGGTAAAACATATACTATAGCTACTACAGAAGATTTTAAAACCATTAACGGAGAATCTATTGTAGGTTCAGGTGATATTTATGTAAGCGGAGGTGCCGGAGACATCCCTACTCTGCAACAAGTATTAGATAAAGACAGAAATGCGACAAATGCAAGTATAAATTTACTATCAGAGGAGGGAGAATCACAAACTACTGTACATGAAGGAGGTCTTAACATATCTGAAAAAACAGGGACAGGTTTCCTGATTACAGATATCAATAAACTGGGAGTTTCTGTAAGTAAAGATGAAGAAACTACTTTCGTAAATGTATTAGCTGATGAACTTTCATTAAATAAAAATTTAGCAGGAAATTCCGTTAAGCAAGGCATTGTATTAAATGAGGATAGTGCCGGAGCGTCTACAATCAAGCTGCCGCTGACTTCAGATGGGGATGTAAAAACCTTAGCTACAACAAAAGATTTTAAAACCATCAATGGAGAATCGATAGTTGGAGAGGGAGATATTACCATAGAAGGCGGAACTACTCCAGATGCAACTACTGCAGAAAAAGGGATTGTGAAACTTACCGGAGATTTAGGAGGTACAGCCGATGCACCAACAACGCCTACAGCAGTTCACAAAACAGGGAATGAGAGTATTTTAGGTCTAAAATCTATAAATAATTCTTTGAGTAATTCAGCTAGGTTTACATTTAATACTTTTAATGATGCAACTAACTCAACGTTAGATGCAACTACGACTTCGAGCACTATTCCTGCTATGACTATTAGAGCAAATACATCTAATTCTACTGGATTACTAGTTAGTGCTTTTAACTCTAATTATATTGGAGTTAAAATAGAGCCAACACAAAACTCACCACAAGTGGGTAAAATGTTAGTTTTATCTAACGCTAAAGCGGTAAATAATGTGGTAGATATAGCCACCCCTTTAACTGTTTTACGCGATGGGGCTACAGTCTCCAGCATCAGCGATTTAGGTAATATTACAGGAAACTCTTTCGTAAAGACAGGAGGCTTACCAACTCAATTTTTAAAAGCTGATGGTTCTATTGATAGTAATGTTTATTCAATTGATTCAAATGTAATACACAAAACAGGAGCCGAATCTAAAGACGGGAGATTAAATGTTTCAGCGACGGGAGGTTTTGAGACTTTATCAGGTACATCAGACATAGGAACAGGTGTTGCCGGAAGAGCAACAGGTGTTTCTGGAATAGGCGTAGCAGGTATATCTTCAGGCGGAACGGGGGTTCAAGCAGTTTCTGTAAGTTCAGCAGGGTTATATGCCTCAACTTCAACTGGTAATCAAATTGCACAGTTTTATGGTGCCAATAGGCAGAAATCATATATTCTAGCAAGTAATGGAGCATTAGGATTAGTGGGAGGTACAGCATCGCAATTTTTAAAAGCAGATGGATCTGTAGATTCAAATGTTTATACTAATGACGCAAACGTAATTCATAAAACGGGTGATGAATCTAAAAGCGGATTTTTAACGCTTAATACAGGTTTGAAATTGGATAGTTCTTTTATATCCTGGCTTGGAAGCCCCGCTAAACCAACAGGTTCAGGAGCAGCAACAATAACTGCCATAGGGAATGATATAGCTATAGCGTCTGGATCATCTTCACGACAATTTGCGATGTTTAAAACTAGTCTGCTTAGTACTGCGCAAACTTATAGTTTCCCAAATAATAGTGGAGTAATAGCTTTGTTATCGGATATACCTACAGCCGCCGAGGCAGGAACTTCAGGAAGTTATACCGCAACAGTCTCAGAAATAACTAATGTATCTATAAACGGGATAGGCAGAATGTCCAATTATATAAAAGTAGGGAATATCGTTTCTGTTCAGGCTAACGTTAATTTGAACATAACCGCAAGCTCTACTTTATCGAGATTTAGAATATCATTACCCATAAATATTGCGGGATCTGCAACTAATTTCTATTGTGGTCAAGGTATCGTATTCACTACTACCGCCGGAACTGCTGCATATCCGTGTCAAGTATATTTAAATGGAGGTACTGAAGCTATTGTACAGTTTAACTCCGAAATAGGAACGGGGCCAAGAGATGTATCTTTCAATTTTCAGTACGATATAACTAAATCCAATTAAATATTATTCTTTTTATTGTATTTCAAAGTACAAATTAAAAAATTAGCGAATATTCAAAAACAAGCTCACATTAATTTTTAAACCCACTCACCCAAAATCGTCGGAGGATTTTTATCTCTAATGATTTTGGGTGTTTTTGTCTGCGAATATTTGAGTGTGAAATTTATTCAAAAAGTGTAGCTGCAGGATTTCTTTTTTCATGAATAACAATTCTAAAAAAAAGAACAAAATAAAACCACAAACACCTACATAACAACATATTAAACAAAAATCACATTTTACTGAAACTACTGAAAACGGTCATTCAATTATTCGTTTTTCACGCACTTCTGCCCTATTTTTACATCCTCTAATAACCACTATTAGCATCCCAAAAGACATAATAATCCACTTTATTTTCAATTTTTTTTGAGAATGGATACCTCATCTGTAGACAATACCTTCAACAATCATATTAACCATTAAACATTCACCCATCATGGATTATACACCAAGAGACTTAGGAGAAACGCCTAAAATACCTGACATGAGCAATTTCAAAAATCCCTTGGGACAAGCCACAGAGGGAAACATTTTTATAGAAAGTTTTACCATCGCGCCTTTAAGCGTTTCCGAAAAAAATGAAAGTCTCACCGAAGTCCTAAAAAAAGAAAGCAGAGACAGCAACATTTAATCTCACAATCTCTAAAACCATAAAAATGCCAGACCAAGCAACATTGCAAAAACTAAAAGAAAAATACGGTACAGTATTAAAGCTGACCTCTGATGATCAAATAATTACTGCTTATTGCAAAAAGCCAACTTTCACTACATTTCTTAATTATCAAAATAAATACAAGGACAATCCGCATGAAGCGATTCTGTTTTTATTTCAGGAATGTGTCCTGGATGAAGAAAATTACGATGATGAATTCATGCTTTCCGCAGGAAATTCTATTGTGGCCATGATCAAAAATGATAGTGAGTTCTCTATCGATGCAACACCGCAAAAAGACGAGTTCAAAAAGTCCGCGGCACTTATTCGGTATGCGTTTCATGTCGATCCGTATCAATTAGCAATGGATGAGTTTTATAAACTGCTTGAAGAAGCTTTGTGGTTACAAAAACACAATGAGAAAAGAATGGAAAACACATTCATGACCGCCTTTGCTCAAACATTTTCAAATTAAAAACAAAAAAATAAATCATTATGAAATTCAATTTTAATGTAAACGAAATTTTAGCCACCAAAGAAACCGAATATACAGGCATTAACTATAATGAATCTGAATCAAAAGATTTTATTATCGATAAAACCGGCGGCGAATTTAACCTGAGAGTTTTTGCTCCTTTGGTTTTTGAACCTCTGGTAAAAAAAGACTTTAATTTACCCAGTTTACGAATAGATGCTGTTACGGTTAACCTAAATCGTTCGAAAGTCATCAAAAAAGAAGGAATCGAAGGACGCGATTCTACCATCAAGGAACATATTACAAATGGTGATTTTAGTATTTCGATAGACGGGCTAATCGCGAATGAAACCGGAGATGAATACCCAAAAGAAAAGCTTTTTTTACTGAAACAATTCCTAAATACCCCTTATGCTCTAAGAGTAACGCATGCCATTTTAAACCGATTTGGAATTTACGAATTAGTGATCGACTCCTACTCTATTCCTTCGATTTCCGGAACAAAAAATATTCAAAAATTTACGGCCAGTGCTACATCAGATGAAACCGTTGAACTAATAATCAGAGACAATGCTTAACCTAAATGCTAAAATCAGAGTCTACGAAACGGTACGACTCATCCCCACTCCCAAATATTATGAATTTACTTATGTCAAAAATGTAGACATCAGCAGTTCATACAAAACCCTTACCGATACAGCTACTATTGTAATGCCGCAAAAAGTATATACGGATACCAAAGGATTTGACCAAAACTTGTTTAAAGATGCAGATGGAAAAGAAAAATCAATTTATGATTTTTTTAAGCTCGAAAATTTTATCGAAATATTTTTAGGATACGATGGCGATTACAAACCGGCTTTCAGAGGGTATATCACAGGAGTACAAACAGATATCAATGCTGTCATCACCTGCGAAGATGCGATGTATGCTTTTAAAAAAGTAAAAGCCGTAAAAGACGATGATGTTCAGGATAAAAGTGACGTTCTGAATGTTGTATCAACCAACCCGACCACAAATGTTGAAAGTTTTAATCCTAAAACCTTCTTCGAAAAAAGAATCAAAGAACTAAAATTACCTTTTAAAGTAAATGCTCTCGATGAGGAATTGGGCAATGTAATGATTAACAGAAATCAAAGTTTGGCCCAGGTTTTTGAGATGCTAAAAGACAAAGGAATCTATACCTATTTCAAAACCGAAGATTTAGCTCCGGTTCTTACTATTACGAATAATCCGCAGCAACATACAACAGCCGAATTAGCCGGTTTTATTGATCGAAATTTCATTAAAAGTCCGTTAGCAGGAGCATTGGTCAAAAAATTAATCAATCAGGGACTTAGCCTCTTAGGTTCCCAATTAAACAAAATAGCGCAATCTGTTTCAGGTGGTTTTTTAGGAAAAGCACGTTTTAGGTTTCGTTATAATATTATCGAAGATCAATTGGTCGTGGTCAACGAAACGACAAAAAATACCCGTATGCGGGTTGAGAAATACTTTAAAAATTCGAATACGCCAATTTATATTGAATTAGGTGATCCGAATGGGCAATTAGTAAAAACCCATGTTATGCATAATGACAACGATGATTTGCCTAATGATCCTGCGGCATTCAAAAAAGCAACAACAGAAGTTGCTGCAGAATTGTATCAATATGCCGCTTCAAGAGCCATGCAATCGAAACCCAGCGGATTTGAAGGCTATTTCCTGACTTTTGGTGAACCATTTGTACGCCCCACCGACAAGGTGATTCTGGAAAACGCCAAGGACGAAGAAAAAAACGGGACTTTTCAGGTCGAAAAAGTAGAACGAAGCTATGGCGAAAACGGCTACAGACAAAAAATTTATATAGGACGAAGAGTAGAAACAGTATAAAAAATACAAAATGGGAAATATAACAGATCTAATAAAAGATGTCGCCAATAAAAATCAAATTATTGAAACTTTTGCAGCAAAAGTCATCGAAATAAATAATGAGACAGAATCAGCTCATAATACAAAGGACGCTTATACTGTAAATATTATGCGTGCTGATGGCGCCATACTTAAAAATGTACGATTGAAAGCTTCAATCCTTGATGTAGAACAAGGAATTATTACCATTCCTAAAAAAGACAGCTGGGTTTTGGCTACCATTATAGATGGTGTAGAAACGAGAGCATTTGTTTCGCAGTTTTCAGAAATTGAACGTTCTTTTATTCGATTCAAAAATGATGAAAATCAATATCTGGAAATCAATACTGAAGTAGGTAAACTTCAAATGTTATTCAAACAATCTAGCGAAAGTGCATCATCAACTGCAAAGCCTACTTACAAAAACATCGCTCAAATAGAATTTAGCAGCAAAAAAGATTCAAATATTACCACCTCTTTCTATGATGAAAATGGTAAAGAAATTTCGAAGAACATCTTTAATGGAAATCAGCAGCAAACTATTTTAAGTACTGTTAATGGTGAAGATATTAAAGAGCGTTTAAAATTCACACTTACTTCAGGAGAAAATTCAAATGCAGCAATGCAATTTTTCGATAAAGAAGGTACTGAAAAACAAAAAATAACTTTTGATGAATTACATACCGAAATTAATCTCAATAAAGGAAATACAATCTTTAATTTAAAAGATAAAGAAGCAAAAGTCACCATTAAAGACGGCTTTGAAGCTACAATTTCAGATACTAAAACTTCATTTACAAAAGGCGATTTAACACTGGAAATGGATGGTCAATTTAAAATAGATGTAGGCGGAAAAAGTTTAAAATCTAAACTTGAAGAACTAATAGATGAAATAGGAAAAATTACAGTTCCCACGCCCATGGGACCATCAGGGCCACCAATTAATTTACCTCAACTTACAATACTAAAAGGAAAATTAACAGAACTATTAAAATAATATCATTATGGCTTTAAACAAATCAGGTTTAGAAGGATCAATAAAAGCTCTTTTAAACGAGGAAAAAGGAAAAACAGATAACGCATCGTCTATCGATAACCTTGCCGCAAAATTAGCAACTGCAATCGAAGCATTCGTTAAATCAGGAACCGTAACCACCACAGTTACTACAACAGGATCTGCATCAGCTCAAACCGGAACCGGGACAGGAAGTATTTCTTAAAAGTTCTTCTTTTAAAATAAAAAAAGCACCTCTTNNAAGAGGTGCTTTTTTTATTTCAAAAACCTCAAATTCAAACATTTGAAAGTTTCATTTTATTTAGAAAAATATTAATTTAGTTTCTTCCTCAAAGTCTCTTCCATTTCATAAAATTTACTTTCGAGATCATGAATCTTTTCATAAATATTGATAGGATCCGGCATTTGTTTAGAGGCGTACATACTCGCGTACCAAACCTCCAGAATATCCTCGGCATAAATAGAATACATCGGGTAATTTCCGTCTCTATTATCCGATTTCAGGATTAATTTTCCGCTTTCCCTGATTCTATTCAGAACCCTTTTTACCACTACTCCATCATTTTTACTGATAATAACATAAATTCTCCCGTCGAGAATATCATCAAAATTATCAACGTATTTTCCAAAAAGGTAATCGCCGTCATGAATCGTAGTCGACATCGAGTTTCCTTTTATTTCAAAACATCTATAGGTTCCGTTTTTTAGCATTGGCATACTAAATGACGGAAGACTTTCCATATATTCCGGATCAGCATAACCGTCTAAATAACCTGCTCTTGCTTTTACTCCGACAAAATTAATATTCTCCTCCCCGTCTTCATTTACCGTTATAATCTTAGGTAAATTCAGCCCCACTTCACCAGTGGTTTTATTGGCAAAAATTTCATCACTGTTTCCAAAAAAATAGTCCGGGTTTACATTACAATGTGTAATGATACTTTGCAGCAAATCAAAACCTGGCTTTGTCCTTTTTCTTTCTCCGTCAGACTGCAATCTTCCAATAGTGATACTATCTATTGTAGTACTGGTTACTCCTATTAACTTTGCAAACGAGTTATTGTTTAACTTCAGCTCGTCTATAATACGTTTTATCTTAGTATGTATTTCCATGTTGTTGCATTTGTTTTAATTATGTAATATGTTTCAAAAAATAACACATATTCCACTATATGTTGCAAAACTAAAAAATATATCATAAATAATAGCATTCTTTTCTGTTTATTTTACGTAACATCTGAATTTAAAGCATTTTAAAGGCTTTTTCTTACTGTATTACTCTAATAGTCAATATAAAAAACCAAATCATATTACTGAAATTACTGCATTTTTCATCGTAATATGTTGCAATAATCAAAACATATGTTGTATATTTGTCAAAAATAATCCACCATATGATCCTAAAAGACTTTTATACCGAAAAAAAGAACGCAATCGAAACAGAGTTTAATTCTAATGCGCCAACAGTGCAACTTTATAGTGATGCCATTTTTAAAGATTCTATTGAGACACCGGTAGTAATGTTTAAATACGATACTGTAGACTGGGAAACATCTTCTGAAAAAAACTACAAGGCAGATGTATCATTTTGCCTCTATATTATACTACCCGTAGCAACTATTTCTTCAACAAGTTACGCAAATGCATTTGATATTGCCCAACGAATAGACAAAGCGGTATTGTCTAATAGCAACAGTAATGCTGCTATAGACACTAATTCAACATTTAAAATAAGAGAAAAACAATGTACGAATGAACACACGTACTGGAATAAAAATGATTATTTTATTTGGGAGATCACCTATAAAACCACCTTGATAGAAAATATCTTAAAAAAGAAATACATTCTTTTTAATAATGGTTTAAGTAATGAAGAACTGGAAGAGTTAGGCTATGACTTAGAATCCGGAATCATCGGAATAAACCCTAATCAGGTCGAAGGAAATATTGATTTAAAAACCACTACTTAATCTCAATAAACAATCAAATAAAATTACATGGCATAAAAATACCGCAGTACACGAAGCCAAATCATAAATAAAATCAACCCATCTTTTTTAAAAACCCAAAACATGAAGAGAAGCAGAACACTATTAGACAAAAGGAGAGAGTATGTGATCAACTATCTAAATAGAAATCAAGCTAAACAAATGAAAGTTGTAGTATCTGAACTTTCGGATACTTTGTTCCTTACAGAGCGCACTATTTATACTATTATAAATGAAGGACTCGCTACAGAGGCCAGAGCTTAAACCGCTGAAACTACTGGTTTTGACTATCTAAATAATTGGAAAAAGCAACCCTGAGCCTTAAATTTGTACCCGACATCACAAGCAAGTTTATCTCCTGGCCAAGAGTAAAATTCAATTGAAAAACCCGTTTTTATACACCGTCCAAAAATACTATTTCTACTTTTGGATTCCTGATTACGAATATCATTTTTAACATTATAAATAGCTGATTCATAACAAATTCACAACTTGTTACAGCCCTTCTTTTGTCTTTTTTCAGGCAAAAAATAAAAACAAATCTTAAACATTTAAAACAATTTATATTATGAGTACATTAAACGATGTAGTAATTACCAAACTATCAGGCGGATTAGGAAGAAGAAATCCGGAGCAGGACATGGTTTCAGGGTTACTTTTTGATGGAGTTGCCACTACAAAATTAGCATTAAACAAAATTGAGCGCCTGGCTTCGCTAGAAGATGCTGAAGCCTTGGGAATTACAGCTGATTATGATGTAAATGAACAATTACCTGTAAATAACCAATCTGCTTATTACCAAATTCAACAATTTTTCAGAATGAATCCGTCGGGAGATTTGTACATTATGGTCACTACAGCCACTTCCTACGAAGAAATTGCAGGAAAAGCAATGGACATGCAGGAAAAAGCAAACGGAAACATTCGCCAAATGGCCATTATCTATTCCGGAGCAACCACATTTGCACAAACTCAAGCCGCAGTTTTAAAAGCACAAACTCAAGCCGATCTTGCTTATAAAGATTACATGCCTTTTGAAATTATCTTGGAAGGAAAAGGATTTACTGTTGATGCACCTTCTTTAGACGGATCAGATGCAGAAAATGTATCTGTAGTTATCGCAATGGATGTTGATAAAGCAACAAAATATAAAAACACCGCAGCGGTTGGATTAGCATTGGGTGCCATTTCTAAAGCAAAAGTTTCTGAAAACATTGCCTGGATTGAAAAATTTAACCTAACCGGAGAAGGTTTCGCTAAAGCCGGTTTTGTTGGCGGACAAGAAATTAAAACTCTTGGAACTCTAAACGAACTAAACGAAAAAAGATTCATTTTCGCAAGAACGCATACTGGTTTACCTGGTGTTTATTTTAATGACAGTGCAACTTGTACTAATGGCACATCTGATTTTGCTTATGTAGAAAACAACCGTACGATTAATAAAGCAACCCGTTTGTTACGCACTGCTTTGTTACCAAAATTGGCGTCTCCGGTTTTAGTTGATATTGATGGTAAATTGCCACAATCTGTTTCTAAAAGTTTTGAAGGATTATGCAGATCTGCTTTAGAAGGAATGGTTGCCAATCAGGAAGTTTCGGCTTTTGATGTGTATGTAGATCCAAAACAAAACATTTTGGCAACATCTGAATTAAAAGTGAAAGCAGAAATTACTCCAATTGGAACTGCCCGTAAAATTATGGTCGATTTAGGATTCAAAAATCCTTTCGGAATCGACAAAGCATAATTTACTGAATTTAATACAATTCAAAAACCATAAAAATTCACCAATTATATCTTCCTGATTCATTTGTTGTAAATGCAAATGAATCAGGTGATAGTTACAGATCATTAAAAAGATCATTAAAAAACAAAAAGCAACATATGAATAAATTACCATTAATAAACGGACAACAACACAGCTGGTCATCTATCGAAGTAAGCATTGCAGGTAATATCGTTACCGGAATTACAGCTGTAAACTATAGCGATTCAGTTTCTAAAGAAAACCATTACGGTGCCGGAGATATGCCAGTACACAGAGGTAGAGGAAAATACGAGGCAAAAGCTTCTATCACTTTATACAATTACGAAGTAGAAGCTATTTTGGCCGCTTTACCAAAAGGACAAAGATTGCAGGATATTAATCCTTTCAGCATCATTGTTAGTTACTTAGACGATAGCAACGAAGTAATTACACACACGGTAAGAAACTGCGAATTCAACTCAAACAGCAGAGGAATTAGCCAGGGAGACACTAAAATCGCGGTTTCTTTTGACTTGATCTGTTCTCACGTTGAGTGGAACTAATCTCCATAAATTACTACTACTAAAACCACAATACCCCATTCCCTGTCTCTAAAACCGACTAAAAAGAGAAAACCATTATCAATTGCGTTATGCAAAAAAGGAGTTCAAGGAACATGATTTTTGTCTGCAAACTTATTCTACAAGCTCTTTATTAGTCCGTTTTTAGACAGGGAATCTTCTTCAGGAGGCTGCTTCGAGAATATTCAACTCCAAAACAATAACTCAGGCAGTCTCTTTTTTTTTAAAAAAATCTGCATCTCTTACTAATTCAATTTCTATTAAAAATAAAACGTCAATCAGCAATTACAGCTGAATATGACATTTATGCATGTGTCCGCTAATTCTTTGTTATTGCAATAGAATAAACGCAAAAGACACCACTCAATCCGATACCAATTTACCCTATCATAAAAACAATAAAAGAATTTTAAAATGAAAACAGAAAACTCAAAAAACATCGATGTTCTGGACGGAAGCATTACTCAGGCTCAACTCAATCAATGGAAATACAAACACAAAAAAGTAGTCAAACTCACTATTGCAGACGATGACGAAACCACTTTGTTTGCCTATTTCAAAAAACCGGACATGAGCATTCGATCAGCTGTATTGCAAGCTTCAAAAATGGACGAATTTAAAGCCCTTGAAGTATTATTCAAAAACTGTTATTTGGGCGGCGATGCCAAAATTGAACAAGAAGACGATTTACGTCTCAATATTACCACAGCATTCTCAGATCATATTCAGCCAAAACCTGTTAAAGTAGAAATACTATAATAAATACCTTTTTTGCCCTTTCCTAAAAAACTATCCTAATGATTATTAAAAACCATACTATAGAACTAAAAGATACCAGCGCTTCTGAAATGGCAAGGTTCAGGCAAATCATGCTTGGGATTTGGCGTCAGCAGATTGAGGATGATAAAAATGGTGATGAAATACTGCAATATCTTAAAGAAAAACATAAAATAGCAAAATCACTTGATGCTAAATATGCAGAAACTTTACAGAAACCTGAAGAAATCAACTTAAAAGGAGATCGTTACGTTTTAAACAATGATAATCATTATCAATATACTTATGCAAGTGCTTTAAATGAAGTGGTTATAGCTGGCTATATATCTCCTTTAACTTCTATTTTGAATTGGATAAAAAATAATATTGGTAATAATGCAAAAGAATTAAAGTTAAATTCTTTTCCTAAAGATACTCCTGTAAATTTCACAGGAATTGTTAAAGGCCGTACAATTAGCTATGCTCGTCAAATATTAGAAACAATTGTTGACTTAAAAAATATTGAATTTAAAATATCTTTCGCCATAAAGACTTCCTTTCTTTTAGACATTTTTGATCTTCAAAAAAAATTGGCTCTTAGATTTGAAACCAGTAGTTATGAAGCAATGGAATTTTTAGCAGAATCTATAGGTTATGATTTAAAGAAATTTAAAGACCTAATTATTCAATATTACAAAACTGAGATTGCCAAAGCCGGAAATGACAAAGATAAATTAGATATTATTTACGAGGCAATCCCTGATTTTATTTTAGCAGCACTTAAAACAAGCAAACAACTCTATCGAGATCTTGATATTCTTCTTAATCAAAATATTTTTGATCTGGGAGGAACTGATGAAAACCAGGGAATTCTAAATATCCTGAAAGCTTTAAATAAACAAGACGGGAAAAAGCTTTACAAATGGTTGGAAGAAAGACCTAAAAAGGTTTTACAGATATATGATTCAGGTAAAAGTCTTAGAAACGAGTTTTTAAAATTAATTCATCAGCTGGCAACAAATTATGGCAACCAAGGCGGTCCTGAAGTCAATAAAGCATATGTGAGTTCTAAAGATTCTTTTATTTTTAAAGACATCTTTTTAAACACTACCAGATTAGAAACAGGGAGAATATATATAGAATCTGTCGATGGATCTACTTGGGATAAGTTTTGGGCTGATTTTTTTACTTTAGATAAAGATATAGGATCCGCTCCTAAAAAATATCTCACAATGCCAATTAGTCGTGGTAATCCGATGCATTTGGCTTCGCTAACAACAGCAGGACAAAAAACCGGTGAATTCATTGAAAAAACTGAAACTATTTTAATGCTATTGCATCTTTCTGAGCAAGAAAAAAACAAGCAGTTTTGGGAACTAGTAAGTCTTACTACTTCAATTCTGGGAGTTGCATCTGCTTTAAGAGTTATTGTTGTTGGCGGAAGCAAACTAGCCGTAACCCTGGCTTATATAGAAATTACAAAAGAAGCCGCAGAAATGGCAATGCTTAATGACAAGGCAAAACAAATATTAATACAAAATGACTTAGGATGGTTGGTAGACAATTGGACAAAAATAAGTATTGCTGTTGATATTACCACTTTCGGATTAGAAGGACTAGTTAATTTGGTTAAAAAAGGCAGAAAAGGAGCAAAAGCACTTAGAGATGCCGGATACACGAATGAAGCTTTAAAGTTAGAAGAGAAAATTGAGGATGCTCAAAATATAATAAATGAATTTCAAAGACTAGAAACAAAGCTTGCGAAGATTTCAAGTAAAATTGATGATCTTACTGGAAATTTCCCAAAAGTAAAAGAGATTGAAGATGAAATTAGAGTTTTAGAAGAAGAATTTGGAATGTTTTTTGATGCCAATGGAGAAGCTATTTTTGATAAGTTTGGTGGTATTGAAAAGGCTAGTTTAAAAATTGAACGTATTCAAGTTATCCAAGCAAGGCGACAAATTTTGAAAAATGGTGGAAAAGCCGGTGACTTAATATTAACTCACAACCATTTAGGCAATTCAGCATTGAGCCCATCAGACATACTCATAGCCATAGAACATAATCTAAAAGAAATTCGTGCTGTAGGTAGTACTGGAGTAGATTACAGTTTAAAAAGAAGAAAGGCTTATCCTGTAGATAGAGATTATTTTAAAATTATTGAAAAAGTAAATGCTAAAATGCAATCAAAATACCCAAAATTACACCCAACAAAGTATACAACCGGTGGTGGTGACATCGAAATGGCACAGTTTTATGCTGAAACCTTATTAGAAAAGTTTGGAGATTATATAGAATATACTAAATTCACAAAATAAATAAGTAATTATGAATAACTTACCAAAACTAGATTTTTTATATTTTAATCTAGAACATACAGAAGAAAATTATCTAAATAGAAAAGAACTATATTACGATAAGGTTGATTGGGATGAAAGACATTTTGAAGATTATGCAGCAACCTGCTCTTTTGAAGAATTGGTATATCTAATGATTTATATTTACAAAGATAAATATGCTAGAGATAAATTTGAATCTATTATTTCCTTAGATTCAAAAGATCAGATTTTACAATCTTACATCGATAAAAAAGGAAGAATTATTACAGAAACTAAATATGACTCTTATAATTTTTCCAGAACAGAAGTTATTGGTATGATTTCCCAATATCATAGTGAACAATATTCGGATGAGGAAATTATTGAAAAACACTGGAGTAGTGAGTATTATATGCAAAATCTTTTTTTAGAGTTTAATAAAGAGGTTCCAATTCACATCATAGATAAAGCTTTAGAAGGAAAAGAATATACCAAAACTGAAAAAGATGGCGTATTACTTTATGAAGTGAAAGACAGTCCAATCGCTTCATTAGAAGTTAATAAAAACAGTATAAAGTTGAATATAAATGAAGACAAAGTGATATTATATGTTATGATTTGGTAATTGAGTTTAAAGTTTTTACAATTAATCAAAAACCCGATCACGCAGATTTATCTCCATAACGATAGCGCGGATTTGCAATCCGTGCACACAAAGATTGGTTTGGATTATTTCCTCTTTGCAAAAAAAACGTTAACGCAGATTTATTCCCAAAACCATAATGCAGATTTGTAAATCTGTGCCCGCTAAGTAATTCTTTAAACCTTACAAATAAAAAGTAAAACTTTCCACTATACTTTTTATTTTTATAGGAAAAAAGAAGGTGTCGACAAAATACAAAGCAACAACAACTGAGGAAGAATATTTTATAACTGTAACTGCTGTAGGATGGATAGATATATTTACAAGACTAAATCAGAAAAACATCTTAATAAATGCTTTAAAGTATTGTCAGGAAAATAAAGGTTTAGAAATTTATGCCTATTCTATTATGAGCAGCCACATTCATTTGCTCTGAAAAGGAACGAATGGTTTTGTATTATATGATATTATTAGAGATTTTAAAAAATTTACATCAAAAAAAATAATACAAACTATAATAAATGAACCTGAAACCAGAAGAGAATGGATGCTGGACTATTTCCAAAAAGCGTGTGAACATTTAAAAAAGAACCAGACTTATAAAGTATGGCAAAATGGCTATCACGCAGAACTTATTTACAGCAATAAATTTATTAAACAAAAAATTGATTACATCATAATAATCCCGTAAAAGATAAAACTGTCAGTTCGGCTGAAAATTATTATTTTAGTTCGGCAAGGAATTATTCAGGCTTAGAAAATGATTTAGATATTGTTTTGTTAGATCTGTTTTGAAAAAAATCTATAGCCTTCTGGAAAACATCAACGCCAATTGCAATTTTTTGATTTACATTGCGTCCAATCTTTGCGGGCACGGATTGCAAATCCGCGCTAACGATTGAGAGTAAATCTGCGCGATCGGGTAGATGCAAAAATGCAATCAAAATATCCACAATTACATCCAACGAAGTATACACATGGTGGTGACAATATCGAAAGGGCTCAATTTTACGCGGAAACATTACTAAAACAGTTTGAAGATTATATAGAATATACTAAATTCACAAAATAAAAAAAATGATGACTAATTTACCAAAATTAGATTTTTTATATTTTAATCTAGAACATACAGAAGAAAATTATCTCAATAAAAGAAATTTATACTACAATAAAGTTGATTGGGATGAAAGACATTTTGAAGATTATGTTAAGGTATGCTCTTTTGAAGAATTGATTTTTTTAATGATTTATATCTATAAAGATAAATACCCTAGGAGTATATTTGATTCTGCTATTTCTTTAGATTATGAAAAACAAAATTTATTATCCCATACCAATAAAAAGGGAAGAGGTATAAGTGAAAATAAATATATCTTTAATAATTTCTTGAGAAAAGATGTTACTGGCATGATTTCTCAATTTCATAGCGAAGAATATACAGAAGATGAAATTATCGAGAAATATTGGCGAGGTGAATCTTATATGCAAAATCTTTTTTTAGAATTCAATAAAGAAGTTCCAATTCATATCATCGATAAAGCTTTAGAAGGAAAAGAATATACCAAAACTGAAAAAGATGGCGTACTACTTTATGAAGTAAAAGATAGTCCTATTGCTTCACTAGAAGTTACTAAAAACAGTATAAAATTAAATATCAATGAAGAGAAAGTAATATTATATGTTATGATTTGGTAATTGATTTAAAGTTTTCTATTTATAAATACAAATGAACAGGTAATTAAAACCTTAAAAAAGTAAATTACACAAACAAATACAATTTCATATGAGTAAGGTATCAGAATATATAGAAGTTGATGAACTTAATTAAAACATATGAATACTAAAAAATCTCAAATAAATATTAACCTTGCAAGAGCAATTGCAGGAGCTATAGGTTTTAATCCTAAAGTTTATCCTCATTACGATGAAGATAATTTAAACAATATAGATATCCTGGAATGTACTGATCCTTTAGATCAAAAAAATAGTTTTTTTTGTACCATAGGCCTTTCAGATATTCCTGTAAAAATTCTAAATGAAGAGCAAGATTTTGGTATAGAAATATTTATTGTTGCTAAAGACAAAAACGAATTTGCATCAAGATTACTTTCGTCATGTTCTTTTTTTATTGGTAAAGATAATTGGGAAGCAAGACCCGGAGCTGTATTTAATAACGTGATATCTTTATACAATAAAAACATCGAGATGAAGCATATTTATTTTACAGAACCCTTTTTATGGCAGGATAAATTAAAACAGATATCCTCTAATATAAAAGAAAAAAATGTTCTGTTTCTACTTGCCGTTCCTATTTCAGAAAGTGAATTATTGTACAAAAATAAAAATGGAGATGAAGAATTTGAAAAATTACTTTTCTTAAACAATGATATTGATTTATTTGATTTTAATAGAAAATCTGTTATATAATAAATAATCTCCTCATAACTAAAATTAAAAAAAAATATCCCACCTACTTAACAACATCCGTTTTTCTATTCTGAAAAAACGGATGTTTTTTTTCTTTTTATCCGGTTTTAAAACCACAAAAAATCCTACTGAAACTACTGACTTACAACTTCATATTATTTTTCAAACAAGCAATTTCGGCGTATTTTTACAGTGTTCTTAAAACATATATCACTCTTTTAATGTGATCATAAAAAAGAGCATTTCAGGATTTATTTACAAGTTTTTCTTAAGTATAAATAAATCGCAAAACACAAAAAATCTTATCGAATATTAAAAATCCTGATTGTCTTAAACCAATTAGAAAGGCTTTTTATTCGCAAAATTTGAAATCTTTAATACATACAAATATGGATCAAACAACAAAAAAACACATCGATTTACTGCATCCTTCGGTCAGGGAAGAAGTGACCAATATCATCGAGGAATGCGATCTTGCCTTAACCGGAAGAGCAAAGGTGCGCATTACGCAAAGTCTCAGAACATTTCAGGAACAGGAAGACCTGTATGCTTTTGGAAGAACGAAACCCGGAAAAAAAGTAACGAATGCCAAAGGCGGGCAATCGATTCACAATTATGGCTTTGCGGTAGACATCTGCCTGATTATAGATGGTAAAACGGCTTCCTGGGATACGGCAAAAGACTGGGATGGCGACCAGATTTCGGACTGGCAGGAATGTGTCGAAATTTTCAAGAAACACAACTGGAACTGGGGCGGAGACTGGAAAACCTTTAAAGATCTTCCGCACTTTGATAAGAAAGGATACAGCGACTGGAAAGTGCTCAGTAAACTAAAACGTGACAGAAAAAACTATGTAATCTTATACAAATAATCATGATGAAACATTTAAAATTAAAGCAACTGCTATTTTTTATTGCGATCTCTTTTGCAATTTCCTCCTGCAACTCTACAAGAACTGCCCTATTCGATCAATATTCATACGAAAAAACCATCGAACTAAAAGTAGAAACCAATCAATTAATGAGTAAAGCCACAACTCCTTATTCTGCCAACAAAGAAGAAATTGAAAAGTTATTTCTTAACCTGGAAAAATTGATTGAGTATGAAAAAAATAAACCTAATAACGAGATCACTTTCGAAATGTTGAAAATGCTGAATGATAAAGACAAAAATCTTCTAGCAGGTTTCTTTAAACATTGGGAAACAAAAGGAATTGAATCAAAATTATTTTTGGAGGAATCCAAAAAACAAATTTCAGAGGCTTTTGATTTACTTATTCAATATGAAATTAAAAAGGACAAACAATCAAAAGAAGCACTTTTGGATTTAATTAACCTTAACAAATAAAATTATGGACAAAGATAAAGTGATAGAAAATTTAAAGAAGGAATTAAAAGCAATTATAGCCAATAATTATAAAGATATCAAACCTCAGTTAGAAAAAGATCTTACTGTTTTTTTTCAAACCTCAAAAGAAAAACTGGAACGCTGGATTGTTCTTTTCTCGTCTGGTGATTTAACCGAAGAAGAATTTGAATGGCTGCTAAAAAGTCAGTTAGACTTGACCGTACTGAAAGCATTGCAAACTGCAGGAATATCAAAAATAAAACTGAATACCATTAAAAATAATATTATAAAAATGATTATTCAAATTATCACCAATCTGATTATTCCTGCAGTTTAAAATACTTTTTTAACCAAAAAAGCATCAAAAAACAAACTGTAAAATGACTTTTACAACTTACTGAAACTACTGATTACTAAGCTTTAAAATCTTGATTAAGGCGTAAGCAAAGCTTATTTTTACAGTATCAAATAAAACATCTTCTTTTTGAATATGGCGCGCAGATTCAAAAGAGATATTCATTAATAAAACAACAAATAATAACAACATATGAAAGATTTTATCATAGATGATGACTTGTTAATTACAGATGGAGATTTCGCCCTGAAAGCGGCAGATCAGCAAAACATAGAACATCTATTGTTAAGCCAGAAAGGAAGTTACAAAGAGTTTCCGATTCTGGGAGTAGGAATCAAAAAATACATTAACAGCCCGGATGCAACCTCCAGGCTAAGACTAGAAAACGAAATAGACAAACAATTATCGTACGACAACTTTTTTGTAAAAACATTAGATGTCAACGATTTACAAAACATTAAAATCGATGGAAACTACTAAACCACAGGAAAACCAAAACATTTTTGACATCTCTTTACAGGAATACGGAAGCATCGAAAAAGTATTCGACCTTTTAGAAGACAATGATCAATTTAACCTTACCGATGATATCTCGGTTTACGAAGATTTAAAAATTGGTCGCGAAGCCTTTAAAAAAGATATTGTAGAATATTACAATGCCCGAAATTTAAAACCTGCAACCGCTATTACAGACGAAGAACAGTATCTGCTGGACAATTTCTCCGGAATTGATTATATGATTATCGAAGATGATTTTATCATTTATTAAGCCATAAGTTCAATTCTGATTGCCGGAAACGTTGGTTCTTTATAGCCGGATTCTTGCATATATCTAAATCTCTCCTTTTAGAAATCCCTAAAAGAAAACTACTGCTCTGTAGTATCTACAAAAAACATAAATAATTATCTATAAGCATATTACACATGTCTTACAGGCTAAACTATATCAAAAATTTAAAATATGGCACGTACAATTGCTGAAATACAGAACGAAATTCTGGATGAGAAAAAGAAACAATCCTCTCTAAACGGCTTAACAGACTCAAAAGCTGCGATTTGGAAACTTTGGATCAACATCGTCGCTACTGCGATTTGGATTCACGAAAAAATAGTCGAAAAAAATGCCCTGATTTCAAGACCTCACACCTTAAACTGGTATCGCGAACAGGCTCTGAATTTTCATTACGGAATGCCTTTAGATCCGGATTCAAGCAACGGAATATCCCTGATCTGGAAAGAAGGTTCTTATCAATTTGATACCTCTGAACTTACCGAAATCGAAATCGAAAATGCTAAAATAATCAAACATTGTGCAGTAAGTGAAATTGACTTAGAAACCGTATTAAGACCCAAAGAGGAAATGGAAGATATAAAAGAAATTTTTTCTGATTATTTCCATAACAAAGTGGGAGTTGTTTTTATAAAAGTGGCCACCGTAAAAGACGATAAAATTTCGAGAATTGATGTTCCTAACGAACTTTATGCCTTTAAGGAATATATCGCCAAAATAAAGGATGCAGGAAATCAGGTATACATCACCTCTGATCAGGGAGATAATCTAAAACTGACTTTGAATGTTTACATCGATCCTCTGACCATTTATGTCCATCCAAAAGACATAGGATATTATCAGTTAAAAAGTATCAGCAGGGATTTAACTCCAGAGGAACAAAGCAAATTAGACAAATACGAAGAAGCATTCGCAGAAAATCCGCTGGATACAAGAAACGGTTCCTTAATCCTAAACAATACAATATTTCCGGTACTGGATACAGTCAAAGATCATTTGAAAAATATTGAGTTTAATGGCGCTTTTGTCAAAACATATCTGGTTGATGCCATTCAGAAAGCTTCGGGAGTTAAGATTCCGATATTGCAAAAGGTAGAAACCACCTGGGCAAAAAATCCTAATGACCAACAAGATCCGGAATATAAAGATGCTACCAATATCGAATATTTTATCCCGAATTCAGGTTATTTTGATATGGATACGCTTCAGGTTGAGGTCAACTACATTCCCTACAACTTCTTCAGAGATAAACAATAGTCTAATATATATACCATGAATAAATACACCGTTTTAAAATGGGAAAAGCTGTTACTGTGGCTCATCCCTCCTATTCTCAGAAAAAAAACTCATATTGACTGGCTCGATGTTTTGCTCACGCCCCTTCATACCATTTATGAAGAAACACTCTATAAAATGCAGCACACCGGTCAGATTATTTATCTGGAAAAAGTGCTGAACGAGACCTATAATCCAACTAAAATCTACGATCCTAATTTAAGTACAGAGCAAAAACGATTAGAAGAGTTAATTTATATCGACGAATCAGTCAAACCTACTATACAGTATGTGTATCTGCACAAAGAGTATCATGAACCCGCTACTCGTTTACCTGATGGTACTTTAGCAGAAGGCGCTTTGATGATTCCGCAATTGAAATTTTTTACACATAATGAATATAAAAACAGGAACAATAAACCTCCTTATCTCGCACATCGTGAAGATTACACCACAATTTCCTATGCCAATTTCAGAGTATTTATTCCGGAAAGTTTAATAACCAACAAAACGATAGTGATTGAGCCAAATGAAAATCAATCTGCACCTACTGAAGCCATTAAAGTAGCCAATACAGAGTACCACAATCTGCTCAACTTCTATAAACTGGCCGGTAAAAGTTATGAAAGTTACTCCTATTCACTTAAAAATTAAAAATAAAAGCTGAGATATAAAAACTCAGTATTGAAACAGCAGTATAAAAACAACAGCCTTTTAAATTAATAAAAAATGAAACAAATAAATTTTAGCCATCCAGGAGGATTTCCTTTGGAGCAAGAAACTTTAGAAAGACTTCAAACCGCTTACAGAGCTGAATTATTCGGAGCTTTGAAAGCACATCTAAGTATTGAAACGGATAAAAACTATATCGTAGCTCCGGCAACTACTGCTACAAAAGGCTGGGCCATTATCCAGCAAGACGAAAACAATCTAAACAATTCCCCAAGAGCTTTGCCGGAAACAGTTGGTGTTTTGTATCCTATTCAAAAAGGTGCTCCAACCGGATTTTTAAAAACCACCAGAAAAGGCACCAATTTAGTGTACGGAACTGGAGTATCTCAAACTGCTTATTTTGATTATGAAGCTGAATATATAAGCCCGGAAGACTATGCAAATCGCCCGGACACTTCTCATAATGATAATCTGTTAACCGTTTATTATTATGATTTAAGACCTTTTAAAATTGTTAAGGATCTCAAAACGATTGAACTGATTATTCAGACAATTGAAGAAAACATTATTTCAATTAAAACCAATATTGCTGCAATAGAAAACAACATTGATGCAGTTGAAGCCGACATCAAAAATTATTTACCCCTCAATGGCTCGAAAGCTATGAAAGGCGATCTGAATTTAGACATTTATAAATTATCAAAATTAGACACTAACGAAGCCGCTGTAGCCAATGTAAGAGCGATTGACTTTAGATTAGGCTCAGCAAGCAAAAGAGGATTGAGACATCAGGCAGATCCGTTAGGAAGAGCTTTAGCAGATAATAGTGACCAGACAAAAACAAATCTTACTTTGAATTATGCCTCAGATTGGGAAAACACAACTATTGGAGGAAAAGTATATTTAGACAATTTAAGCGCATCAAACGCTACCGGTTCTTTGTTAGTGATCGATAATGCCAATCAGGTTACGAAAAGCAATACCTTATTGCAATCGCTTATTGATCGCATTAAAATTTTAGAAGAAAAGCCTGCGACAGCTGTACCAATTGGAATGATTGCTCTTTGGGGCAAAACGGCACCATTTCCGGAGGGCTGGGAAGAATATCTTCCGCTAAGAGGAAGAATGCCTGTTGGTTTAGATATCTCACAACCCGAATTTAACACTATGCAAGGCACAGGAGGAGCTAAGAACAAACTTCTTACTATCGACGAAATTCCTGCCCATACACATACGTATGATAAAGCTATAAAAGGACGAGGTTATCAGACTCGATCTGATGACAATCCGTTATCAACAAACACATCAGTAACTTCCGGTAGTGCCGGTGGGGGACAAGCTTTTTCTATATTAAACCCTTACAGAATAGTTCAATTTATCGAATATACAGGACGTCCTGCCGATACAACAGCACCAGTAAACGCTCCAAATTTAAGAGTTGCAGACGTTGGCAGAACATTTGTAGCCTTAGAATGGACACCATCATACGATGAGAGAGGCATTACTAATTATATGATATACAAAGACAATGTTCTGGCTGCCACAGTAGGTAATGTGACTTCTTATGCTATTGATGGTTTATCCAGATCCAGAACTTATAACTTCTATGTTGTAGCAACAGACGCAGCGAGAAATTTAGGACCGACCAGTAATCCTGTTTCAGCAAAAACTAATTTGCTCTAAAAAAAGCACTACTATAATCTGTACTAATCATTTGGGGTATAAAACCCCAAATGATTACTTAGAAAGACCCCGAATTTATAAAAACATAAAAACCGATGATGCAAAAGATTTCAGAATATTCAAACGAAATAAAATTATTGCTTTATGGAATTTTTATTTACCTGGAAATGGATGTCGGAATTGTCAAAGTATTATTTTACCTCATGGTCATTGATACTTTTTTAGGCATTGTCAAAACCATAGTATTAAATAACGCCTTTAGCTTTAAAAAACTGGCCCTGGGATTTGTTTCCAAATTAGCCGTATTGCTGATACCAACCGCTCTGGCATTAATGAGCAAAGGACTTAATTACAACTTTAAGTGGTTTGTAACTATCGTAATGGACTTGCTTATTGTGAGTGACGGCATCTCGATCATCAGCAATATTATTGCCATAAAGACAAAAAAAGAAGTAGAAAATTTCGACGCCATGACATTAATTCTCAAGTCAGTAAGAAATCGTTTAATTCAGATTTTCAAAAGACTTCTGATCACAATCGATCCCAGATACCCTATCGAAAAATAGCACAATCACAAAATAAGATTGGCTCTAATTGCCACAACTATAAAACTAAAACTTTCGGTTTTGATAAGGCGTTCCTTCGCCATCTTCGCAATAACTTTTTAGACTAAGCAAAAACATTGCCCAATTATAATTGCACCATTGGTAAAATTCCGTCAGTTCGCGCCAATCAAAATGTTTGAGAACAACTGACGTTACTCCGTCTTTTTCTGTCAGGTCAAATGAAATTTTTGTCCCAATCCATTCCGCGTCAGAATCAACACATTCCCATAGAATTCTTTTGTTGGGAGAAAATTCGACAATCTTCATTTTTGTTGAATCATTATCTCCAAAATCAAATTCATTGACAAAACCCACTTCCGGCTTAACAATTAATTCTGTTGTCCAGACTGCACCAAGACCTTCCTGTGTTGTCAGTACTTTATAGACTTCTGCAATAGGTGATTTGATGTAATTGATGTGCTCGATTTTTTCCATTTTGATGATGGGTTACAGTTAGAATTTCAAAGTTAGTAATTTTGTAGTACACAGATACACTGTGCTTTTCTGAATCTCTGAGAGCCATTATAGCTTCTGTATTTTAAAAAACAACAGCAATTTAAAACGGAATCAGGCAATCTATTGGAGTAATTTGTCTGTTATGAGGATTAATTTAATTAACTTTAAATTAAATACAGTAGCAAAAACAGATCAGGCTTTACTTTGTTTTCGCCTGACTCAAAATAAAAGACATTATGAAAATGACTGCAGAAATAACATCGCCATACGATTTGAGTTTTATCAAAGAATTGCCATTAATCGGTAAAAATGACATTGACAAAATCCTGGATACCGCCCAGCATTTATTTGCGGATCAATCAAAATGGATTCCGGCTTATAAAAAAATTGAAATACTGGAAAAAACAGCTTCCATAATGACCGAGAGAATCGAAGATTTACTCGTTACCGCAATAAGCGAAGGCGGAAAACCCTGGCAGGATTCTAAAGCTGAGGTACTACGGGCCATAAAAGGCGTAAAATTAGCTGCAGAACACATCTCCCAGATAAAAGGGGAACAAATACCAATGGGACTCACTGACGCATCTCTCAACAGGATTGCTTTTACATCAAAAGAACCCATAGGAGTTGTGGCGGCTGTGAGCGCCTTTAATCATCCTTTGAATCTGGCGGTTCATCAAATTGTTACCGCAATTGCTGCCGGTTGTCCAGTAATTTTTAAACCCGCAACGGCAACACCATTATCAGGTTTGGCCCTGGCTGAGATTCTAAAAGAAGCGGGACTACCCGCAGGATGGCTTCAGGTGATTTTGTGTGATAATGAAGCTGCCGAATTACTGGTTACAGATCCGCGTGTCAATTTTTTCTCCTTTATTGGATCAGCAAAAGTAGGCTGGTACCTTAAAAGCAAACTTTCTCCGGGTACCAGATGTGCTTTAGAACATGGCGGAGCAGCACCCGTTATTGTTGAAAAAGATGCTGATTTTGATGAAATGATTCCTTCTTTGGTAAAAGGAGGTTTTTATCATGCCGGACAAGTTTGTGTATCAGTTCAGAGAATTTATGTCAATCAGAAAATCTGTGATGCTTTTATCGAAAAATTTGCAGCAGCAACCCATGCATTAATTACAGGAGATCCGCTGGATAAAAAAACAGATGTAGGTCCGCTTATTACTCCCAAAGAAGTGGATCGTGTCGAAGAATGGGTAAATAAAGCGGTCAAAAAAGGAGCAAAAATAATAACAGGCGGAAAAAGAATTTCTGATACTTTTTTTCAGCCTACGGTTTTGTTTAATCCATCAGAAGATTCGCTGGTTTCTACTAAAGAAATCTTTGGGCCGGTAGTCTGCATCTATTCCTTTACAAATCGTGACGAAGCGATAAAAAGAGCCAATGCTTTAGACGTTCATTTTCAGGCGGCTGTTTTTACAAAAAATATAGATATTGCCTTAGACACCGTTAAAAAACTGAATGCCACGGCCGTGATGGTCAATGATCATACCGCATTTCGAGTAGACTGGATGCCTTTTGGCGGAAGGGATACTTCAGGTATCGGAATGGGTGGAATTTCATACGCTATAAATGAAATGACCAGAGAAAAACTAACTGTTTTTAAAAGCAAATTTTTATAACGTTTAATTCATTTGATATACTATTAAACGCATAGAAACACAGATTTTATATAAAGAAAAAGTTTTAAAACATGAACGCAAACATTGCAGGACAAAACAATGAAACAATCAAAAAGGTATTACCGCTCATTTTGGCGACTTCCATCTTTATGCAAATGCTCGACTCTACTATTCTTAATACGTCGATCACCTCTATAGCCAAAGATCTTCACGAGTCACCGCTTGATATGCAGAATGCCATTATCAGTTATGTTTTGACTCTCGCCCTTTTTATGCCTGTCAGTGGTTTTTTGTCTGATAAATTCGGGACTAAAAAAGTGTTTATTTTTGCTTTATTCCTCTTTAGTATTGGTTCTTTATTTTGTGCTCTCTCTCAAAATCTAAGTCATCTGATTTTTTCCCGTGTTATTCAGGGCATCGGAGGAAGTTTAATGACTCCGGTTGGCAAACTGGCACTTATTAGAACATTTCCTAAAAAAGAATTATTAAAGGCAATGAATTTTGCCATTATTCCTGCTTTAATTGGTCCCGTACTAGGTCCGTTAGTGGGCGGATACATGGTCGATTATTTATCATGGCACTGGATTTTCCTGATCAATATTCCTTTTGGGCTTATTGGTATTCTGCTAAGCCTTAAATACATGCCGGATTACAAATCTCCCATAATCGATTTTGATTTAAAAGGTTTTCTGATCTTTGCCGCAGCTTCACTCCTGTTGTCCATTTCATTAGAATTATTTGGCAATACCGTTCGTCTCACACCGGTTTTACTGATCCTGATGTCAGGCTTTTTGATGTTGTATTGGTATTATCGCCATGCCGTGACAGACAATAATCCTCTTTTTCCATTGAATTTATTTCAGGTAAGAACCTTTCGCGTTGGGATAGTTGGCAATCTGGCAACCCGCCTGGGTTTTAGTTCGATTCCGTTGTTATTGCCCATGATGATTCAGATCGCTTACGGACAATCGGCGGTGACTTCCGGATGGATTGTGGCTCCTATGGCGCTTACTGCGATGTTTGGAAAATCAGCCGTAATTGGAATTTTAAA
Source organism: Flavobacterium aquidurense (assembly GCF_002217195.1). Taxonomy (NCBI): domain Bacteria; kingdom Pseudomonadati; phylum Bacteroidota; class Flavobacteriia; order Flavobacteriales; family Flavobacteriaceae; genus Flavobacterium; species Flavobacterium aquidurense. Next base: position 19,288 of record NZ_MUGR01000019.1, on the reverse strand, counting down.
CAAATATGGTTACAGAAAAACATTGATGGTGAACACTTTTATTATTGGCGTATTAATCTGCGCATTAGCCATTCCGTCGATTCATACCTCCATTTATTGGTACATTCCTATTATTTCTGTTTTGGGATTCTTTAACTCGATACAATTTACTTCTATGAATTCTATTTCAATTGCTGATCTAAGGGTTTACCATACCAGCAGCGGTAATTCATTGGTTTCTGTGAATCAGCAGCTGGCTATTGGTTTTGGAATTGCTTTTGGATTATTGGTTCTTAAAATTTTTCAGGGCGATGTAAAACTCATTCACAACGAAATTCACAATGCTTTTCGATATACATTTTTGGTTGTCGGTTTTCTGACCATTCTTTCGGGATTAGTTTTCAGAAGACTGCATGATAAAGACGGTGACAATTTAAAATCAGTCAAATAATAAAAAAACAAAGCCCAATCGTTACTAGATTGAGCTTTATAATTTCCTGAAATTCTGAACCTTTTAGTTCCAGCCTCCGCCAAGAGAGCGATACAAATTCACAACCGCATGCAATTTCTGGCTTTGATCGTCAATACCTCTTAATTGTGCGTTTAATAAATTTTGTTCCGCCGTTAATACATCTGTATAATTGGTTGTTGAATTGTTCAATAACTCTTTATTAAATTCTACTGCTTTCAATAAAGCTGCTAACTGTTTCTTCCTTTTTTCTTCTTTTAAAGCGGCGTTATCATATTGAGACAAGGCATTCGAAACTTCCACGCTTGCCTTTAACATCGAAAATTCGAAATTATAAAGTGCTTCTTTTTGTAAAGATAAAGCAGTCGCTAACCTTCCTTTATTGATTCCTTTATTAAAAATGGGCTGCGTAAGTCCTCCGGCGATATTCCCAAAAAGTCCTCCGTTTGTAAACCAGTCTTTCAGACCAAAGCTCGAAAAACCGGCTGCTCCGCTGATGGTCAAAGCGGGATAGAAATAAGCACTTGCAACATTACTTTCTTCAAATGCCGCTCTAAAATTATATTCTGCTTGCTGTACATCAGGACGATTGGCCAGAAGCTGCATCGGAACTCCAATTTTAAGATCGTACGTAAGCTTTTGTTTTTCCAGAACGCTGCGTTCAATTTTAGTTGGGGATTTTGCCAGAAGCACGCATAAAGCATGTTCGGTTTCAGTTATCTTTTGTTCGATATCCGGAATCGCCAATTCAGCTTCATAAAAATTCGCTTCACTTTGCACTACGGCAACGCCATTGATAATAGAGTTTTGGAAGAGCACTTTAATCGTTTCTGCATCTGTTTCTCTGTTTTTGGCGGTCTTTTTAAGTACTTTTAGTTGCTCGTCAAGAAGTAATAACTCATAATACGAATTGGCAATATTGGCAATCAATTGGGTCTGAACAGCACGCTTCGCAGCATCCGTCGCCAATAGATTTGCCAATGCGCTTTTCCTGGCACTTTTTAATTTACCCCAAACATCGATTTCCCATCCGGCCGAAATCCCCAAATCATATTGTGTCGACTGATCGAAAAGTCCAAATCCCTGCGGGAAAGCCAATCTCGATTCTTTTACGGATAAATTTCCATTTACCGAAGGCAAAAAAGCAGCTTTGCTCAGTTTGACATTTATTCCTGCCTGATTGATTCTTTCTACTGCAATCTTCAAATCCAGATTGGCTGCCAGTCCATCAGAAATAAGCTGTTGTAAGACAGGATCTGTAAATAGTTCCGACCATTTCATGGTTCCCATATTTGTTGTATCCTTATTTTCCTGCTCACGATACGTTGCAGCTGTTTCGGGTTTTGTATACGGTTTCGTGATCTTGCACGAACTCCATATACTGGAAGTAATCAGTATAATGACTATTATTTTATAATTGTATTTATTCATTTTAATATGTTTTTAATATAAGTCTGAAATAATCTCGCAAAGTCGCAGAGTCGCTAAGTTTTTCTTTTTTAAGTTTTTAAACTTGGCGTCTTGGCGACTTTGCGAGAGGATTAATAAATTAGAAATTTTTAAAATCTTTTAATCTGTGGCAAAAAAAAATAACGGCAAAGATGGCTCAACAAAAAGCTTTGCGAACTTTGTGTTTTTGTAATACCATCCTTGTAAAAGAACTTTGCGTGCTTTGCTGTAAAAATAGCCTCTAAAGCTTTTATTCGATCTTTCTAGGCTCGTGAACTGGTTCTTTTATTCCCCCCACTTTTTCCTGCAACGACTGGAAAATGATAAACAAAACCGGAATTACAAAAACCCCGAATAAGGTACCTATCAGCATTCCGCCCACAGCAGCTGTACCAATTGATCTGTTACTCAATGCTCCGGCACCAGTCGCAATCATCAGCGGAATCAATCCGAAAATAAAAGCAAATGAGGTCATCAAAATAGGTCGTAATCTGGCTTTTGCCCCAAATATAGCCGACTGTACAAGGCTTCTTCCGCTCAGGCGATGCAATAAAGCAAACTCTACGATAAGAATCGCATTCTTTGCCAAAAGTCCGATGAGCATGATCAAACTGATCTGAAGAAAAATATTATTGTCGACCCCAAAAAGATTCGCAAATATAAAAGCCCCCGCAAGCCCTATTGGCAATGATAACAGTACCGAAAAAGGCAGGATATAACTCTTGTATTGTGCACTTAACAGGAAGTAAATAAAGATCAGACAAAGCCCGAAGATTAAGGTCGTCTGGCTTCCGCTCGATAATTCTTCTTTGGTTAAACCTGAAAACTCATAGGTATATCCTCTTTCTAATGTTTGTGCGGCCACTTCTTTGATTGCTTTTATTGCATCACCCGAACTGTAACCTGCATTTGGAGAACCTGTAACAGTTGTTGAGGTAAAAAGATTGAAACGGTTGATAAATTCAGGACCATACGTTTTTTTCAAGGTCACAAACTCTGAAATTGGTGCCATTGCTCCTTTATCCGTGCGAACAAAAACTTTATTGATATCACTTTCTTTCGCCCGGTAATCCGGATGCGATTGCAGCATTACTCTGTATTGTTTTCCAAATTTATTAATATCGGAAGCATAGATTCCTCCAAAATACCCCTGAAGTGTATTCAGTACGGTATTGACAGATACTCCCGCATCTTTACATTTTGCTACATTTACATTGACTTCCATTTCCGGAAAACCGATATTAAACGGACTTGTAGCGTACATAATTTCCGGTCGCTGATTGATTGCGGCCATAAACTTGCCGATATTTTTTTCGAAATTCTGGTAACTTCCTCCGGTTTTATCCTGTAATTGTACTTCGAATCCGTTGCTGTTTCCAAATCCCTGCAAGGTGGGCGCAGCAAAGAAAATAATGCTTGCCCCTTTTATATGCGCCGTTTTTGCGAACAACTGACCTACAACCGAAGTAACGTCCTGAGTCTTTCCTTTTCTCTCGTTCCAGGGTCTCAGCCTGATAAATAATGCGCCGTACGAACCTCCCGAACCGTGAATTAAATCCATTCCCGAAAGGGTCGATGAAAGTTCTACCTCAGGGATACTTCTGGCAATACTGTCTATTTCCCTGGTAATTTCTTCGGTACGTTCTAGTGTCGAAGCGGGCGGTAAAACCACATTTCCATAAATCGCCCCTCCATCATCATTAGGTACAAAACCTGTTGGAGTCGTTTTGATCAACGCATAAAATACCAATCCAAATAGTGCGATGGCTATTAATGAAATCCATTTTCTGCGAATCAGGAATCGGACTGCTCCGATATATTTGTTTGTAACCGCATCAAAAGCGACATTAAAACCGGTATAAAATCGGGGTAGAAAACCTTTTGGATGTTTTGAATTTTCAGGATCGTGTGGTTTGAGTAAAATAGCACAAAGGGCAGGGCTTAAAGTCAAGGCGTTAATTGCCGAAATCAAAATCGCTACGGCTAATGTCAAACCAAATTGTTTATAAAACACTCCTGCTGAACCTGTAATAAAAGTAACAGGAATAAATACCGCCGACATAATTAAGGTGATCGATATAATCGCTCCGCTAATTTCGCTCATCGCATGAATCGTCGCTTTCTTCGCTGATTTAGCGCCCTGATCCAACTTGGCATGAACCGCCTCGACAACCACAATCGCATCATCGACGACAATACCAATGGCTAAAACCAAAGCAAAAAGAGTCAGTAAATTGATCGTAAACCCAAATAACTTCAGGAAAAAGAAAGTACCAATAATCGAAACCGGAACGGCAATTGCAGGTATCAATGTCGATCTGAAATCCTGTAAAAAGATAAATACTACAATAAAAACCAGTATAAAAGCTTCGATAATGGTATAAATTACCTTTTCGATTGAAGCGTCAAGAAAATCATTAGCGTTCAGGAACGTATGGTATTCTATTCCCGGAGGAAAATCTTTGGACGCTTTTTTTAAGATATCCTCGCAGGCAATAATCAGTTCTCTCGCATTCGATCCTGAAATCTGACTTATCGCTCCTCCCGAAGAAACTTTTCCTTGCGTGATCAGGGAAGTTGTATAATCTAAAGCTCCAAATTCAATGTCTGCAACATCTTTTAGCCGTAATAAACTGCCTTGTTTGCCACTGCGCAAAACAATATTTTCAAATTCAGCAGGATCTTCCAGCCGACCCGTAAATTTTAATGCATATTGAACAGATTCTTTACTGTTTTCTCCAATTTTCCCCGGAGCAGCTTCGATATTTTGTTCCTGCAATGCTTTGATAATATCATCCGGAACCAAGCCCTGATTTGCCATTGCATCAGGTTTTAACCAAATACGCATCGAATATTCCTGTTCGCTGTAAATTTGGGTTCCTCCTACCCCTTCGACACGTTTCATCTCAGGCATGATGTTTATCCTTAAGTAATTATCAAGGAATTTTTCGTCGTATTTTCCGTCTGTGCTGTACAACAAGAAACTAAAGGCTGTACTACTCAACTGTTTGCTGGTTGTAATACCTGATTTAATAACCTCATTCGGCAATAAACTCGTTGCTTTCGTAACCCTGTTCTGCACATTTACGGCTGCCATATCAGGATTTGTTCCCTGTTTAAAAAATATGGTTATGGCCGCACTACCATTGCTGCTGGCAGTAGAAGTCATATAGGTCATATTCTCGACTCCGTTGATTTGTTCTTCGAGAGGGATAATGACACTTTTCATCACCACATTGGCACTTGCTCCCTGATACGAAGCATTTACCACAACTGTTGGCGGGGCAATTTCGGGGTATTGTGATATGGGCAGAGAAGCCAGTCCCAGCAATCCCAGAATCACTATTATGATCGATATTACGGTGGATAATACCGGATTTTCTATAAATTTTTTAAACATGTCTTTTTATTTTTTTGATGCAGCAGCTCTTGGTGCGATTTTTACTCCATCCCTTAGATTTCCAATTCCATCTGTAACAATAATATCTCCTGATTGCACGCCTTCGGTTACCAGATACTCTTTTTCGGTTGCTGTATTTCTTATTTTTATTTCGGTGTTGTGCACTACGTTTTGTGCATCTTTTGTAAAGACAAAAAAGCGTCCCTGCAATTCGAATACCGCTTTTTTAGGTACCAGAATTACCTCTGTAAATTGGGTTGGAATCACAATTGTCGCACTTGCCCCACTCCATAATTTGCCTTCGGGATTTGGAAAAACAGCTTTGAAATTGGCTGAACCTGTACTGGCATTTAGAACCCCGCTCAAAGTCTGTATTTTTCCTTTTACAGGATAGGTTTCTCCATCAGAAGTTACTAGGGAAACAGCTGGCATATTCCTGAATTTATCCTTTAACTGATGGCCTGAATATTGGTTTAAAAATGCATTTAACTGTTGCTGGCTCAGCGAAAAATAAGCGTAAATGTGTTTGGTATTCGCCACCGTGGTTAAAGGTTCGGGTGCCGAAATACTGACCAAACTTCCTATCTTAAAAGGCAGACTTCCCACCACTCCATTAATAGGACTTACGATATTAGTAAACGCCAGTTTTGATTTGGCCGCTGATAAATCAGCATTGGCCTGACTTAATTCAGCTCTTTTTACTCTCTCTATATTTTTGGCTGAGGTTAATTCGTAGTTGTTGATGATTTTCTTTTCTGCTAAAGCCGATGTTCTTTTGGTTTGAATCACTGCTGTTTCCAGACTTGCTTCGGCAGCCAGTACAGCTGCTTTTTTGTTGTTTACTTCCTGTACATAACTATTGGCATCTATTTTAAACAAAGCCTGACCTTTGGCTACAGCCGAACCTTCTTCGACAAAAACCTGTTCGATATATCCATCAATCTTAGAACGTATTTCTACGGTTTGTTCTCCTTCTAAAGTAGTTGGATATTCAACCGAAACATCCGCTTTTTGAGCCTTTAGCATAAGCGTGGGATACGCTTCAGGACTTGCTGTTTGTGCTGTATTTTTTTTGTTACATGAAACGATCGAGAGCGTTCCTATAAACAGTATGGCTATTATTTTTTTCATTATTTCGTTTATTTTCTTTTATAAATCATTAAAGGAGAACCTGCTTCTCCCCACATTAGGGTTTGTACATATTTAATTAACTGACTTGTGGCCATTACCAGAATTTCTTCAGGCAGGGATGAATTTGCTTTCAGCACTACTTTTTGACTGATAAAAGCCGAAAATTCTATTCGTCTGACTCTTTCCATCCATAAAAGACCCACGTGATTTCCGGTTGTCGAATAGACTACTATTGAGGCATGGGGAGCCATTAGTGAGCTGATTAATACATAAGCCCAAAGCGGAACAATGGCATCGTTAGAACAAGTAATTACTACATCTTTTCCTGAATATTGGCTCCAGTCTATATTCGCCATTTCTGATCTGAATGCTTTTTCCTGCAGCAGGAAATCTTCGATGAGAAAAGGAACGATATCAAATACGGTAAAATCTTTTTCGTTGGGTTTATACGGCCGTAAATCAAGGGTTTGTATGCCTGAAGCTTCTATTTTATTTAGTATTTCCATATTTATGATGATTAAAAAATTTGAATTATTTGCTGATTTTTAGACATAAGTATTCCCTGCCCGGCCTAAATACTTTTTTTTATAGTAGGCTGAGTACGTTGTAAAAACGGCTTTACTCTTTAGTAAAAGCTTTTGGGATTTCTAAAATCTAAGGGGAAGGATATGTACTGTTTAGAGATTTTTCATTAATACATTCCAGTACGGAACGATATAAACAGGTACATCAATCCTGGTATAGGAACTCATGGGAGGTGATCGTAATTCTGGTACCATACTCTACAGTTTGCATTAATAAATTCTGTAACTCACAATGTTGATTGCTTTTAGGAGAATAATATCTGCCCTTCAGCTTTGATAAGTTCTGCAAAATTAATATTTTTGCATAATAAAACAACTAAATACTTGTTTTATTAATTTATGACAACAAATAAGATATTAATGCTGCTCAAAATGCGGGGTCCGCTTACGGCTCTTGAGATTGCGCATGAGCTTAAAATAACGAAGGAAGGTGTTAGACAACAGCTTGTTAAACTTGTTGAGGAAGAACTCATTCAGCCTCAGGAAGAATCTAAAGGTGTGGGGCGGCCTCAAAAAACGTTTAGCCTTACTGTAAACGGAAATGCTAAATTTCCGGATACACATGCTGAATTGACCTTGAAACTTATTACTATTATTAGTTCGATGGGAAAAAACACTTTAGACGATGTTATTAATATTTATGAAGAAACTGGGAAAAAGAAGTATCATGACGAAATAGATACCATCGATAATCTGGAAGAAAAACTGGAGAAACTTGTCGAAATAAGAACGAGAGAAGGATATATGGCTGAATATTGTAAGAATGACCAAGGCTACCTTTTGGTCGAAAACCATTGCCCAATTTGTGCAGCGGCCACAATATGTCAGGGCTTTTGTTCGTCAGAATTAAATACATTCAAATCTGTTTTGGGAAACAAAGTCATCATTAATCGCGTTAGTCATATTGTTTCCGGCGAAAGAAGATGTGCTTATCAGATTACTTTAAATTAATATTCAAGTATCTATTGTGAAGATGATCCGCTATTTTTAAGTTTAATTTTTATAGATCTGAATCTTCTCTTTACTTTTTTTAAAATAAAAAAACCGCTTTTCAAAGGAATTGAAGAAGCGGTTTTTTATCTCAAAGAGTGCTCTATTTCTTAAAAAGAACTTCCATAATCTTAGTATAAATTGCGGTATTCTGGTAAACTCCCATAAAATTCTCAGCTCCCGGACCGTAAGCAAAAACCGGAACCGGAACTGCGGTATGATCATTTGTGCTAAAACTTCCATGTACATAACCTTTTTCGATACTTCCGTCAATTAAGGAAAGTCCGCCCGTTTCATGATCAGCTGTTACGATTAATAATGTTTCCGGATTTTTATCTACATATTCCATCGCTTGTCCCACTACTTTATCAAAATCCAGCATTTCGCGAACTACAGATTCTACATTATTCTGATGTCCGCCATAATCGATTTGTGCAGCTTCGGCCATAATAAAAAATGGATTTTTAGTTTTAGCAAAAGTTGAGGTTGCTTTGGCTAATGATCGGCTTAAAAAATCTCCTCTTCCATTCTTCATAGCAACTACCGAGGCATCATCCAAAACAATAAATTTTGAATTTTTGATGGTATCCAAAGAACTGAATTTATCCGAAAAAGTATAGCCTTTTTGTATCAGGATCTTCGAAAGATCTTTACCATCTTTTCGGGATGTAAATTCTTTTGGTCCTCCTCCAATCAAAATATCAGAAGGATTTGCTAAAAAATCTTCAGCTATAGACTGAAAGTAACTTCTTTCCGGCTGATGTGCGTAAAAACAAGCAGGCGTAGCATCGGCAATATTTCCGGCTGAGATAATGGCCGTTTTATAATTTTTCTTCGCCAATTGCTGGGTGATTAATTCTAAAGGTTTTCCGTTTTCATCAACACTTATAAAACGGTTATTGGTCTTATGTCCCGTTGCCATTGCAGTTGCTCCGGCAGCCGAATCGGTAATATAACTGTCTGAAGATTTTGTGATCGAAAATCCCTGTGTTGGAATATTAAACAAACTCAGTTGCCCTTTATTGGCCGTGTAACCGGAATAGATCTGCGTTAAACCCATTCCGTCACCAATTAAAAGAATAACATTTTTCGGTTTCTTCTTAGAAAATGATACTCCATTTCCGGGAACATACGCCTGATGGAATTCGGTATTTTGATAAAATGTAGATTTGATATTGTTGATGAAATGCGTCAGTTCCGGAACATTATCCGTACCAATAAAATCAACTTTAAGGTTCATCAGACTCATCCACGTATTTACATTATCCTGCGTGGCCCAAAAACGAACTTTTTTATTTTGATCGTGTACTTTTTTAATGATGGATTGTACTTTTTCAGCATCGGCCTGAGTCATCACGCCTTTCCCGTTCCAAATGGTGATTTCTTTTAAATCTTCGCTGATCATTTCAACGCGGGATAATTGTTCCGGAGAATAATTCTCGTTTAATCTTCCGTCAAAATAAATAAAATCAGGATAATCCTTCCAGTTTGTTGGAGAAGGTCGGTTTCCTGAAATTACGACTTTTAGATTTTTGTTCGAAATTAAATCAGGATAGGTTTTAATTTGTTGGGTGATTAATTTTAAAGTTTCATCGGCTTCTGTTTTGATATCGATCATTAAAATCAAAGGTTTATTACTCGGATATGCTTTTCCGTCCAGGCTTTTCAATTTATTAGAAAGCGGATCCAGATATTGACTTTTTAGTGTGTTTTGTGGCGTAATTTCTTTAGAAGTATGGGCAACAAAAAGCTCATTATTGACAAAAAAAACATCGGCTTCGATAACGCCGGTTTCATTGGAATAGGCTTCGTAAAAAGGAAGTTTACTAGCATAATCATTATGAGAATGAATGTTGGATGAACTGTATTCCTGTGCTTGTGCAAACAGGAAAAATTGAAGGCAAAAAAAGGTGATTATTTTTTTCATTGGAAAAATTGTGTTTATTATTTTTTAAAGTTTTTTTTGATTTTTTATTCTGGTTGAGGTTAATTAAAAAACATAGGAACATAGTTTTTTGGGGCGTGTAAAAAAAGGCGTTTCACTTGTTTCAATGCACATAGCTTGTTTAGTTTGTCATTTCGAGGAACGGGAAATTTTCGCAAGGAACTCGACAATTAGAATTGCTAATCTTTGTGAGTTTTAATCGCGCAAAGGCGCAAAGTTTTTTCTCTTTTTATATTATTTAATTTTTAAAGCTCTATCGGAGCGTAATATTTATAGCAATTATTGAATCCCCCTTCAAAGCCCCTGAGGAGCGATATATATGTCACCCCGATGGGGTTCTGATTCTTTTTATCCAATTAAATTCCTGTAAATATGACGTCCCGCCGGGACTTTTTTTTATTAAAACCTCACAATTAAAATCATTTTTAATCTTTTATCACGATAACTATAGGGAGTGGCAAAAAATCAAACAAACCAGCCTTTTCCTAAAAAAGACTGGCTTGTTTTTATATCTAAAAATTCATTTGTTTTTTTCTTACAACTGCAAGCTCCGACAAGCTTGCAGTGTAGAAAAAACTAAACAAACAAACTGAAACTACACATTACCAGCCTTTATTTTGCGTAAGCGCTCCTTTGCTCACTGCGATTTCATCCGGTGGTATTGGCCAAACATGGTGAATGGCAGGGTTGAAATTACGGGCCGGATAAATCACGGTTCCGTTATAATGGTGTAAAGGTTTTGCATATGTTGCTTGAGCATCGCCCCAACGCACTAAATCAAAATGACGGTCTGTCCATTCTCCGGCCAATTCGCAGCGTCTTTCTCTTTTTAAATCGGTCATTGTTGCTCCGGCAAGATCTCCAAGACCCGCACGGTGACGAATCATATTGATTTCTGTATCCGCATTCAAGCCTTTCATTAATTTGGCTTCCGCTAACATCAAAATCACATCGGCATAACGCAAAAGCGGCACGTTTAAAGCTGTCGAAGGTTTGTCTCCATTGGCATTTACATAACGAATGTCGATTCCGCCAGAATTTGTTTTAGGATAACCAAACGGTTCCATATATTTATTGAACTGATATCCGGTTCTGTTACTGGAACTTACAATGTATTTACCTTCATTAAAAGTTACCAGTTCACCAAAATACAGAAACTTGTCTCCTTTTTGCAAAATAGTCGCGCTGCGTCTTTTATCTGTTGGATCATAGGTATCAAACAATTCTTTGGTAGGATAAAAATTCCCCCAACCGTTGTACGCTCCCCAACCTTTATCCTCCAGACAAACTCCCGGGAAAATAGAACCCAAAGAAGTATTTTCGGCACTTGAAGTTACAGACCAAATATATTCTGAAGACCAGTTGTTTTTGATTTTAAATACATCTTCAAAATTGTCCAGCAATTTGTGTTTTCCGCTGTTTACGATCATATTGGCATACTTAATAGCATTGTCCCAGTCTTTGGCATACAAATACGTACGCACCAAATATCCCCAGGCCGCTGTTTTATGTGCGCGACCGTAATTATCTGAAGTCAACTCATTAAAATAAGGCAATAAATCTGCTGCTTTTATTAAATCTGCTGCGATATAGGAATAGTTTTCAGCCACGTTTTTTGCTCTTGGCACATAAATATTCGTAGGGTTTTCGCGATCCTGAATCGGGATTCCTGCGCGATCGTCTCCATAGTGATACGCCAATTCTAAATGCATTACGGCATGATTGAAATAGGCTTCTCCCAACATCGTATTTTTTGTTTTCTCGTCTAAATTAATCTTCGGAATATTACGAATCACATCGTTGCAGCGTTTCATGATTTCGTAGTGAATTCTCCAGATGTCTTTGGTATCAGATTCTGCACCATCAACAATAAAATTCTTGATACGTTCTGCATTTTGTCTCGGTTTTGTCCCGATATCATCACTTGCATTGTTCAGCCAGAAAAATCCGCGACCGTACATATTATCATCAGAATACAAAGCATAAATCGCGTTTACTCCTGCTTTTGCATCGGCAGGGGTTTTCCAGAAATTTCCGCTTGACGGAGCTCCTTGCGGAACCAGATCAAGTTCGCTTTCGCAAGCTGTCGCGCTCAATAAAAGCACAAAACTCAATATTAAAAGACTTAAATTTTTCATTTTATTTGTTTTATGTTTTTTTTAAAAAGTTGCACTTACACCCGTCATATAAATACGGGAAAGTGGATATTTTCCTAAGTCCATACCAAAGTTGTTCAATCCAACTTCAGGGTCCATTCCTGAATAATTCGTGATTGTAAAAAGGTTTTGTGCTGAAATAAAGAATCTTAATTTCGCTTTTCCTTTTAGCCATTGGTCTTTTACGGTATAACCTATAGAAAGATTTCTTAGTCTTACGAAAGAAGCATCTTCGATATAAAAATCAGAGATTCGCCCGAAATTATTGTTGTTATCTGTTGATGAAAGTACCGGAATATTGGTGTTGGTATTGGTTGGTGACCATGCATTTTTAGATTCTGCCAATAAATTATATCCTGGGAAAGAACCGTTTAAACCAGTGTGTTTTACCGCATTAAAAACGCTATTCCCTGCTGCTCCGCTAAAAAATACATTCATATCAAAACCTTTGTACCTAAAGTTCATATTCAAACTAAAAGTGGTTTTAGGAAAAGGGCTTCCCAATACTACTCTGTCGCTGTTGTTGATTACACCGTCTCCGTTTACATCTTTAAACTTGATATCTCCCGCAACAGCATTGGGCTGATACACTTCGCCTTTTGTATTTACATAGGCTTTTGCCTCAGCATTACTTTGGAACAATCCGTCTGTAGAATAACCGTAAAAAGCACCAACCGGACTTCCTACCTGATAAATATTCGCTAAGGGCAAACTGCGAACTCGGCTTAAATTCAACGGTTCAAGTGAGGTTAAATCGTCTTTGATCGAAACAATTTTATTGCTCAAAAAGGCGGCGTTCGCTGTTACATCAAACTTAAAATCGCCACGTGTTTTTTGGTAGGTTAAACTTGCTTCGATTCCTTTGTTTTCAACATTTCCTGAGTTTACAATTCTACCTAACGGAGTTCCCGAAACACCCGGCAGCTGATCACGAACCAACATGTCTTTGTTTGTTTTTACATAAGCATCAAGAGATCCTGACAAAGCATTATTGAACATGGTAAAATCTAATCCAACGTTGGTTTGTTCAGAGCTTTCCCATCTTAAATTAGGGTTCGATAATTCGCTTTCTGCGTATCCGTAATTGATTACCGGAGTTGACCCGATCAGGCCTTGGGTTTGAGTCAATGGTACACTAAACTGGTACGGTCCTAAGTTTCCTAAATTCCCTATTTGTCCCCAGCTTCCACGTAATTTTAATGTACTGATTATCGGATTAATGCCTTTCATGAATCCTTCTTCAGAAATCAACCAACCTGCAGAAACAGACGGATATACTTTCCAACGGTTTGCAGATGTCAATTTTGACGTTCCGTCACGACGAACAATTCCTGAAATTAAATACTTTTGATTAAAGTCATAATTCAGCCTTCCAACATAAGAAGAAATAATTTCTTCAGACAATCCAGCAGTAATTTGCTGTACCAATTTTGCATTTAGCAAATAACGCTGTGATGGATCTTCGCTATCAAAACCTGTTCCTTGTATGGTATAAAAATCTTTCTTGATTTGTTGGTACGTATATCCGGCCAGAGCTTTGAAATTGTGTTTTCCTAATGATTTTTCGTAAGACAGTGTCTGCTCGCTTAACAAATCTGTTGTTGTTGAGTTGGTTAAGGTCAATCTGTTAAAATCGAATACTTTACCCGGTTCTGTAATTTTAACCGCAAAATCAGTCGCATTGTTTTGAATTCTGGTATAACCCCAGTTTGATTTTAGTTTTAATCCTGAAATAATTTCCCACTCGGCATATGGATTAATTAAAATAGTCGAAACAGGATTTCTGTTGTCCAGTCTTTTTAGATAAGCTACAGGATTAATTACGTCTCCGTAAGAACCAATATATTTTTCAGGAACTCCACCAAATTGTCCTGAACCGTCTTCTCTGTAAATAGTTGCATTTGGCGGATAAAAAATTGCCGCTAAAATCGCACCCGTATAACCACTATTTGTATTTGCCGCCTGACCATCTGTTAAGGAATACGACATATTTTCTCCTACAGTAAAGTTTGGCGCCAGTTTAAAAGAAGAGTTGGCTCTTGCTGTATATCGCGTCCCGAAAGTATTCAATAAAATACCCTCGTTTTTTCTATAACTTCCTGACAAAAAGAAATTCGATTTTTCGGTTTTTCCGTTTACCGAAATAGATAAATCCTGTATTTCGCCTGTACGGAAAATTTCATCCATCCAGTTCGTTTTTGTTGTTCTTGCTGATGGTTCAAAGGCAGGATCAAAAGCAGGAATTCTAGGCATACCGGCATTATCTCTCGCCGTATTCATAGCATCAGCATATTCGGCCGCATTAAGAACGCCCAGTTTTTTAGCCACACTCTGAAAACCTCCCTGATAATTTACATTGACATTGATATGATCCGAAGTTCCTTTTTTAGAGGTAATTAAAATTACACCTCCGGAAGCCCTTGCCCCATAAATTGCTGCAGAAGCCGCATCTTTTAACACACTAATCGAAGCAATATCATTAGGGTTTAATGTATTCAGGGATCCGCTGTAGATAATTCCGTCTAAAACGATCAAAGGCGTTTCAGCGTTCAAAGAACCAATACCACGAATGTTGATGGTTGGTTCTGCCGTAGGATCTCCACCATTATTAATTACGGTAACACCCGCCACAGTTCCTTGCAATAATTCAGCTGCACTGTTGTAGGTTCTGCTTGACGTTTCTTTCATAGAAACACTTCCAACAGCTCCCAAAACTTCATTCTTTTTTACAGAACCGTATCCCATAACTACCACTTCCTGTAGTTGTTTCATGTCGGCTAATAATTTGACACTTATGTTTTTAGTTGACTGATTTACTTTTACTTCCTGAGTAACATATCCTACGTATGAAAAAACAAGTACTGCCTGAGCTGAATTGATTTCCATCTTAAATGTTCCGTCAAAATCTGTGGTGGCGGCTGCATCAGAATCTTTGTCTTTGATTCCAACACCCGGCAACGGCATTCCGTCATCGCCTCCAAAAACAGTTCCTGAAATACTTATTTTTCCCTGTCCCGCATCTGCCAGTTTTTGATTCTTTTTGATGACAATATTGTTGCTTACAATTTCGTATTTCAGGAAAAAATTGCTGCATATTTTATCTAATGCCTGTTCTAAGGTTACGTTGTTCAGTTTTAAACTAATCTTCTGATTGGTATTGACCTGATTGGTTTCGTACATAAAATGTACATCTGCCTGTTTTTCGATTTTCTGAAAAACATTCTTTATACTTTCGTTCTCTACTTTTAAAGTTACTCTCTTACCGATTTTAACGGTGGTAGCATTCATTGTTGATCCGATAAAAAATAAAGCAGCAAAAAGCAGTGCTTTAGTCCGTACCGATTTTTTAATGCTTTGACAGTTTACGACATACCGCATTTGTTTTTGATTCATGTTTTTGGAATTTTAATTTGTGTTTGGATTATTGCTTGGTTTCTACGTAGATGATTGATTCGTTTTTATTTATTTTTTTTAACTGATAGAAACATAGGTTGCAAAGTCTAGAAAAGACATTTCACTTGGAATAAATCACATTAGCTATGTGAAAAAATCATGATTTTCTAAAAGCATCTTAATTCTTAATTTTAAGTCTATATTTCTATATGTTTAATTTTTTTGCCACTCCCAATAGCTATCGGGATTAAAGATTATTATGATTTAATTCGTGGTAATTCGTGCAATTTGTGTTTCCTTTTTTTTGCTAGCAGATCACGCAGATTTTTAATTTTTAATTCTCAATTTTTAATTCTTTTCTTCTGTGTTAAAGATTTCTGACATTCATCTTATTGTATGATATAAGTTCCTGCTTCAATTTTATAATTGGCATTGATAATATTGCATACCAAAGCCACGACCTGGTTAACAGGAAGTTCTTTGAAATAGGCACTAATTTTTAGATTGTTGAGGTTCTTGTTTTCAATCTGGATCGCCACATTATAATTGCGATTGATTGTGGCAATAACTTCCGGCAAAGGAGCGTCTTCAAAAACGATGATGTTTTTTCGCCATAACGAAATAGAGTTCACCGGAATATCTGTAAAGGCTTGCAGTTTATTATTTTTAGATTTAAAAACTACTTTTTGTCCCGGAGTTACATAGACATTTTCTTCGCTTACAGTCGATTTTACATTGACTCTTCCGGTTAAAACCGAAACTTCTTGTGTGGCATGATCCGGATACGCCTGAACATTAAAACTGGTTCCTAGTACTTTGGTATCCATTTTATCGGTATGAATGATAAAGGGATGTTCTTTGTCTTTGGCAACATCAAAAAAAGCTTCTCCGGTGAGATATACTTCGCGTGTTCGGCATTTAAACTCCATTGGGTATTTTAAATGACTTCCGGCATTGAGCCAAATCCGGGTTCCGTCGCTCAACGTTATCAGGGCGCGTTCTCCTGATTTGGTTGTATATTCTTTCGAAATTGTTTTTACAAATGACAGATAAAAGAAACAGGACAATCCCATTAAAAAGAGTAGTGAAGCTGCCATAACCCATTTTCTGCTATGAAGAAAAATAACCTTGTTCGTTTTCTTAATCTGTCTGATTTCTTTTTTTAGTTTCGAACGATCAGATTGTATTAGTATGGCAGCATCCAGAATTTCTTCAGGGTGATCGTACCAGTTATTCCATAATTCTTCTCCTTTTAAAGAAGGCTTTCCTTCTAAAAAAAATTGTATATCTTGATGTAAATTTTCAGGCATTATAATTTGTTTATCTCTTTAATAGTATGTCTCGGGAATAGTAGTTTTAGGTAGGCGCCTAAGGTTACGCTTTTGTTAAGAAAAACGTTCACTCTTAATTTTCAGCAAATAATATCAATTGAATTCGCCCAAATAGTTTCGCATAAATTTTAGCGCGTAGGCAATATGATACTTTACGGTTTCGTGCGATACATTCAGTTCTTCGGCGATCTCTTTGTTGGTGTAATGTTTGATGCGGCTTAGAATAAAAACTTCTTTGCATTTTTTAGGCAATAATAAAGCGGCTTTGTCGACTGCTTCCTGAAGTTCTTCGTAGTAGATAGCATCTTCGGTGGCATTGGTACTATTGTAATCATTCGTATTTCTGTCGGTAACCTCTTTTATATATTGGTCGGTAATGGTGTGCGATTTGATATAATCTAAAGTCACATACCGAACTGAAGTGTAGATATAAGCCGAGAATTTTTTTTGAATCACCAGGATCTTCCGACGTTCCCAAATAGTAGTAAAAACTTCCTGAACAATTTCTTCAGCAACCGGAACCGATTTCATTCGCATATAAACAAAGCGAACCAATGCATCACGATACCGAAAATACAATTCATCAAATGCTTTGTCTTTTCCTTTTTTGAGTAATTCAACAAGCTGCTCATCTGTAAACCCTTTATACATAACGCATCACTTTTGGGTTATTTGGCGAATGAACGGTGCTGGCTAAAACACCAGTTTTGATTATTTTTTTGCGGTGTATTCTTAATTTAAAAAATGACATATAATACAATTGTGTTGTTTATAATATGTCTCCAAAATTAGAAATGAGGGTAGGTCAGCAAGGTTACGTTTACATTAATAAAACAGCTTGTTTATAAAACATTGTATTAACATTTCGTCTCTTAGATGTTATGAAGCAGATTAGTGTGATAAGGGGTATTTATTACTTAACCAAAGTCATTTATAAGTGGGCGTAGTCTGTTTAGGTTAATGTAAAGACTCTTTTACAACCACTTTAGTTTATAAAATCGGAACGAAGACAAAAAGTCATAGATTAAGAAGATTTTCAATAAAAATGATCTCTTCATTTTTTAAATTTTAAAGACTGCATTTAAAAATGTATTCATCGTTAAAAAAATATTTTAATAATTAAACTCAATTCTTATAATTATTTAAAAAATATAGTAAGTTTGTAAGAGACACGTAATTAAAGAAACGATGAGTTTAAAAGATTTATTAGACAATAGTAAAGATAAAAGTCTTTCAGGCCAGAAATGGCATATGCTAAGACAATCAATAACCAAACGTTTGTTATCAGGAGGTAATGCTACTATTGCCGAATTAAGTACTGAATTACAGTCAAGTGTCCCAACGGTAACCAAAGCTGTCAATGAATTACTGACAGAAGGTTATGTGGTCGACATGGGAAAAATTACCAATAGCGGCGGACGAAGACCTTCTTTATACAGTATCAACCCTACTTGTGCTTATTTCCTGGGTGTTGAGGTGGGAATCAGCAGCATGTCTATTGGACTTCAGAATATCAAAAATGAATTGGTTAGTGTAGAACTTGGCACTTCTTTCATTTTAGAAAACACCCAAAAATCATTATTGAAATTTTGCGGCCTCATCAATTCTTTTATCGAGGACAGTTCTGTCGATAAAAAACTGATTGTGGGGGTTTGTATCAACTTTTCAGGACGCATAAATTCTATGGAAGGTTTTAGCTATAACTACTTCTTTAGCGAAAACCGACCTTTAAACGAAATCATCTCAGAACAATTAGATCTTCCTGTTCACTTAGAAAATGATACCCGTGCCATGGCTTTTGGCGAATATTGCGAAGGTGTGGTAGATGACGAACAAAACATAATCTTTGTCAATTACAGCTGGGGAGTCGCTATCGGGATGATTACGGACGGTAAGTTATACTACGGAAAATCAGGATATTCAGGAGAATTTGGTCACAGTACCATTTTCAATAATGAAATCATGTGCCAATGCGGAAAACTGGGTTGTCTTGAAACCGAAATTTCAGGCTGGTCGCTCATCAACCAGTTCAAAGACGCCATCAAAGAAGGAAAACAATCTAAAGTTACCCTTGACGAAAATTCTTCTACACTACAGCACAATGCTATTATTGCCGGAGCTGTAAATCTTGAAGACACTCTTTGTGTCGATTTAGTGACGCAGCAAAGCGAAAAAATGGGACGTTATTTATCTATTTTACTCAACATCTTCAACCCTGACTTACTGGTAATTGGTGGAGATTTCGCACAATTAGGCGACTATGCCCTGTTACCTATTCAATCTGCATTAAAAAAATATTCACTGGGCTTAGTCAACCGTGATATGAAACTTAAAAAGTCTGCTTTAGGCCGTCGTGCGGGCGTTATCGGTGCATGTTGTGTCATCAAAGAAAAGATGTTATTCCCTCTTATTAATAACTAAATTTCTCAACTACTTTTTAATTATTAAAATATTTTAATAA